>NC_010581.1:2201388-2504166 GCF_000019845.1 Beijerinckia indica subsp. indica ATCC 9039 | reverse complement strand
GCTCTGGTTGGAGGACTGTTTCCAATGATCTTTGGCGCTCTGCCGGGGCTTTGCCGTTTTCTGGCCCTTCTCGGACGCAATTCCCTGAATGTTTTTTGCATGGGCTCGTTGCTAAGCCTGGGTGGTCAGATTTTTCGTTTTGTTTTCGGTGGGCGAGTTGCAACCGATGCGATCCTGGTTATCTTCGGCATAGCGATCATGGGTCTTGTCGCATGGGCATCGGAATGGCGAAACCGGTTGCAGGCGCGCTCGAGCGGCGTTTCGGACGGCTCCGCGGATCAACCGCGGTCTATTTCTGCTTTGCCTGGCTGATGGGGGCGGAACAAGGATTGGGGCAAGCGCTGGGGGAAACGCGGGACGCTGTCTTGCCGCCGCTGAGTCCCTCCTGCGACGTGCCACCTGCTGACCTGGCGGCGCCCGAGCCTTTGCCGAACGTTGCCGTCAAATTGCCGCACGAAAAAACGGTGCGTATTCTGGCGATTGGATCGTCCGCCAGCTCAAATATCGGCGCCACACCGGGCATCAAGACCTATTCGATGCAGCTTGAAGCGCTCCTCGAAACGGCTTTGAAAGATATTGATATCCAGATCATTAATCGCGGTCTGCCGGGCGAAGTCGCGGCGACCGCCGCCGAACGCCTGAAAAGTGAGGTCGTGACCGAGAAGCCCGATCTCGTGCTTTGGCAGGTGGGCATGAACGATGCGCTGTCACGCGTCGATCCCGATGATTTTGAACAGACCGTCCGCTCGACCATTTCCTGGCTGCAAGACAATCATATCGATGTCGTGCTCGTCGGTATGCAATATGCGCCGCGTTTCGTGAAGGATGCCGCCTTCCTCGAGATCCGAGAAAGAATGCGCAAGATCGCCGCGACGAGTAATATTCTCTATGTCCGGCGTTATGACGCGATGCAGTTCATCGCTAGGACAAGGGCCAATCAGCCGCAGATGATGCGTGATGAGTTTCACCTGAACGATCTCGGCTATCAATGCATGGCCGAACATGTCGCGAGGGCAGTGATCGCGAGCCTTTATTTGAAAAAAGTCCGGCCGGGGAGCAATTGAGCCGGATCAAAATTGCAGGCTTTGATCATTCCCTGTCAATGCGCATGGCCATGATGATGGTGAAGATCGGGATAATGCGGATGCCGATGCACCAGCGGCGTGTGCCGATGCCAGTGTGTATGTGGTTCACCCGGTAATATAGTGGGGCCGTGATCATGCTGATGGTGCTCATCATGGCTATGTCTGTGTTCATGTTCCATGATGTCATGGCGATGCTCATGGTCATGGCGCTCCGACAGGTGCAGCCATAATCCAAACCCCATCAGGCATCCAGAGATCAAGAGCTGTATGGAAAGCGTTTCTCCCAACATGGCTATGGCCAGAACCGCGCCGACAAAAGGCGCAAGCGAGAAATAGGCTCCGGTCCGCGCGGCGCCGAGATAGCGCAAGGCAAAAACGAACAAGGTGAGGCTCACGCCATAACCGAAAAACCCGATGACACCGGCAAAGAGGAATACCGTCGGGGAAGGAAGGCTCGCGCCATTGATTGTTGCGATGAGCAAATTGATCGCACCCGCGACGAGTCCCTTGATCATGGCGATCTGAACGGGATCTGCGGAGGAAAGCTTGCGGGTTAAATTATTGTCGATACCCCAGCACAAGCAGGCTCCGGCGATCAGAAATGCGCTCCACTGGAAGGATGCGTGACCTTTCCAGGAGAGAACGACAGCGCCGGCCAGGATCGCGAAAGCCCCGAGCAAGAGCCGCCGATCCACATTTTCACGAAAGACCACCCATGCGATGCCCATGGTGGCGAGGCCTTCCAGGTTCAAAAGGAGAGAGGCCGCAGCCGCATCCGTATGGGCAAGGCCGAACATCAAAAGCAAGGGACCGAGAAGGCCGCCCGTCAGGATCACCAGGGTGAGCCAGGGCAAATCCGAGCGCCGCAGCGGAGCTTCGACCGCAGGCAGTTGCAAGAGAGTTCGAGAGAAATGCACGGCCGAAAGGCCAAGACCAGCACCGAGATAGAGCACTCCCGCCATGATCCAAGGGTCGATGGAGCCCAGGAGAAGCTTGGCGAAAGGTGTGCTCGCGCCGAACAGAACAGCGGATAAGAGAGCCAGCGGGATGCCTGGATTGATCATTCTGAAAGTCCTGCCGTGCTCAGAGCGATCCCGGATTGGAGATCACTTGAATGCGGTGCAAGAAACACGGTGGTGATACCGATTGCGATTGAAGAGACCCGATCATGCCGCTTGGTCATGAAAAAGGGCCACACCATCCTGGCAAATAATCGGTTTGTTTGTCCTTCGCCAGTGCCAGGGCTTGTTCGAGGGCGGACTCGAAATCACTTTCGATAAGCTTGCGCTTGATCCTCTGGCGCAGAAAATCGGCCCACAGAAACTCGCTGAAGGGGGTCGTATCCTTGGCGTAGCCGCCCGCCCGCCGCAAGGCGCCGGCAAGGGAACGGAAAGGATCATCGACCAGATCCTCCACCGATTTGGGGAGTTTGTCATAGCTGCAGCGCAGACCGTTCTCGTCGAAAGGATGCAGCCAATTCCGATTGTCCATCACAAACCAGAAGGATTCCTTCGTGAGGCTCGAGAGATCGGCGATGACGGTCGCGAAAATCTTCTGGACATTTTCCGCGTGCAGGGCACGGACGAGATGATGGTGATCAATGACGTAATATCTCTGTTTCGGCCCAAGGATAACGGGGATCATGTGTTGGCCGAGAAATTCCGCGCCCTTGCTATCCGTCTTGATCCGCCAAGCCTTGCGCTTTTCCTCCACCTCGCGCAAGCCGACGGTGATCTGCGTGGGGCGCAGGAGCGCGATTTCGACGGGATGCAGAAGCGGTTCGCGGACGTTGGGCATGAACTCTCCTTATGACGCAAGGCTAATTGGCTTTGCGTATCGATTATGTGACTTCGAACCACGTCGCGAGCCCGGTCGACTGCCGGCTCGCCATCAGACTTTCGATTGGCCATTTGCCGGGATTATCGGCGATGAAGGCAATATGTTTGGTGCGGCCGGGCGGCACCAGTACCGCATTGCGCCAATAGGGTTCCCAGCCATCGTCGAGATCATGCAAAAGTCTGAAACAATGGCCATGGACGCGCATTTGCTGCACGAAGGCGGAACGATTGATGAAGCCAAGCGTGACAGCGGAACCTCGCTTGACCGAAAAGAGAGGCTTTGGCCCAAATCCTTGCTGCGAGATTCCGTTCAAGGTCCAGAATAGAGCAGGGCCATTCGGTGGGGACGCAGGTTGGGGACTGGTTTGTTGCGGGTTTGGTGGCGTGCCGGCCTTGTTGTCCGAGCCTTTCCCATTGCTGGTCGTCGCGCCCGCCATGCTTTTGTCCGGCCCAGGCTCCTGTTTGTCGCCGCCATCGATCGTGAGATCGAGACGGAAAGCCGCTTGCAAAGGGATCGCCACGGGCAGCAGTGGATTATGCGGGAGCGAGGGAATGGGAGGCGGGGCCTCTTTCGGCGTTTCCTTGTCGGACGATTCCTTTGCCGTCTTGAAAATGAAGAGGGGCTGATCTGGCTGCCCCTCATCGCCGCGCAGGACGAGACGGGCCTCCGTCTCTGCTGCGTCGGGGAGGTCGAGCAAGAGGTCGAAACAAGCGCCAGGACCGGCGGGGATCGTTTGGCGGATCGGTTCGAAAGGCGCGTCGCAGGGCATGCCATCGACCGCGATAATGTAAGGCCGGAGCGCTTCAAAGCCGAGGAACATAACGCGGGCGTCCGTCGCGCTGATGATGCGCAGACGGACCCGGCTGCGTGGCCGCAGGGTTTCGGTTACGGGAACCGGCTTGTCATTGATGGTGATAAGTGTGCCGAGGCGGCCAATACCCATGGCAGTCCGGCGATCGATATAATCCTTTTCGAGTGCGCCTGTGCCATCGAGCCGCCAGTCACTCAGAACCAGCAGCAGATCCCGATCGACTTGCGGCGGCTCCGGTTCATCCACGATGATCCCGCCATAAAGACCGTGGTCTAATTGTTCGCCGGTCAAGGGCAGCACATGCGAATGATACCAGAAGAGACCGCTGTCGGGCGGCGTGAAACGATAGTCAAAACTGCCACCGGGCGGCACGGACGGCTGCGTGAGGCCGCCGACACCGGCCATAGCGTTGGGGCCGCGCATGCCGTGCCAGTGCAGAGTCAGCGGTTGATCGAGCTTGTTCAAAAGCCGGATCTTGATTTCGTCGCCTTTTTTGAAGCGCAAAAGGGGGCCAGGCACCAGGCCGTCGAAACCCCAAATATCCGTCTCTGGCTGTGGCTCGGGCAAAAGGCGCAGCTTGCCTTGCCGGGCCTCGAGGATTTGGAAACCATCCTCCGTGGCGGCCTGTGCGGTTCGGGAAAGGTGCGGCAACAGGCTGAGGCTGATCGATATCTGCCCGAGAAAATGGCGGCGTGTGAGGGGGAGGCCTTGCCGCATGGATAGTCCCTGATTGTTGATCCTGGCTTGTCGACCTTGGAACGGATGTTTGGACCGACGAGTTGCTTTTAAACGCGTGTCCGATCGGAACGTCGAAAGGTGTGAAGGTCCATTTACTTTTTTGCTGCACGGAAGCGACGCCATTGCTATAGAGCCGTTTCCAAAGCAATGTAATGGCGATCTTTGCGTCGAGCGGCGGATCGCGGGCGTGGCGGAATTGGTAGACGCGCCGGATTTAGGTTCCGGTGATGAAAATCGTGGGGGTTCGAGTCCCTTCGCCCGCACCAACTCGCTTCCGACGTGTGTGAGCTCGTTGGGAGCGGCCTTGCATTGTGGTTTTCTCTGAAACGATAGGGCGGCGGCTCGTTGGCCATCGCGCGAATGGCCAATCTGGAACAAGGCTGAAAGCCGAAAAGGGTTGATTGAGATGCAAGTGACCGAAACCCTCTCGCAGGGTCTCAAGCGCGAATATAAAGTGGTCCTCCCGGCTGCCGACATCGCGTCCCGCCTCGACGAGCAACTGCAAGAGATGAAAGCCAAGGTGCGGATTAATGGTTTTCGCCCTGGCAAGGTGCCGGTTGCCCATCTGAAGCGTCTTTATGGCCGCTCCGTCATGCTCGACGTGGTGCAGGAGGCGGTCAACGAAGCCAATCGCAAGATTCTTGAAGAGAATAACCTGCGCCCCGCCGGTGAGCCGCGAATCGATTTCGACGGCGAAAAGGAGGATATGGAGAAGGCGTTCGAATCCACCGCCGATTTCGCCTTCAAGGTCGCCTTGGAAATCCTGCCGAAATTCGAGATTGGTGGTTTCGAGGATATTGCGATTGAACGTTTCGTGGCGGATGTCCCCGAAGAGGAAGTCGAGCGGATTCTCGGCCGATTCGCCGATCAGAATCGCGCCTATGAACCGAGGGCTGAAGGTGCCGCCGCTGAAAAGGGCGACAAAGTAACGATTGATTTCGTTGGCAAGATCGACGGTGAGCCTTTTGAAGGCGGCAGCGGCGAGGATATCGATCTTGTGCTTGGCTCCGAGAGCTTCATTCCGGGCTTCGAGGATCAGGTCATCGGATTGAAGGTTGGCGAACAGCGCCAGATCGCGGTCACCTTCCCGGAAGATTATGCCGCCAAGCTTGCCGGCAAAGCTGCGACCTTCGACGTAACCGTGAAACAGGTCGCCGCGCCGGGTGAGCAGACGATCGACGACGAATTGGCCAAGGCCTTCGGCTATGAAACGCTCGAAGCCATGAAGGAGCAGATTCGCACGACGATTTCGGATGAATATGCCGCGGCCTCGCGCGCGCAATGGAAGCGCGCTCTGCTCGACGAACTCGACAAGAAATATCAGTTCGAATTGCCGGAAGGTCTGGTCGAGAACGAATTCGCGACAGTTTGGCGCAAAGTCGAACTCGATCAACAAAGAAGCGGCAAGACCTTCGAGGAAGAAGGAACGACCGAGGAAGCCGCGCGCGCCGATTATCGCAAGATCGCCGAGCGTCGGGTCCGGCTGGGCCTGTTGCTGGCGGAAATTGGTGAAAAGGCCGGGATCGTGGTTCCCGACGAGGAAGTCGGCAAGGCTCTGGTCGAGCGCGCACGCGCTTTTCCGGGTCAAGAAAAGATGATCTGGGATTTTTATCGCCAGAACCCGAAGGCTCTGAACGAAATTCGCGCGCCTTTGTTCGAAGACAAGACGGTCGATTATATTTTGACGCAGGCCAAGGTGACCGACACCAAGGTGTCGAAAGATGAATTGCTGAAAAAGGCGCAAGAGGCGGAAGAAAGCGAACCTGCGGAAGAAGCGGTTTCCGAATAAGGTTCAGAGGAACGCACGGTTCGCTCCCGCATTTTTAAGCATTTCGTACCCGAGGGTGATTCTTCACCCTCGGGTTCTTTATTGATGGGGCCCCGATCCTGATCCCGCTTCGCAATAGGTGAGCAAATTGTAGGAAAGACGGAGGCTTTCATCGTTATTGGTTTTAAATAAGTTATTTTAAAAACAAATAGATAAGAATAAAGCTTGCTCTTTGCCTTATGTTTTGACCAAAAAATAGGCAGAAAAAATCGTCCTCAGGCTATTCGCATCGCTTATTGATTTAAGAGGCTTTTTACGGGAAAGCCCGGCCTTGTCGGCCAAAGCGAAATCCCCTGGCGGGCATCTCGAAAAGTAACCATCATTTCACGAATCTGTAGCGGATCAGGGGCCTATGAAGGGGGAGGCCAGGGACGATGGCTTCGTCTTGGCCTGTTCACCCTTTGCGGAGAGAGACGTGAAGCCAGATCACCAAAGAGGTGAGCCGCTCTCTTGAAACATTTGTTTTTACGTCTTATTTGGCCTGAAATGGGTAATTGCCCTGGATGTCTGTCTCTCGTTTCTTCAGATCTTGGATGATTTCTTGGCCTGTGCCGCCGTTTTCCGCGCGGATGGTTCTGGCTCGCATCTTGTTCCATGGAAGGGGTTCTCGCGCAGCAATCCCTTTGCGAAGCGCGCGGAAGTCATTATCTTCCCAATCCATGCGTTCGGGCGACCAGAGCGGTTGCCCTCCCACCGTAACATCGCTCGTTCCAGGGCATTTTCGTTCATGACGATCATGCCCTCAGCTCAGGAAAGACAAGACCATGGCCATGCGTGACCGCGATCCGATCGAGATTTATGACAATTATCTGATTCCTCAGGTGATCGAGAACACCAGCCGTGGCGAACGGGGTTTCGACATCTATTCGCGCCTGTTGCGTGAGCGGATCATTTTCCTCACCGGTCAGGTCGAGGACAATATGGCGTCTGTCATCATCGCCCAATTGCTCTTCCTGGAGGCGGAAAACCCCAAGAAGGAAATTTCCATGTACATCAACTCGCCGGGCGGCGTGGTGACGGCTGGCCTTGCGATCTATGACACGATGCAGTTCATCAGGCCCAAAGTCTCGACGCTGTGTGTTGGCCAGGCGGCCTCCATGGGTTCGCTTCTGCTGTGCGCTGGTGAAGCGGGCATGCGCTACGCGACCCCCAATTCCCGTATCATGGTGCATCAGCCGTCTGGCGGCTTCTCCGGCCAGGCTTCCGATATCCTCCGCCATGCTGAGGACATTATGAAGGTCAAACGTCGGCTCAACGAGATCTATGTGAAACATACCGGCCGGGACTATGACACGATCGAGACGACGCTCGACCGCGATCATTTCATGTCTGCTCAGGAAACGAAGGAATTCGGGATCATCGATAATGTGATCGACAAACGTCCCGACGAACTCGCCCTGACCACCGAGGCGAAATAGGAAGATTCGTCTTTTGGTCGGCAAACCGGAGCTTGGAATAGAACGAAAGTGGTTCTAAGCTTCGGATTCGTCGGCGAACCCGAGCGAAAACGCGGCGTTTATGTCGCAAGGGCGATCTAGACAATTGGTATGTAACTTGCTTTTTTAAATCGACGAGCGGTTCATTTCCAATTGCCGGAGGGCCGTCAGATGCAACAGGCCGACGCAAGAAAAAGCCGCTTTAATAGTGAAGCGGGCATAAAGGAATAGGTTGGCATATTAAGATCCCTCTATTGCGTCGATATGACGTTAACCGTCATGGCGTTTCGATCGGGTGAGAGGGATGGACGAGCATCGAGAACTTCTGTTCCACTCCTTTCTCACACGACGCGAAATTTCTAGGCGGAATAAGAAGGGGGGCGGAGGTTCGAAATAAAACAAGATGCCGGTTGGTTCGTGTGCGGATCCACCGGCCATGGTGACGATGCCAGCCATTTTCATCATGATCCTAATTCACCATGATCGAGGTCCGCACATGGCCTCGGCCGTTAGGAGATGATCCATGACAAAGGTCGGCGGCAGCGACTCCAAGAACACGCTTTATTGCTCGTTCTGTGGCAAGAGCCAACATGAGGTCCGCAAGCTGATTGCCGGTCCCACCGTCTTCATTTGCGATGAATGCGTCGAACTCTGCATGGATATCATTCGCGAGGAAAACAAATCCTCGCTGGTCAAGAGCCGGGATGGAATTCCGACGCCGCGTGAAATCTGCAAGGTCCTCGATGATTATGTCATCGGCCAGCCGCAGGCGAAGCGTGTGCTCTCGGTCGCAGTTCATAATCATTACAAACGGCTCAATCATGCCACCAAGCATAATGATGTTGAGCTTGCGAAATCCAATATCCTGCTGATCGGCCCGACCGGTTCCGGCAAGACCTTGCTGGCGCAGACGCTGGCTCGCATCCTCGATGTTCCTTTCACCATGGCCGATGCGACGACGCTCACCGAAGCTGGCTATGTCGGTGAGGATGTTGAGAACATTATCCTCAAGCTTCTGCAGGCCTCCGACTACAATGTCGAACGGGCGCAGCGTGGCATTGTCTATATCGATGAAATCGACAAGATTTCCCGCAAGTCGGATAATCCGTCGATCACGCGCGATGTCTCTGGCGAAGGTGTGCAGCAGGCCCTGTTGAAGATCATGGAGGGCACCGTTGCTTCCGTGCCTCCGCAGGGCGGTCGCAAACATCCGCAGCAGGAATTCCTGCAGGTCGATACGACGAATATTTTGTTCATCTGCGGTGGTGCATTCGCCGGTCTCGAAAAGATCATTTCGACTCGCGGCAAGACCACGTCGATCGGTTTCGCTGCCAGCGTGCAGGCACCGGATGACCGGCGCACGGGCGAAATCTTCCGCAAGGTCGAGCCCGAGGATCTACTGAAATTCGGCCTCATCCCCGAATTTGTCGGACGTCTGCCGGTCATCGCCACGTTGGAAGATCTCGACGAGGAGGCCCTGAAAAAGATCCTCACCGAGCCGAAGAACGCGCTTGTCAAGCAATATCAGCGCCTCTTCGAAATGGAGAACACCGAACTCACCTTCCAGGACGAGGCGCTGAATGTCGTCGCCAAAAAGGCGATCGAACGGAAAACCGGTGCGCGTGGTTTGCGCTCCATCATGGAGAGCATATTGCTCGATACGATGTTTGATCTGCCGGGTCTCGATAGTGTCGAGCAGGTCGTCATCGGTCCGGATGTCGTCGAGGGTAAATCGCGGCCGCTCTACATTTATGCCGAGCGCAACGAAAAGAGTGGCACGAGTGCTTGATTGCAAGCCCGCTCTCTTGCGCGGGCTTGCCAACAAGAAAAAGCGCGGATCTTGGTCCGCGCTGGCTAACAGAACCCAAGAGTCTTCTTGAAACGGTTCTATCAAGGGGCCATCTGTATCTAAAGCAAATGGCCTTAGACTGGTAAACGCTGAAATTGCTTGCGTTTCCCGCATCGTTATCCCCCAAACGATGCCATGTCTTTCCTGCCACGCAAGCGTAAAAATAGTCCAAATGCGTTTCGAGATAGGACGATAAAATGACCCAGAAGCGTGATCTTGTTCGCCCCGGCTCCATAGAGAGCTATCCTGTTCTCCCTCTGCGCGACATAGTCGTATTTCCGCATATGATCGTGCCGCTGTTCGTCGGCCGCGAGAAGTCGATTCGCGCCCTCGAGGAAGTGATGAAGGCCGACAAGCTCATCCTTCTCGCGACCCAAATGAATGCGGCGGATGACGATCCGGCAACGGACGCCATTTTCACCACGGGAACGCTCGCCTCTGTTCTGCAGCTTTTGAAGCTCCCCGACGGGACCGTCAAAGTGCTGGTCGAGGGCCAGTGGCGCGCCAAGGTGCAGAATTATACCCGCACCGAAGATTATTATGAGGCCGACGCGGAAGCGATCGCCGACGATCCGATTGACAAGGTCGAGGTCGAGGCCTTGGCGCGGTCCGTGGTCTCCGAATTCGAAGGCTATGTGAAGCTTAACAAGAAGATCTCGCCGGAAGTCGTCGCTGCGGTGACGCAGATCGACGATTATGCGAAGCTCGCCGATACGATCGCCTCGCATCTTGCGGTGAAGATCGCCGATAAGCAGGCGGTTCTTGAGACGACTTCGGTCACGAAGAGGCTCGAGAAATGTCTCGCTTTGATGGAGAGCGAGATTTCCGTTCTGCAGGTCGAGAAGCGTATTCGCACCCGGGTCAAGCGCCAGATGGAGAAGACCCAGCGCGAATATTATCTCAACGAGCAGATGAAGGCGATCCAAAAGGAACTTGGCGACGAAGACGGTAAGGACGATCTCGCCGAAATCGAGGAGCGGATCAAGAATACCAAGCTCTCCAAGGAGGCACGCGACAAGGCGACTGCCGAATTGAAGAAGCTTCGGCAGATGTCGCCCATGTCGGCCGAGGCGACCGTCGTGCGCAATTACCTCGACTGGCTGCTCGCCATTCCGTGGAACAAGCGCTCGAAGGTCAAGAAGGATCTGACGGTTGCCGAAGAAGTGCTCGACAGCGAGCATTATGGTCTCGACAAGGTCAAGGAGCGTATCCTTGAATATCTTGCTGTGCAGACTCGCGCCAATAAGTTGACTGGTCCGATTCTGTGCCTCGTTGGCCCGCCCGGCGTCGGTAAAACCTCGCTCGGCAAGTCGATCGCCAAGGCCACGGGACGTGAATTCGTGCGCATGTCGCTCGGCGGCGTCCGGGACGAAGCGGAGATCAGAGGCCATCGCCGGACCTATATCGGCTCCATGCCGGGCAAGATCATTCAGTCGATGCGGAAGGCGAAAACCTCCAATCCGCTGCTCCTGCTCGACGAGATCGACAAAATGGGCATGGATTTCCGCGGGGATCCGTCTTCGGCTTTGCTTGAAGTGCTCGATCCGGAGCAGAACCAGACCTTCTCGGATCATTATCTCGAAGTGGATTATGATCTCTCGAACGTCATGTTCGTGACGACGGCGAATACGCTGAACATTCCGGCGCCCTTGATGGACCGCATGGAAATCATCCGTATCGCTGGCTATACCGAGGACGAGAAGATCGAGATCGCGCGGCGCCATCTTATTCCGGCGGCGCTCAAGAAGCATGGTCTCGATCCGAAGGAATGGTCGATCGACGATAGCGGTCTCACCATGCTGGTGCGCCGTTATACGAGAGAGGCTGGTGTTCGTAACCTCGAGCGCGAGATCTCGAATCTGATCCGCAAGGCGGTCAAGCAGATCCTGCTCAACAAGGTGACGAGCGTCGCTGTGACCGCTGACAATGTCGCCGATTTCCTCGGCGTGCCGCGTTATCGCTACGGTGAGGCGGAACTTGAGGATCAGGTCGGTGTCGTCACGGGGCTCGCCTGGACGGAAGTCGGCGGCGAGTTGCTCACGATCGAAGGTGTCATGATGCCCGGCAAAGGCCGCATGACGGTGACGGGCAATTTGAAGGACGTCATGAAGGAATCGATTTCGGCGGCGGCTTCCTATGTCCGCTCCCGGGCCGTCGATTTCGGCATCGAGCCGCCTCTCTTCGATCGGCGCGACATCCACGTGCACGTGCCGGAAGGCGCGACGCCCAAGGATGGCCCTTCCGCCGGCGTCGCCATGGCGACAACGATCACTTCGGTGATGACCGGTATTCCGATCCGCCGCGATATTGCCATGACGGGTGAAATCACCCTGCGCGGCCGTGT
The DNA here is from genome assembly GCF_000019845.1 of Beijerinckia indica subsp. indica ATCC 9039. Taxonomy (NCBI): domain Bacteria; kingdom Pseudomonadati; phylum Pseudomonadota; class Alphaproteobacteria; order Hyphomicrobiales; family Beijerinckiaceae; genus Beijerinckia; species Beijerinckia indica. Next base: position 2,492,236 of record NC_010581.1, on the reverse strand, counting down.
CCTGCCGATCGGCGGTTTGAAGGAAAAGCTTCTGGCGGCCATGCGTGGTGGCTTGAAGAAGGTCCTCATTCCGGAAGAAAATGCCAAGGATCTCGCGGATATTCCGGATTCCGTGAAGAATGCCTTGGAAATCGTGCCGGTCTCCCGGATGGACGAAGTGCTCCAGCACGCTCTGGTCCGCCAGCCCGTGCCGATCGTCTGGGAAGAAGAGACGAAGCCGGTCGCGCTTGGCACCGAGGATGAAGCCTCCGGCGCTGTCGCGCACTGAGAAAGTTCCTTGAACAAAAGGCGGCGTGGGCTCTGCTCACGCCGCCTTTTTTGTCATGACGAAAGAAATCCGCTGACCGTGCGCCATTGACACGAGAATGCGGCGCATGTGATTTAGGAGGACCTCGTCGCCCACGGAATCGACGAGACGGGTAGGGGCGGTTAGCTCAGTTGGTAGAGCATCTCGTTTACACCGAGAGGGTCGGCGGTTCGAGTCCGTCACCGCCTACCATGTAAATCAATCACTTATAAAATTTATCAGGCTCGCAGCGGTTGGTTGCCTGGTCATTCGGTCTCCTCAAAGAACCCCGGATCGTTTGGCGATAAAGCGGGCGAGGCTTGGGCCGGTAAAGAGAACGAGTAGAAAACGGGCGATCTGCATGGCCATCACGAAAGGCAGGTTCACCTCGCTCGACGAGGCGATAATGGCTACCGAATCCGCTCCGCCGGGGCTGGTTGCGAGATAGGCAGTCAATGGATCAATGCCTGCGACGAAGACAAGGAGCGCGGCAAAGAAACCGCACATCGCAATCAAGACGAAAATGGAAAAGAGGACGCGCGGGAATGCGCGCGCGGCATGGCTTAGAATCGGTCGCGTGAAACGCAAGCCAATGGTCCAGCCGAGTAACGCATAACATAGTGCGAGCAGCCAGGGCGGTAACTCGATCACCATCCATCCGGAATCTTGCAGGATCACGCCCAGGACTAATGGCAGCAGCATTGCTCCGGCGGGAATGCGCATATGTTCGGCGAGCACTGAGCCGATGCCAATCAGCGCCATCGTTTCAATGAAGGGTAACCAGGCAGTTGGGGGAAACCATACGATTGCTGGTGGTGGGGCGCCGGAACCACCGGCCCAGATCCGGGCAATGAATGAGGCGCAGACAGCGACACAGACGACGCGCAGATATTGCATGAAGGCAACAAGGCGTATATCCGCGCCGAAGGCCTCTGACATGAGCGTCATCGCCATGGCTGCGCCCGGTGATGATCCCCAGATTGCGGTGGTTCCTGGCAAGACTTGCCATCGCGTCAGCAGCCAGCCGAGCGTTGCCGCGACGAGCGTCACCGAGAGAACGCCGGCAAGAAACAGCGGCCATTCCCGGACGATCTCGGCAATGATTGAGAGCGGAATGGCGTGTGCAATCATGCATCCGATCACACCCTGAGCTGGGCCGAACAAACGCGCTGGAAGACGGATCTTCCCATCCATAGCCGCAACGAGAATGGCAGCTATCATTGGCCCCAGGAGAAGTGCAGCCGGCAAGCGCAGAGCTTGCAATCCCAGAACACATGAAATCGAGAGGGCAAGCAGGATGCTCCACTGCATGCCGGCCGTTTGATTGTGGAGTGATAACAGACGCAGCGGTATCATCCGAATGAGCATAGGTGCGCTATCTTAGTGTGTTGCAAAACCGATCGCAGTGCTTGTGATCACGTGGGTAATGCGGGGAAAAATGTACTGGATCGCCATGGTGTGAAGGTCTTTCGAAAAAGAGCTACACGCATCCTCGGCGAGAAGCACTTCATATCCATGTTCCCACGCCTGACGCGCCGTCGATTCGACACCAAAATTAGTCGCAATCCCGCCAAGGACAATCGTGCGTATCCCTCGACGCCGAAGCTGCAAATCGAGCTCGGTGCCATGAAAGGCGCCCCATTGGCGTTTGGTAATGATGATATCTTTTGGTTGGGCGAGACCCTCAACGAACTCCGTCCAACCGGCTGGCAGGCCGCCTTCGGGGAGAGCAAAGGGCTGGTCCACAAGCTGGCTTGGCGCATCGGCGAAATCCTCCGCAAATCCAACATGAACGAGGACCACCAAAGCGCCAGCCGCTCGGAAGCGTCCGGCGAGTGTCTTTCCCACCGCTACGGTTTCTGGACCTGAGCGTGGCGCGAGGGGCATGCTGGCAATGCCATTTTGAAGATCAATCAGGACAAGTGCCGTTGTGCGGGGATCGAGATCGGACATTCAAGTCGCTTTCCGGAGAACGGTGAAGATGTGTCACCTTTTGGGAAAAGGTGACGGGAGACTTGAGGAATGATATGCGAGGATAGACTCGCAAATGAGATAGTTGAGGATGTCCTCGCAAAAGTCAACGGCCGTGGCCGCGGTTGCACCAAAGCGTGAGCGCGGCCGATTTCGCGTAGCGGCGATCATGGATGCCGCCGCAGCTCTCTTTGCGGAAAGGGGTTATGATGCCGCGACGATGACGGAAATCGCCGCGCGCTCGAAGACGGCTATCGGCTCGCTCTATCGCTTCTTCCCGACCAAGGAGAGCCTCGCCGATGCCTTGCTGACACGTTATGGTGATCTCATGACGAGACGGCTCGATGAGATCACGGAAGCGGCTGCTTCTCTTTCGTCATCCGCCCTGGCCGATTCTCTTATTGACCTCATGCTCGAACGGCAGGCGGATCGCGCCGCCGCACTTGTCCTCATCGAGGCTCACAGTTCCCCCGCCGACAAGCGCTCCACGCTCCGCGCCGTCACACATCGACGGATCGCGACGCTTCTCGTGAGTGTGAACGGAACGCTGCCACAGGCCAGGGCCGAAACCATGGCCATGCTGCTTCTGCATGTCCTGAAAGCCGTGCCCATGCTGGCCTGTGAAGGAGGGGAAATAAGGGAGGACTTGCTGGCGGAAACGCGTGAACTGGTCCGGCTCTATGTTGCCCATATTATGCGACCGACAGGCGAGGGTGTGTCATAGGCAGCGAGCGTCGTCCATCAGGTCATTTTGGAGCTATCGATACAATGATAGCGGCATTGATGAGTGTATGTCGGCTGAAAAATGCTGATCGAGGGAGGATGATGATTGTATCACCCTTCGTATTCAGCCCAACAATCTGGTGTCTCGTAGACGATGACCTTGACGAGTTGCGGCAGTGACGGTTTGACACGGTCCCAGATCCAGACAGCGATGAGTTCGGCTGTTGGGTTTTCGAGCCCTTCGATCTCATTCAGATAATGATGATCGAGCCTGTGCAACAACGGGCCGAAAACGGCTTCAATATCGAAAAAGTCGATAACAAAGCCGGTATCCGGATCGACTGGTCCTTCGAGATACAGTTCGACGCGGTAGGAATGGCCGTGCAAGTTGGCGCAGCGATGGCCTTCCGGCACTTTTGGCAAACGATGGGCGGCCTCGAAATGAAAGGCTTGGGTGATTTTCATGGAATACCAATCAATTTATGGGTTTGCAGGCTGAGCCGCCACTGCGGATGCGCAAGGCAATAGGCCGTGGCTTCCGTGGTGTTTCGCGCCAGATTGGCGTTATCCATAGGCTGAAGCCAGAAATGTTGGAAGGAGAGGGCGCGAAATTCCTCTGGATCGAGCGCCTCTTGGGGGAACACCAGTTTCAATTCAGAGCCCTGAGTGATTTTAAGAGGCGCCCCCGCCTTTGGGCTGACGCAGATCCAATCGAGCCCGGGGGGAGGTGCGATCGTGCCATTCGTCTCCACGGCGATGGTGAAGCCCCGGGCATGGATTTCTTTGATTAAGGTCTCATCGAGCTGCAAAAGGGGCTCGCCGCCTGTAAAGACCACGTAGCGATGCGCGGGACCAGCGGTCCATGCGGTTTCAATGGCATCCGCGAGGGAGCTCGCACTCTCGAAACGTCCACCGCCCAGTCCGTCCATGCCGACGAAATCCGTGTCGCAGAAACGGCAGATCGCTTGAGCCCGGTCGGCCTCCCGGCCAGACCAGAGATTGCATCCGGTGAAGCGGCAGAACACGGCGGGGCGGCCAGCCTGCGCGCCTTCCCCTTGCAGGGTCAGAAAAATTTCTTTTACGGCGTAATGGCTCATGGGAGCGGTTTATAAAGCAAAAAGGACCTCTTGCGAGGTCCTTTGCACAAGCGCGGTGATGAATAAAGGGATCAGAGCGCGTCTGAAATCCATTTCTTCAGCTCACCCTTGGGTGCGGCGCCGATCTTGGTATTGGCGATCTTGCCATCCTTGAAGAGGAGCAGGGTCGGGATCGTGCGAATGCCATAGGCGCCGGAAACGCCGGGGTTCTCGTCGACGTTGAGCTTGACGATCTTGACCTTGTCGGCCAGTTCGTCAGCGATTTCTTCGAGCGCCGGCCCAATCATTTTGCACGGGCCGCACCATTCGGCCCAGAAGTCCACCACGACAGGAGCCTTGGCATCGACCACGTCGTTCTTGAACGTGGCATCTGTAACTTTAACCGTGGCCATTATCGCCTCGCGTCTATTTCCCGGGGCATCGAGCCCCACTATGAATTGCAAAGTAAGAAGACATCAGGACGGCGTCAAGCAGGCCCCTCGTTCAGCCTTGAAGATCGGCAAGGGCGGCGTCCAATGCGCTCGCGGGCAATTCCTGAATGCTGGCGCTGGCCGTCCAGATCAGGAGAACGCGGATCGGCTTATCAGGCCATAAAGGGGTGAGCACGGCCCGATAGAGCGCCATTTGGGTGAGATAGGTCTCGGGTGTGCGGCCGTTTCTGGGCATGGCGCCGGTCTTGTAATCGGCAAGCAGCACGGCCTCGTCCGTTTCGCCGATCCGGTCGATTCGGCCATTGACTGAAAGGGTGCGGCCCGCTCCTAAAGAAATCGTGCCGGCGACCGCGACCTCGGCCAGAGACCGAGGCAAATAGAGGCCGCGCAATTTCGGATCTTCGATAATCGTCAAGGCCTCGGCTGTCAGAAGTGCATGGGTTTTTCCGTCAAGATAACGCGCCTTGATGCCGAGAAAGCCCATAGCCGCTTGCTGCCTGTGCGACGGGGTGATGGACGGCAAATATTGCAAAAGAAGATGGATCAGGCGCCCGCGTTGCAGGGCGGCGAGATTGGCCGGTGTGGCAGCTGTCGGCATGAAATCTTCGTCCAATCCATCGGCCGCCGCGAGGGCGCTCGATGGCCGCAATGGTGGACGGGCCTCCGCTTCGGGCGGCGGCGCCTCGACCAGCCAGGAGGGGAGAAGATGCTTATTATCGGTCTTCGCCTCTTCTTCACGCGAATGTGTGTCATCGGGGCTCAGACTCCCCGGCGACAAACGGCGGCGCACGTTTTCCGCCGGGTCCCAAAAGGCGGGAATCTCCTCCATCGCTGAGCCTAAAAGGGCGGCATCGATCATCTCGTGCCAGGAGCCGTTGCCTGGGCCTTTCTTGCCGTGGAAGCCCGTGATGTAGAGACGTTCCTCCGCGCGGGTCAGGGCGACATAGAGAAGGCGGCGGTGCTCGTCTTCCTCTCCCTGCCGCGAAATTTCGCGGGCCTTTGCGAGTGCCGCGCAATCTTTGGTTTTGCCGGATGACCAGGCGAGGATTTGGGCATCATGGGCATCGGTGCCGAGCGAAAAAACGAGCGGATCATGGCTGCCGGAGGCTTTGGCGCAGGTATCGGGAAGAAAGACGATCTTGGCTTCAAGGCCTTTGGCCGCGTGGACGGTCATGACGCGAACGAGGTCGGCACCGGTTTCCATGTCGCGGCGCACGGAAGGATCGCGATTGTCGAGCTCGGCCAGAAAGGCGACGAGAGAGGGTGTCGAATCTCGTTCGTGCTGAAGAGTCAGATTGAGAAATTCGTCGATGGCATCGGCGGCTTCCGGGCCGAGCCGGGCTTCGAGATCGCGCCTTCCACCATCCGTGCCGAGTAATTGCGCATAGAAGGTGAAGGGTGGCAGACCGATGCGTTGATGCCAAAGGTCGAGCCTGGCTGCCGCCGCCGCATGGCGTGGATCTTCTGACTGCCGCAGGGCATCGAATAGGCTTGCTGGCCGGCCGGGCGCGAGCGCGATCAGATCCTCATCCGTCAGGCCAATGAGCGGCGATTTCAGGACGCAGGCCAGGGTCAGATCGTCCTGCGGCAAAAGCGCGGCGCGCCCGGCGGCAATCAGATCCATGACTGCGATATGCTGCAAAATGGCGAGCCGGTCCGCGCCAGCGACCGGGATCTGGAGCTGTTTCAAGGCGCGGATGATGGCCGCGAAAAACGGGCCGCGCGATCGCACGAGGATCAGAATGTCGCCCGCCCGGATCGGCCGTAATCCTTGCTTCTCATCGTAGACATGTTCGTGCGCGCGATCGGTGAGAAGATGGGCGATCTTCTGTGCGACGCGCCAGGCGACGATGTTTGGAGGATCATGCTCGTCCGGGAAATCCAGCGGCAATGTCCAGTCGCGTATGTCTTCCGTTTCACTCGGGCCGACCAGCGGCCAGAGTTCGACGAGACCAGGTAATTGCGCCTTCAGAGCCGTATGCGGCATCCACGGGTCATTGGCGGCGACGAGGCCCTGATAATGGCCGGCGTGATCGAAGATCTGATCGACGGTTTCGAGAATGCCTGGAACCGAGCGAAAGGAATCGGTCAGGCGTACATGATTGAAGGCTTTTTCACCGGCGTCGAATCTGGCGTTGAACCGCCGCCGCATCTGGTCGAACATATGCGGCGCGGCGCCCTGGAAGGAAAAGATCGACTGCTTTTCGTCACCGACGGCGAAAAACGTCCGCGTGTCCACGCGGCTAGACAGGCCCGAGGCGAAATCGCCAGTCATTTCCTCGAGAATCTTCCATTGCGCTTCGCTCGTGTCCTGGGCTTCGTCGACGAGAATATGGTCGATGCCGGCATCGAGCTTATAGAGCACCCAGCGTGCATCCGAGCGAAAGAGAAGGGCCTTGGTGCGTTCGATGAGATCGTTGAAATCCAGAAAGCCTTGGTGGGCCTTGCTGGCTTCATAGCGCTCGAAAATGGCCTCGGTGAGAGAGAGGAGGGCCAATGTGCGGGCAAGAATTGCCGCGGCCTTCTGTTTGTCGGCAAGCCGGTCGAGACGGTCTTGTTCGGCATAGAGGAGGTCATCCAGGTCCGGCCTTTGCTCGGCCAGCTTCTTCGTCAGAAGCTGCTTGGCTTTTTCTTCCTTTGCCGTGAAGAAGATACCGAGATAGTGGGCAAGACATGCGCCTTGAGCGCCCTCTTGAACGCGCCCTCCGCCGGTCGCAGCAGAACCATAGGCCTCATAAGCCTTTTGCAAGGCTGCGGCGCGTTTTTGATCGGTCGCCGAACCGGTCAGCAGGAACGCGGCGATGTCCGGCCAGAGCGAGGGGGCGATGCCATCCTCGATCATCGCGCGCTGGATCGTCTCGATTGTCTCGCCGGGTACGAGATCAAGGGCCTTGCGCAGGCCGATTTCCGCGTGATGTCCCGTGGCGAGAGGACCGAGCGCCCCCCTTGCCATGGCTTCCTTGATCAGATTCTCGAACCGGTCGCTGGAACAGGATTCTGTGAGCAAAGCGAGGGCACCTCGCAAGGGATGATCCTTGCCCTCGGCCTCGTGCAGGATCGTATGGCGCGCCTGCTCGAATAATTCCTTTTGCCGCTCTTCTTCCACGACCGAAAAACGGGAGGGAACATTGGCCTCGAAGGGAAAGAGATGCAGGAGCTTTTCACAGAAGGCATGCAACGTCTGGATTTTGAGGCCACCCGGCGTTTCGACTGTCCGCGCGAAAAGTTTGCGTGCCAGCAGCAGGTCGGCTGCCTCGGGAGCAGGCGCGCCGGTGGCGATGATTTCCTGCCGCAAAGTGGCATCATCGAGCCTGGTCCAGAGCGCGAGCCTGTCGAAAACACGCGCCGCCATATTGGCTGCCGCGGCCTTGGTGAACGTCAGGCAGAGGATTTTGGCGGGCGGGACGCCGCGCAGCAGGATGCGGATGACCCTTTGCGCCAGCACGTGCGTTTTGCCCGAGCCCGCATGGGCCGACACCCAGATCGATGTCGCCGGGTCAGATGCCTTCTTCTGACGTTCGAGCGTCGTGATGGGAATCTGCCGCATCACTCGCTTTCCTCGATGCCGCCTTGCGCCCATTCGTTCACGCGCGCCAGATGATCATAGGGCAGGGGGACGTGAGCGAATTTTGGCGCCAGGCGGGAAGGATAGCCGGTGGCCGGATCGCGGAATTGATTGAGCAGGATAAGGAGGCCCTGGAAATGCTGTTCGGCAACGTCGTCGAAAGCGATGGATTGATCCTTGTTCTTACCGCGTCCGGAAGAAAATTCGACAGGTCTCACCTGCCCGCCATCGGCTCCGCCGAGCTTCAGATAGAGACCGCCATAGGCCTGCGCGATAGCATCGGAACCGAAAGCACCGCGTTTCGCCATGGCTGCTTCGAGCGTGAGCTGCGGCGCGAGGCCAGTGCGGATTTCCTTTGAGCTTGGCGGGGCGCCGGTTTTGTAATCGACCAGGACGAGACTTTGATCGCGATGGAATTCGAGGCGGTCGGCGCGTGCGGTGAGAAGGAAACGCGATCCATCGGCGAGATCAATCGGGAGCCGTCCGAACGTTTCGACTTCAATCCGCACGAGATTGTCTCGCCGTTCAGCCTCGAAGGCGAGATAGACATCGATCGCTTTTTGCAGACGCGGCCATTGGAAGGCTGAAAAATCCGGGTCATCGAGCCTCGCTGCGAGTGCTTCCCGCAGCCAGCTCAGAAGTTGTTCGTCCATATCCGCGGGCAATGGGCCGGTCGGATGGAGCTTGCCGCATCGTTCGAGGACAGCGTGAACGGCCATGCCATCATCGCGGCGATCCGCCCCGGCGCCAAGCGCATCGAGCGCTTTCAGGCCGAGGATCTTTTCCGCGAAGATGGCATAAGGATCGCGGCGCAATGTCTCGATCTGAGTCACGCTCAAATGGGTGGGCCGCAGGCCGACAGGGGGCTTGGGGTTGGGGCGGCCCAAAGGCCGCTGTGGTCGGTGATCCGCCGGATTGATCGGCGTGCGATCAAGCGCCTCGGCGAAAGCGAGGAAGCGTTCCCCTTGTTCGAGGCAGGATTGCCAAACATCACCCGCCAGAGCCGCCATGCGCTGGATGAGACGCGAGGCGACGGTGGGAGTGCCGCCGCGTTTCTTGGCGCGGCTCAGGATCACGCTTTCGGCGCCCATGGCCTGGGTGAAATCATGCGTGGCCTGACCGAGCCTTCTCTCGGGCGGGGTCAAACCCAAAGCGGCCCGCATTGGCCGATTGAGAAAGGCATCCATTTGCGCGGCGGGGGGCCAGATCGTTTCATCGAGTCCGCCGAGCAGCATGACATCGGCCTGCATCAGGCGCGCTTCGATGAGGCCCAAAATTTTGAGCCGGGGATGGGCGCGGCGGGGACCGCGAAGCCGGACTTCGCCACTAATATCGGTGAAGAAGGCGGCATAGGACGCGACATCAAACAAAAGGCCCTGCGGCGTTGTGCCTGAAAGCTCATCGAAGAGCGCTTCAAGAGCGGCAGCATCTTCGCCCGCCTCGAGGGTTCGATCCTGCTGATCCTGACCGTCGGTTTGGTCCGCATCGCGGACGAGCCCGTCAAGCACCATGCGATGCGCGGCGATCCAGCGCGCGAGCGGCCAGGTGCCGCGCAGCGCACGCAGGGGGCTAAGCACATCACGCAGCCGCTCGAGGATTTGCGCGAGCCCGTCCCAATCCTCGGCCTCGATACGGGCTTTTGCCGGATGGGCATATGTGTCAAAGGCCGCGTCCCGCGCCATGGTGAGGGCGATGTCTGGCTGGTCGAAAAAGCGCATGACGGGCGCGGACCGCAGGATCGCGATCTCGAACTGGGGTGCCAAAGCCTTGATCCTGTCGCGGCCGAGACCGAGACTGACTTGCTCGTTGGCGAGCAAGGCGGCCAGATCCTTCGCGTCCATGCCGCTGGTGATGCAGGCCAATGCCAGACGCGCCAAGAGACCGCGCGGGCTCGTATTCAGGGGATCACCGCCCGAATCGTCGATTTCGATGTTCCAGCGCAGCAATTCGGTGCGCACGCGTCGTGCCAATTCGCGATCGGGCGTGACCAGCGCGGCGGTCTTGCCAGGTGTTTCGAGAATTTCACGTAGAGCGATGGCGAGCGCGAGAGCTTCCTGGCGTTCATCCTGTGCTTCGATCATGGTAATGCCACTCAAAGCGTCGGCAAGGTCCGTGGAGACATTGCGCACCTGATAGGTGATCCATTCGTCGGTCGTATCGGCTGGGCGCAGGGCTTCCGAAAGGAAGCCGTGGCGTCGGATCAGCATCGGGGACATTTCGCCGAGCGGCATGACGTCTTGGCGTGTGACGCCGAGGATCGGCAACAAACGGACATAAACCGCCTGCGGATGACCAAAGCTTTCATGGTCGATCATTTTGAACGCGGCTTCGTCGAGGTCCTGGTCGAGACCTGGCAGGATGACGGCGCCTTGCGGCGCGCGGGCAATACTGGCGAGCAGCGCGGATGTGGTGCGGTTGAAACCGGGAGAGCCCAGGGCAATGACCGGCCCCTCGGCCGTGCCCTCATCGAGTTTGCGGGCTTCCCTCGCGAGGAGGAGAACGCGCCGTTTCGCTGCATCGATCCAGCCTTGTTCCGAGCAGATCTCCGGCCAGCTTTCGATGGCGATGTTCAAAAAGTTCATCGTGATACGCCAATAGGCGTCGAATTCCGGTAGAACCAGCGGATCGAGCTGCGACCAGGTAATATCCTCGATGATCAGTTCATCGATCAATTGCGCGAGCTGTCCCGACAAATGCCAGGCATCGGTCACGGAACGCGCGACCGAAAAACGCTCCGTCGTATCGCTTTCGATCGTTCCGTCAGGGCCGATCCGAACGATCGCATGATTGAGGGCCTCGGCCCATTTCAGAATCAATTCAGTCAATTGCATGCGACGGCCGATTTCGCTCGCCGCCAGGGGCAAATCCTCGAGCAGGGAATCCTCCGACGAGGGATCGTCGAGCGTGGCTCTGTCGAACAGCAGCGACGTTTCGGTCTCTTCAATACCGCCGAAAGGCTTGATCCTTGGCAACAGCATCGCGCTTGGAACGGCGGCGCCAGAGCCAGGCGAAGAGAAGATCAAGCTATTGGCCAATTCGTCGGCGAGCGCGCGGGCAGCGCGTCGCGTCGGGACATAGATCGTCGTCTTCGCCAGGGCGAAGGGGTCGGCAATGGTGAAGCCGTCGATGATCTTGCCGTCCTTCAGCGCCGTAACGAAGGTTTTGAGGAAGGGCGAGCCCGGCGCAATGGTGAAGACTTTGGAAGGTCGCATGAAATTCCATGGGCGGGCATTCAGATGGGACAACGTCCTTACTCTTTTCCAGAAAAAAGTGTAAGATTAAGGCGTTTCGAAGGAACCGCCGGACCGCTGGTGGTTGTGATTGTTTCCGCGAAGAGACAATCGATGTGTGTGCTCGATTGTCTCTTCGAATTTTGATAGTTCAATTATCAACTGCCAAAGCGTCACCTCCAAAGTCGGTACGCCTTTTTAAAAAATTTCACGCATTTTCAAAGATCTGTGGCAATCGGATAGTGTGTGCTTTGACCGACCGATGCCCAGAATGGGAGGTTATCCTAAAGGATAGGTGGGGCAATGCCCTGTTCTGTCGGGCCGATGCTCCAATCGAACCGGGAGAAAACGATTGTCAAAGTCCAAGAAGGAATCAAAGGCCGAGCTCAAGAAAGCCTATGAGAAGGAATTGGCTCGGCTCCAAGTGGAGCTCGTCAAACTTCAGTTTTGGATCAAAAAAGCGAAGAAACGTGCCGTTGTCGTGTTCGAGGGGCGTGATGCCGCTGGTAAGGGCGGGATCATCAAACGCATGACCGAACGTGTCAGTCCACGTGTATTTCGCATCGAGGCGTTGCCCATGCCAAGCGAACGCCAACGCTCTCAATTATATTTTCAACGTTATATTGAGCGTTTCCCCGCCGCTGGCGAAATCGTTATTTTCGATCGGTCCTGGTACAATCGCGCAGGTGTCGAGCATGTCATGGGCTTTTGTACAAAGGAGGAATATGAGCGTTTTCTGCGTTTCTGTCCGTCGCTCGAAAGAGACCTGATCGATTCCGACATTCAACTCATCAAATATTGGCTGGAGGTCAGTCCCGATGAACAGACGCGGCGCTTTGAGTCCCGCATCAACGAGCCGTGCAAGGTCTGGAAGCTGAGCCCCATGGATCTCGAATCACACAAACGTTGGTTCGATTATTCTCGCGCAAGGGATGCGATGTTCGCCGTGACGGATACAGACGCATCGCCCTGGCATGTTGTGCCATCCGATGACAAGAAAAGCGCACGCATCAATTGCCTCACGCATTTTCTGTCGCTGTTTCCCTATGAGGATCTCCTGCCGAAGGGCATTAAGCTGCCCAAACGCGAGGACGATCCAGACTATGTTCCCTTAGATCATCCTTTCCGGATCATCCCAGACAGTTTCGGTAGGGGCCAACACTAGGGCGTCGACTCATAAACTTTGGCACCAAATTCTTATCGCGACGAGTTTGATAGCGGCGAGGAAGTTGGCGGGGTCTTTGTCGTAGCGTGTTGCGATGCCGCGGAACTGCTTGATCCGGTTAAAGAACCGTTCCACGAGGTTGCGTTGCCGATAGACCCAACGCGAGAAGGAGAAGCTCCCCTTGCGATTGTCTTTTGGTGGGATGTTGGCCCAGGCTTTCCGCTCCGCCGCCTTGGCTCGGATAGCGTTGCTATCATAACCCTTGTCGGCCAGCAGGATGTCTCCTTCGCCGAGACCATCGGTCAACGCATCGGCTTCGGTGCAGTCCGCGACCTGACCGCCGGTTAAGCGGAGGGTGACGGGGCGCCCTTCGGCATCGACGAGAGCATGGATTTTGCTGGTGAGCCCGCCGCGGGAACGTCCCATGCCGCCATCGTCTCCATCCCCTTTTTTCCCGTAGCCGCGTGCTGGTGAACGCGAACACAGGTCGAGTCAATCATGACGATGTCACCGTCGTAAGCCTCTGAAACCGCGTCGAGAAGCCGATCCCAGACCCCGGCTTTCCGCCACCGCACAAAGCGGTTGTAGCAAGTGGTCGGTGGGCCGTAGCGCTCTGGAATCTCTGCCCAAGGCGAGCCCGTTCGGAACCGCCAAAGAATGCCATTCAGCACCCGCCGATCATCGACGCGAGCAACGCCACGCGGTTTGTTGGGCAATAGAGGCGACAGGATCCACCATTCATGGTCGGTGAGTTCGTAGCGGCGGCGCGTCATCTGGCTTCCTCTTTTGGAAGCCTTGAATCATGCAAACTGACAATCGCAAAGCGAATTTATGAGTTTACGACCTAATGTTGAACCAAAGACCGGAGTGAAAAAAGCGGGGACGCTTGTCTTCTTTCGCTCGCCGCCAGCGGCAAATCCTCGAGCAGGGAATCCTCCGGCGAGGGATCGTCGAGCGCGGCTCTGTCGAACAGCAGCGATGTTTCGGTCTCTTCTCAATGCCGCCGAAAGGCTTGATCCTTGGCAACAGCATAGCGCTTGGGGCGGCGGCGCCGGAGCCAGGCGAGGAGAAGATCAAGCTATTGGCCAGTTCATCGGCGAGGGCACGGGCGGCGCGGCGCATCGGAACATAGATCGTCGTCTTCGCCAGGGCGAAGGGATCGGCAATGGTGAAGCCGTCGATGATCTTGCCGTCCTTCAGCGCCGTGACGAAGGTCCGGAGAAAGGGCGAGCCCGGCGCGATGGTGAAGACTTTGGAAGGTCGCATAAGATCCGGCCGGGATTCGGAAAGGGGCGATGGGGTGCCATTTTCCGGAAAACCTGATGGGGATCAAGGTGCGCGGGGCAAGGATGCACTGTCGGTTGGGCTGAGTGGCGTGGGTGGGGTGTTTATCTTGTGCTTGGTTGAGAGATAATGTCTAGGCACATGAACAGACGCTGATTTTGCCAGTAAGTGGAACAACAACCCAAATATGAAAGCCCGAGCTAGCACTAAGATGAGAGGATTGGCTGGATAATATATCCTGCGAAAATGCGCTTCTCACAATCCAGTCCATCTATAATTCTCTGCAAATTATGAAGTTCTTCGCTGGTTGAGAAAATCACCTGTTGATTGCGTTGCTTTGCCAACGCGGCTCTTTTAAGTAGGCTTTCGAAGCTTACCTTTGCCGAAGACTGCTGTCTGGGCTCATCGAACAGCAGCATCCCCGGATGGTTTGTGGCTTCGATGGCACTCAATTCCAGCAAACCCAATTGGTAGGCCCATTTGAGGCGGACGGCATCACTTGCTGAGGTTTCGAAACCGATCTCGAATCCTTCCTTCTGCGGACGATAGGTGTCTTCGGAGATGGTGAGTTCATATGGATCGAACGTACTGAAGCCGTATTCTCTCGCCTGCTCTCGTACTAGCGCCGTCAGTTCGTTGAACTTGGCTTTGTCTTTGGCGCTCATTTTATCTGCCGGGAATGCCGCTCGCTCATTGAGCAGCTCGATATAAGTCGCGGAAAGCTCCTCAAGACGCTCGATTGTATCGTCAAAGGCGGATTGGATACCCTCTAGCTCACTAATTCGGTTTTCCGTGCGAACCCGCTCTTCGATCACAGCCGCCGACGGGTTAGCACCAGGTGAGATCAAGTCCGTGCGCAAAGTGCGGATCCGGCCATAGAGGTCGGCAAGGTCACGGTCCATACGGGCAATGGTCTGATCGATAGAGAGGAAACTCTCTTCTTCCCGCACAAGGATATCCTCAAACATTTTCAATTGCGAGCGTAGGTATTCGATATTGTCCTCAATCGGCATAACAACCGTTAGTGCATCCTGTGCGAGCAAGGTGTCAATCAATGCTTGCTCGCAGGTCGGACATCGGTCGGGCGTCAGATCGGCAGCCACGCCAGAATATCGTTGAAGCTTCTGAACGTCCTGGTTTTTTTGCAAATCCTCCGCTAACGATTTTATCCGCCGTCTTAGGGAGGCAATGTCGGCGTTCTTCAACTGTTTGGCATTGTAGACTTTGATCCGCTCGGCGTTAACGACCTCCACCTCTCCGTTGAGGCCCTGCAACTGCCGCGCTAATTCTTCAGCCGCGAACCCGACTTCAGGAACGGCGCTAGCCATTATGTCAGCTACTCGGGCTCGGAGGCGAGACAGCAGGTCCCTAAGAGGTACCCAGTCTGTATTCTCCGCGATAAGCAGGTAACCTCTGGCCAAATCGTCAGCAACCGCGGTTGGCCTTTGTGGTAAGCCTTCCGTCTTCCCGCCGCCGCGCCGCGCGAACCTGTCGATCTCCTCCCATTGCATCCGCCAATCGCGCGCATTCGCCGCAAAAAGATCGTCAAGTTGCTGTCGCCGAAGCTCGAGCTTATGGACATCAAGATCCATAATGAATTCGATCGATCGCTTGTGGACCTCGCGAATTCGCAAATAAGTTGGAATAGCGGCGGGAATAGAAGACCAACCTGCCTTCTGCTCGACCCAGAAAAGCGGGAAAATCGTCTCAAGATAGAGTTTCCCATCTGGTGCGTCGTAGCGCCTGACCGTCGGAAGTTCCCAGCCGAGGAAATCCTCTAGAAAATAGTGGAAGCCATTCTCTCTCAGGGCTGCACCTGGATCAATGACAAAGAAATCTTTACGCTGTGCCCTCGTGGTCTCGTCTGTCAGCGTCGGCCCGAAATCGACCCGAATGAGCCGATTATCGAGCAAGGACTTGATCGAACGGTGGACCGTAATGATCCGTCCCGCGCCGTTCTCTATCTCAAGCGACACATTGGATTCTAGAACTGCATGCCGCTCTTTGCCATCGGTCTCAACAAAGCTGGTCATCGCATGAGGCAGTGGGACCTCGCGCCGAGGACTTAGCATGCGCTCCATTCCAAGCGCATACAGCATGCCTTGCATGCAAGTTGACTTACCCTTGGTGTTATCGGCCCAGATAACAGTCAGCCCCGGACCGAAACTAATGTCAGCACCGTATAGGCCTCCCGATGTCGTGGCACGCATCCGCAGATGTCTGAGGCGCAGTGTCAATGTAAGTCCTCCATCCGCCAAATCTTGGTCACTAGGACCTCCGTCAACTTTGGTGCGACCTCGAAGAGGAAGGTGCGCTCTTCGGAAAGAACGCCCTTGTCACTGGCAATTGCATTGGCGACTGTGGCACCCTTGTCCGTCAGAGAGATGGATTTGCCCCTATCGACAGAAACCAGTTTCAGTGCGTGGGCGAAGGCGACCGCTCGATTGAGCCAAGGTTCGACTCGCACTGAGATATCTGAAGGCCGCAGATCACCGCGCAGAAGCGCACGGACGTCGTCACGCCCCTCGGCGATCCGCACAGCGTGAGCCAAGAATTGAAGCTTCTGGAAGCTACCCTTTTTGCCGCGGCTGCTTCGCAAGCTCAACAGGAGAATAGCGATCCCCCAAGACATTCTCAGATCACCCGCAACTGGTTCAGGCCGCGCAGTGAAAGAAAATGGCCCACTCAGGATTGTCTTTAGGGAACTTTCAGGCGGCATCGGAGGGAAAATCCAAAGGGCATCGCATGATCCAATCGGATACCGTGCCGAACGCAATCTGATTGGCGTTGTCGTCTGAGATATTAGGTGCTGCCGCCTTGATCGCAGTGATCAGGCTGTCGATTTCAGTGTTCAAGATTGCGCTTGGTCCAGGACCGCCTTGAGGCCCGGCAAAACTTAAACGACGAGATCGACTGGCTACTGCAGCCATAACCTTCTCATACATATCGGGTGAGCCTGAGCGTAGTGCATCAAGGATCGCATTGCCTTCTAGAAAGGATCTCACGGCCTCCGCTACGGCTCCCTTAACCCTATCGGAGCCGGTACGCTTCATAAGCTTGTGGGTGGCGTTGGCGAGGAGGTCAGGTGATGCGGCCTGCCACTGGTTCATCTCCTCATCGGTCGGGCGGGGAACGTTCAGCATTACCATCGCCAATGCAGACATGCCGGCCGCCACGGCGCTACTGGGGAAAGAATTCTGGTCGTGGATGGCAATTTCAAAGTTGGCGTCGAGATGTGCCAGCTTCTGCTTGCGGAACTCCTGGGTCTTCTTCGAGCAATGGAGGTTGACGTCCTTACTGTCATGCAGCGGTGTCAAGAGGATCCAATGTTTAATGGGATAGCCAAGGAATAGCTGCGAAACCTCGGCCGCCTTCGAGACGATTTTAGCGAGATCAGTAGTGATTTTCCTTTTCTGGCGATCAGCTCGCGTGGCGATGTCAATAGGCTCCTGCACAGCATAACATTGGTAGGCGACAGCCTGGTCTGTGCAGTAATAATCGATGCCAAAGTCACCTTTGTGGGCTGCAGGGATTTTGTGCACTTTCAGGGCTCCGTGTCGGCACTGTAATAAGCTGAGCGCGAATACCTCCCAATCATCGGGATTCCATATCTGAACTGCGTTAATCACGCCGCCTCCTCAACCGAAGCGCTTTAAAAAGCCTTGTTTAACTTTGAATAATCGCTGACTCGACTCAACCTAGCTACGTGTTTACGCAATGAGCACGCGACAAACGCTGCCTATCGGCGACCAGGCTAGCCTCTGGTGAACTGCTGCTGCTCCCAACGACTTATACACCGATTGCCTATCGGTACATCTACTTCTACGAGCTTGCAGACTCAAAAACGAGTCGAGTTCGAGACGCCGAGGTCGCCTTCGGGTCAAATTAGCCAGTCGGGCAGAATATCCGCTTAAAAGCAATGAAATCGGTTCGGAAGAGTCGGGTTTTGGCTGACTTGAGAAGTTGATAAAATTATCGATTCTGGCACCAGGAATCATAAATTCCTGACGTCCCTTTCAATCAGAAGCTACGAAGGGCGCATACTCGTGCTTATGCGCCCTTCATAGGCGCACTCACGCTTTGGCGAGTGTATCGACATACGAAGAGCGGGCGGCAAAGGCCTTGTGCCATTTCGCCAGATTGGGGTAGCTCTCCCGCCAGGCGAGATCGGTAAAACGCAGATCGAGATAGCCGAGCGCGCAGGCGGCGGTGATCGTGCCGATTGTCAGCCGGCCTTCGAGATCTGCGGCGCCTTTTTCCATGGCGTCGAGCGCGCCTAGAATTTTGCCCTTCTGCTTTTCGATGTAAGGCTCGAATTGATACTCCACCGGCCGGATTGACTCATGTCGGATCAGTAGAGCGGCATCGAGGAGGCCGTCGGCCAGGGCTTGCCAGCGCAGGGCGTTCCAACGAGCACTGCCAGCGGCTGGAAAGAGCTTTGGGCCATCGTGGAGGCTATCGAGATATTCGCAGATCACGGGGCTGTCGTAGAGGGGGCCGAATTCGGTTTCCAGCACAGGGATCTTGGACAGGGGATTGTGGGCCGACAAACCGCTGGCGGGGTTGGTCGTGTCAATCGGGACCAGTTCGATCCGATCGTGCAATCCCGTTTCAAAGGCCGTGATTCTCACTTTACGGGCATAGGGCGACGTTGAACTGTAGAGCAGTTTCATGATGTTCGACTTCGTGATTTTCGACGTGATTTTCGACTCAAGGGCAGAGGCCTCTTGAACGATCTAGCAGATCGCTTTTCCGCGATCATGGTCGCCATGGTGTGACTTTCGTGAGTTTGCCTTCATCGGTCCTCGCTGGAAACTCATGCGACATGAGGTCTGCCGCTAAGAGCGGGATGAGTTTAGGCCGAATCGCTTCGCGATAAGAAGTCATTGACCCCGCTCTCACTTTTTAAGGGGGAGCAGATGCGAAACATCGCATCTGCTCTAGGACAGGCCATCTAGGGCTTGCGTCTGGAAGCGCCTGTGCTTAAATCCACGGGACGAAGGGTTGATCGAGATCCGCGCATTCGGGGCAATTCCGAATAGAGGCAAGAGATTGGATCAGCTTTCGCGACAGACCAGGGGAGCCCCGGCAGGGGGCTGAGAGGCTGGCATGCCCATAAGGCGCCCGGCGACCCTTTGAACCTGATCCAGTTCACGCTGGCGGAGGGAGGGCGATCGAAATGTTCTATCATCTTCATTTCTATTTCTTTGCCGGCCGCTCGCCTTTTCTGCTTTGAGAGGACGAGACTATGCGGATTCGCATTATCGGCGCCGGAATCATGGGATTGACGACGGCTTTCGAATTTGCCTCCCACGGGGCGGATGTCGAAGTCGTCGAACAGCGTGATGGCCCCGGCAAGGGCTGTTCTTTCCTCGCTGGCGGCATGATCGCGCCCTGGTGCGAGGTCGAAAGCGCCGAACCCATTGTCGGCACTATGGGGCTCGAGGCACTGCGGTTCTGGACCGAAGATGTACCGGTGGCGACGCGTCAAGGAAGCCTAGTCCTTGCCCCGCCACGCGACCGGCCGGAACTTGCCCGTTTCTCTCGCCTTACCAGCCATTATGAACGGATGGACGGCGCGGCGCTCGCCGCGCTCGAGCCTGATCTCGAAGGGCGTTTTGGCGAGGCGCTTTTCTTTCCCGAAGAAGCCCATCTTGATCCACGCCAAGCCACGGCGGCCTTGGGTGAGCGATTGGCGGCAGCGCCCAATGTCATTTTGCGTTACGGCACCGAAGCCGAAGACCTGTCCGAAGCGGGTGCTGACTGGATCATCGATTGCCGTGGCCTTGCCGGGCGGGATGCCTTGCCCGATTTGCGCGGGGTCAAGGGCGAAATGCTGGTTCTGCGGACGGGGGATATCAGACTCGCAAGGCCCATCCGGCTTCTGCATCCGCGTTTTCCGGTCTATATCGTGCCGCGCGGCGACGGCCGTTTCATGATCGGCGCCACCTCGATCGAAAACGAGGAAGAGGGGCGGATCACGGCCCGTTCCATGGTTGAACTTCTGAGCGCGGCCATGACCGTGCATCCGGCCTTTGGAGAGGCGGAAATCATCGAAACCGGGGCCGGTTTGCGTCCGGCCTTTCCCAATAATCTGCCACGCCTGCGGGTTGAGGGTCATGTCGTTCGGGCCAATGGTCTTTATCGGCATGGTTTTCTTCTGGCGCCCCCCGTGGCGCGCAGGATCAGGCGCATGGTTCTTGAAGGCGCTTCTTTTCCGGAGGTCATGGATGCAGATCCGCGTGAACGGCAAAGAGCTTGAGGTGACAGCGGCAACGCTGGACACCTTGCTGAACGAGCTCGATTTTGTGGAAACCCTGGTCGCGACGGCGGTGAACCAGAATTTCGTGCGCCGGGATCAGCGCGCGACGACATCGTTGCAAGAAGGGGATAGCGTGGAAATCCTCATGCCGCGCCAAGGCGGCTAATCAAGACGGACGATTGGGAGGATCATATCATGAGCGATGGCAAGGAAACGGAGCCTTTTTCCGTCTATGGCGTTTCGCTCGCCTCGCGGCTGTTCGTTGGAACGGCGCAATATCCCTCGCCGGCCGTGCTCAGTCAGGCCTTGGAGGTCTCCGGCACGGAGGTCGTCACGGTTTCCTTGCGGCGGGAGTCGGGAGCGAGCCGCGCGGGCGAGCATTTCTGGACACTCATCCGCGAACAAGGGCTGCGCGTGCTGCCGAATACCGCTGGCTGCCGCACGGTGAAGGAAGCGGTTACGACCGCGCAAATGGCCCGCGAAGTGTTTGAGACATCCTGGATCAAGCTCGAAGTCATTGGTGAAGACGATACCTTGCAGCCGGATGTCTTTGGTCTCGTCGAGGCCGCGGGCATTCTCTCGCGGGATGGTTTTCAGGTCTTTCCCTATACGACCGATGATCTCGTCGTGGCCGAGAAACTGCTGGGCGCGGGCTGCGAGGTTTTGATGCCCTGGGCCGCGCCGATCGGCTCCGGCCGTGGGCTTAATAATCCCTATGCTTTGCGCTCCTTGCGCGGACATTTCCCCAATGTGCCCTTGATCGTTGATGCCGGTATCGGCGCGCCTTCCCATGCGGCGTCGGCGATGGAAATGGGCTATGACGCGATCCTGCTCAACACGGCCATTGCCAAAGCGGGTGATCCAGTCGCCATGGCGCGTGCCTTTGCCCTTGCCGTCGAGGCGGGACGTCTCGCTTATCGGTCGCATCCCATGGAGCCACGCGACATGGCGACACCTTCCACCACGATGAGTGGCCTTGCCTTTCGAGATAGCGCCTGATGCTCGATCCCTTTTATCTTATCGTCGATAATGCCGCCTGGCTCGCGCGATTGCTGCCCTGCGGCGTCAAGCTGGTGCAATTGCGGGTCAAGGACCTGACCGGCGAGCCTTTGCGCGCGGAAATCGCCAAGGCCAGAACCTTGTGCGATACGCATGGGGCCCAATTGATCGTCAATGATTATTGGGTCGAGGCGATCGATCTCGGCTGCGATTATGTGCATCTCGGCCAGGGCGATCTCGACACCGCCGATCTCCCCGCGATCCGCCGCGCGGGACTGCGGCTCGGCCTCTCCACACATGATGAAAAAGAGCTGGAACGGGCCTTGGCCTGCGCGCCGGATTATATCGCGCTCGGGCCGATCTATCCGACGATTTTGAAAGCCATGCCTTTCGCGCCGCAAGGCTTGGCGCGTCTCGGTGAATGGAAACGCAAGATCGGCTCCATTCCCCTCGTCGGCATCGGTGGCATCAATCTCGACCGCGTGGCGGGCGTGCTGGAAGCCGGTGCGGATAGTGCCTCTGTTGTGACCGATATCAGCCTAAATCCGGATCCTGAACAAAGGACACGCGATTGGCTGGCCGCGACACGCCGCTTCGTGGCGTGAGCACTCGACGTCTTTACGAAGATACGTTTAATTATCGATATCCTGAAAGAGCTTTCCAGGAAGATAATATTCATTCAACCATGCTAACTTGATCACTTCTGGCACGATTTCGGTGTAATGTTCTTTAATGACTTGCTGAACACGAGAATCGTCATAGATTCTCATGCAGGCTTGACAACAATGTGCATACTTATTTTCCCATAAAATTGTTGGGTCGAACTGTGCCGCCCAAGCCAGGATCTTTTCTGGACCTTGAAAGCGGAGCCAGAGCTTGAGAAAGTCGTCTTCGGCTCTTTCGATAGCCGTTTCCAAGAAGGCGTTCCCTTCCGCCATTCCAACGCTCAGCTCAGGCACCTTCCTCATTCCCAATCCGCAGCACGATCCTACTCGTCCATCAGCTTGGACGACATACGTTTGCAAGACGCTATCACAACCTGTTGATTTCAATACGTTGTCTTGATTCCTGACGTAATTACTTGGGTAGCAAGCAACTTGATTGGAATCTAATGGCATCCAAGGACTTTCCGTGGCCGTTATTAAGCGCTTTTCTCTGTCGGACAATTCTTGGACGAGAGGATGTTGTAAATAGTCATTTACAGATATACTTCTCTCGGCAGTGAGTTCAATCATTGTATGGACTGGCATATTGTTTTTTACGGCGGACAACGTCGCAAACACAACTCTTTGCAAGGGTACAAATCTTATATGTTGGTCTCCTGTGCTAAAGTTGATTTCATCAAGCCCAACATTAGCTAATTCGCTCAAGAGGGCTGTCGCTCTATCAACTGAAGTTGCCCAATGCGCGTTGGTAACAAGGCGGGTAGGCATTTGTAATTCAGTGGCTTTTTGGATAGCGGACAGCAAATCGTTCCAACGAAGAGTAGATTCTCCTCCGGTGAAAACCACATTGGCGAAGCCCAATGCATTTGCTTGTTCTATTGCATTTAGAGCGATGTCGAGACTCAATATATTTTTGTCACTTGGGGTACTAAGCGTTCCGCAATTATTACAAGATGCCGTGCACGCATACGTCAGCATGATACAAAGGGTCTTTGGGCTGGCAATCAGCTTCGTCGGTGCGTGCTTTGCGCAATTCATGGCTGTTACATCTCGTCTGGCGCATGTTGTGGTATATTGGAAGCGTGGAGGAGTTGCTCAGCCAGGCTGACGATTTGCATCGTGGTCCGTGCGTCGTACTGTATTTGAGGAGGTTCCACTACTATCGATATTTTAGTAAAAAACGTTGTGCTGTTATTCAGTGTTTTGACGTAAGTTCTGCTGATGGAATGCACCACCGTAAACCCTATCTCTGGTAATAGAGCTGTGCCTTCTGCGTTTTTCAGTGAACCAAAGTCAATAAAAATACGTGCGAGATCGCGAAAACTGCTTTCAGATTCAAATATTTGAGATTTAGTCCGATGTGCTTTAAGCCAAAGGTTTAAGCTTTCGTCTTTTAAAGCATCAAATATGAACTTCGTAACTTTGTGCTTCGAAGTTAATTCTGAAACATTGGTAGGTGTATTATCACAAATAAGCGCATGAGGAGAGTTAATAAACTCAGTTTGTAGAGCTTCGTTTCCCTTTAATTGATCAAAGAGTTCAGCTATTCTCTCGCTCAAACGAGGATTATTGAGCACCATACCAGAGGTACTAATCATTTCTCCCCCTCCCTGCATCCATCGTTCGATATTGTATTAACGACAAGAAATTTTGAAATGGTCAGAACTCTGAATGCTAGAGTAGCATCTTGATACTGTCGCGAATAGTGTTTGAATTGATTTTGACGTGATATAATATCAAGTCTCGCGGAGTTTTTCAGCAAGACTTGCCCACGGAGGGGCGGCGGTTATCCGCCGAACGTCATGGATCATGACAGATCATGATCCATGAGACTTTGGTAAAGTCCTTCTTCCATCACGACGTGTTTGGAAAAGAGGTCAATAGACCAAGCCGTTAAGGGGATAATATTCGGCACCGATCGACTGTCCGACCGAGGGCTGATTTATCCGCTCCTGGCGCAATTGAAACCATAGGGCGCCAACTTGCTGGCCGCAGGCTTTGATCGATTTGGCATGGACGCGCATTTATCTTGCAACCGACATAGGGTCTTGCAATCTCCTCGGTCCTGGAGTGTCATCATGAGATGAAAGATTTGGCTGGCAAGCCCCCAGCAATTTCTATCCAGACTCATCTAATACCCGATACCGGCGCGGGGCTTGCCTGATAAATCGAGCGCACTCTCTCTTCTTTTTGGAAGCCCATGTTCGAAAGTCTCTTTCAATCCTTCGAGGAGGTTGCTGATCCGTCCCTCGGGCATGAACGTACCGCTCTTTTGCGGTCGAAACTTGCGGAACTCGGTCTCGACGGATTTCTCGTTCCCCGTGCCGACGAGCATCAAAACGAATATGTGCCTCCCTCCGAGGAACGATTGGCCTGGCTTTCGGGCTTTACCGGTTCGGCTGGGCTCGCCGTGGTGCTCGCGGATCGCGCGGTGATTTTCGTTGATGGCCGCTATATTCTCGCTGTGTGGGATCAGGTCGATACCAAGCTCTTCGAGCCTGTTGCCTTGGCGGACATCAGCTCCGAGACCTGGCTTGCGAAGCATCTGCCGCAAGGTGCCAAGCTTGGCTATGATCCATGGCTGCATACGCCGGGACAGATCGAACGGTATCGCCGAGCCGTCGAAGCGGCAGGCGGAGAACTCATTGCTGTCGATACCAATCCGATCGATTCCGTCTGGCAGGATCGCCCGGCAATTCCCCTCGGCAAGATCAATCTGCATCCGAAAAAATTCGCGGGAGAGACGGCGGAGCACAAGCTCGAACGCATTGCAGGCTCGCTTGGGACACGGGATGCGCTGCTGGTCAGTGATCCGCATGCGGTCGCCTGGGCCTTCAACATTCGCGGCAGCGACGTTGCTCATACGCCTTTGCCCTTGGCCTATGCGTTGATTTTCAACCGCGAGAAAACCGCCGACGCAAAGCCGCGCCTTTATGTGGATGCACGAAAGCTCGACGCAAGCCTGCGCGATAAACTGTTGGAATTGGCTGATCTTGCGGAGCCGGCTGCGCTCGAGGCCGATCTCGTCGCTCTGGGACAGCAGAAAAAGAGCGTCGCTTTCGATCAAGCCACGGCGCCAGCCAAATTGTCGGAACTCGTCGCCGGAGCAGGCGGTCATCATGAGATTGGGCCTGATCCGATTGCCTTGATGAAGGCGCGCAAGAACAAAGCCGAGCTCAAGGGCATGCGCGAGGCGCATCGCCGCGATGGCGCGGCCATGATCGCATTTTTGCATTGGTTTTCCCTCAATGCGCCGTCTGGCCGGCTGACGGAGATCGATGCGGCTGAAGCGCTCGAAACCTTTCGGCGCGATACGCGCAAGCTGAAGGATGTGTCCTTCCCCTCGATCGCGGCGGCGGGACCTAATGCGGCGATCCCGCATTATCACGTGACCAACAAATCAAACCGCAAGATCGGCAAAGGGATTTTCCTGATCGATTCCGGCGGTCAATATGAGGATGGCACCACGGATATTACGCGCACGCTCGCCGTCGGCCGGCCGACGGCCCTCATGCGCGATCGTTTCACGCGTGTGCTGAAAGGCCATATCGCCATCGCGCGGGCGGTTTTTCCGAAGGGTACGTCCGGCCAACAGATCGATGCCTTGGCCCGCATGGCTCTATGGCAGGCTGGGCTCGATTTTGACCATGGCACTGGCCATGGTGTCGGCTCCTATCTCTCCGTGCATGAAGGGCCGCAGCGCATTTCGAAGGTGAGCAGCGTCGCGCTCGAACCTGGCATGATCCTCTCGAACGAACCTGGCTATTACAACGCTGGTCATTGGGGAATCCGGATCGAAAATCTCGTCATTGTCGAGCCGCGCGAGATTCCAGACGCCGAGCGTGAGATGCTTGGTTTCGAGACGATCACCTTGGCGCCGATCGATCTGGCCCTTGTCGAGCCGAAACTGCTCGATGCGCAAGAGATTGCCTGGCTCAATGCCTATCATGCGCGTGTCCTCGCCGAGCTTTCTCCGCTCGTCGCACCGGATGTCGCGCGCTGGCTGAAACAGGCGACGCAGAAGCTGAAAAAGCCATGAGCACGGACGCGGCCTTCGCCTTGGTGATGACCACATGCGGCGGGGCGGAAAATGCCCGCCGCATTGCGCAAGCTTTGGTCGAAGACAGGCTCGCGGCCTGTGTCCAGATCCTGCCAATCGAAAGTTTTTATCGATGGGAGGACGCTGTGCAAAATGATCAGGAGCTCCTGCTTTTCTGCAAGATCAAGCGCGACGATTATGCCGATGTCGAGGCCGCTATTTTGAGCCTGCACGAATATGTGACACCGGAGATCGTCGAAATCGACATAAGCCAGGGCGCGCCGGCCTATCTTGCCTGGATCACGTCCGCCACGCGCTGAATCTACGCCCAGGCTCCTTCTCCGCCATGCACTCTCGACTTTGCCACAGGGGCGTGGCACAAGCGGCATAAATTTCGACCGGATTTCCAAACCATGTCTGATCTCGACACCCTACTGATGGAAACGCTGGCCCAGGTGGCCTTCGCCGCTGACGAGGGGGAGCTGGAAAACGTCCGGGTCGGCGCGCTCGGCAAGAAAGGGACGATTTCGGCTCTTCTCGCCACTTTGGGCAAGATGAGCCCGGACGAACGCAAGGTGCAAGGCGCTGCTATCAACGCGCTTAAGGACAAGGTCAATGAGGCGCTGGCTGAGCGCCGCCTCATCTTGAAAGAGCAAAAGCTCGAGGCGCGGCTTGCAGCCGAAATCATTGATGTGACCTTGCCGGTGCTGCCGCGGCCGGAGGAATTGGGCCGTATTCATCCGATCACCCAGGTCATGGATGAATTGGCCGCTATTTTCGCGGAAATGGGTTTCGCCATCGCCGAGGGGCCGGATATCGAAACCGACGATTATAATTTCACCAAGCTAAATTTCCCGCCGGACCATCCGGCGCGTGACATGCACGATACGTTTTTCTTCGAGCCGGATGCGCAGGGACAGCGCAAGGTGCTGCGGACGCATACGAGTCCGGTGCAAGTGCGCACCATGCTCACGCAAAAACCGCCGATCCGCGTTATTTGTCCCGGCCGCACCTATCGCTGCGACTCGGATCAGACGCATACGCCGATGTTCCATCAGGTCGAAGGGCTGGTCATCGATAAGTCGGCCCATCTTGGCCATCTCAAATGGATCCTTGAAGAATTCTGCAAGGCTTTCTTCGAGGTGCCGGATGTGAAGATGCGGTTTCGGCCGAGCTATTTCCCGTTCACAGAACCGTCGATGGAAGTTGATATCCAATGTTCACGCAAGGGGGGAGAAATCCGCTTCGGCGAGGGTGAGGATTGGCTGGAAATTTTGGGATGCGGGATGGTGCATCCCAACGTCTTGCGCAATTGCGGTCTGGACCCCGATGTCTATCAAGGCTTCGCCTGGGGCATGGGAATCGACCGTATCGCCATGCTGAAATATGGCATGCCTGATCTCAGAGCCTTTTTTGAGGCTGATATTCGTTGGCTCAACCATTACGGATTCCGACCGCTCGATATGCCAAGCCTGCTTTCCGGATTGAGTAGCTAATCGGCGTCGTTCATTGGCATGGACTCAATTCGTGTGGATGAGTCCAAAGGCATTCAAAATGTAATGCCTGCGTGAAGACCCAAAACCAGCTCATTACCGATGAGCTTGCCAGTGTTGGGATTGAGAATGCCGCCGCTTGGGTTCCATGTGTATTGGAAGTCCGGCTGGACGATCAGCCAGGGCGTAACCTGCGCGGCATAAGTCAGTTCGAAATGATGTTCGGCGCCCCCAATGGGATAGAAATCGCTTGAAAAATAATAATGGTCCCGATCTGCCGCACGGGCCCGATTGCCCACCTGTCCCATGCCCCAGCCGATGCCGAACGTATCATTCTCGCGACCAGCAAGGGCGCCTTTGAAATTGAATCCCGCATCGACCGCGAAGGAAACGATATTGCGGTCATCATTGGTGCCTGATGCCCGCGCGAAAAAGCCGAGCGCTGTGGGAGAATCCACCGATGGCCGCCAGATCATCTGGTCCATGATGCCATAGAGCATCCAATTGCCCTTGTGCTGCATGGGGTATCCATTGCTCTGCGGTGAAGCGAGCAGATGACCGGCAGTGTCGAAACGGGGGTCGGGAAAGGAGGCGGTATCATAGAGGCCGCCAAGACGATAGGTGCCGGGCAGGCCGGGATCGTCGGTCGCTTTCGACTTGTCGCTGGGGGGCGGATTGAGGGTGTATTGCATCTCTCCAATCAGCAAGGCGCCGTTGCCGAGGTTGAAGAACGTGCCGCTCGGATGCAAGCTTTGATTGGAGGGGTCGACGGGATTGCTAAAAGGTCCGCCGGTCGGATTATCATCCGCGCCGGCGAACAGAAATGTCCATTGGTTATCGGGCCGATAACGCAGGCGAACACCCAACGCACCCATGGGATAGGAAGGGCCGCCGGAATAAAGCTCAAGGGAGGGCATCAAGGCCCAGCCAAATGAGGCATTGTGGAAGAAGGCGGAATATTGGCTGATCCAGAATTCCGTATCGAGATCGATCTGGCCGATCTTGATGTCGAATTTATCGTCGAAAAAGCCTTGCTGGTACCACATTTCGAAGAGGCGTGTGCTCCACCAGGCCTCGGAATCGCTGATATTGTTGAAGGTCAAAAGCTGTGCTTGAGTGATGGAACGGCTGTGGATCTGCAAGGCACTGACATTGAAGAGACCGCCTTCCAGGCCAATGGATTTTTCGAGATCGGCGGTCAAGGTTGCGGCGGTCACGCCGATATAGGCTGGCCTTTGTTCCTTGCCGCCGGTCGTATTGCCGAAGACCTGGTCGATCTCGATGAGGGAAAAAGTGACGCCATAGCCATAGAGCCAGGAGCGCAGTCCACCCATATCGCCGAGTAAATTACCACTCGTGTCAAGTTTGGCGCCTTTCGCCTCCGTTTCTTCGGTAGGAAGCTCCGGCGTGGCGGACAAGTTTTGCGCGTGCGCTGACGCCAGACAGATCAGGCAGGCGAAGCTTCTCGCTATCCATAAAATGCCGGGCCGCATGAATGAGATCTTGATAGGCTAAGGAAAGATAATCCAATTGAGTTCGAGAACTTAACCTAAACGGAAATAGGATTCAATGAAGATAAGGCCAGTTGAATGGCCTTACTCTATTGGGAACTGATTTCCGTTGATTGAGTCTCAATCGCTTTTCCCATACCCTATGTCGTTTTCTAGAGCTCAGACTTTTCCATTATTATATTAAAATTCTCAAATGAAACTCTGATGACAAAGCCCGTGTCTCGCCCAGGGATGGGTGATTTGATCGTCATCTGGCCGTGCATCTGGCTTATAATATTATAGACGATTGCCAGCCCGAGTCCTCCCCCTTTCGAGGAAGAGCTTCCGCGCACGAAGGGATCGGTGATTGTAGTCAGGATTGCTGGATCGAGGGCGGTGCATTCATTGACGATGTCAATAAAGCCATCGCTGGAAACATGAATGTCTATTCCGTGATCCTTGTCTCCATGATTGATTGCATTCTCGATCAGATTCCGAAAGAGAATGCCAGTCGTGTCGATGTCTCCATAAATATAAAAATCACTGATATGATCTGTTTCCATCCTGATCGGTGGACCATTTGGCGCCTTGTCCGAATATTCATCGATCAACAAATAAAGAATAGGAAGCAGATCGAAACGCTCATTTTTCAAGGAAACACCGGATGTGGCCCTTGAAAGTTGCAGCAATTTTTCTGTCAAACGAGAAATGCGTTTTGTTTGCTGGACAATGGCAAGTGTACGAGCGCCATACTGGCTTCCTTTCAATTGATCGTTGAGAATTTGTGTCTGCGCCAAAAGACCAGCGATTGGATTTCGCAATTCGTGTGCACTGTTGGTCGCAAACATCCGTTCGGTGGCGAGTGCCTTTTTCAGACGATTCAAGAGCAAATTGACGGCAGCATGGATCGTCGCGATCTCACTGGGGAGGTCGAGAGAGGGAATCGGATCGAGGTTGGTGCCACCCCGGCTGCCTATTTCCGTTTGCAATCGCACCAAGGGTCGCAAGGCACGAAGGACCGTCAAGCGAACCAGGAACCAGGAGCAGGGCAGGAATATCACGATCGGCAAAATGACAATGAGGACCGCGCGTCTCACGGCTTCCTGGCGGTGAAAGGTGGGTTCACCGACGATGATGTAATAGGGTGTCGCGGCTGAATGCGTAACATAGACGCGAAAGTCTTTGATATTATGAAACCCTTCCTTCAATGGATACACGAAGGCTTCCGGCGAGGCATTTTGCGATCGCAGGCGCACGTTACCGGAAGGGGCAACGATTTGATAAGCGAGGGTCCGTTTATCGACGCCGGGAAGGAGAGCGATGCCATTCTCTGGAATCTGCGCTTGACTAGAGGAGGCAACAAATTCCAGCCGTTCCGAGACTTCCTGTAAGGAATTGTCCAGCCGTTCCGTCACCTCGTAACGCGTGAAGGCACCGACGGAAAGACCGAGGAGGACGAGGCAGCCGGAAATGACGATGAGAACGCTTGCGACAATGCGTGATGCGAGACTCCAGCTCTTCATTCCTGTTACCTCGCGAGACAATAACCGCGGCCTCGCACCGTACGGATGATATTGCGTCCCACTTTTTTTCGAATTCGGCTCACGAAAACTTCGATTGCGTTACTTTCGATTTCCTCGCCAAACCCATAGAGGGCTTCCTCGATGCGTTCCTTGGAGATGATCATGCCGGGCCGGCGGGCCAGAAGTTCGAGTATCGCCCATTCCTTGGCTGTCAATTCCACGTCGACGCCACTTTTCGTCAGGCGTTGTCCGTGAAGATCGAGATGAATGTCATTGATCTTGATCCCCTCCTCGGCAACCGGCGCATAACGGCGATAGACGGCATCGATGCGCGCGATCAGCTCATCGAGGTCGAAAGGTTTGACGATGTAATCGTCGGCACCTTCCGACAATCCGGCGATGCGATCGCTGATTTGATCATGCGCGGTCATGACCAGAATTGCCATTTTGCTATTGCTTCTGCGAATTGCTTTCAGAAACTCAAGGCCATTGCCATCAGGGAGGCCAAGGTCCAAGAGGAGGAGATCGTAATCAGTCGTATCCAGGGCGGCCTGCGCGCTTTGCAACGTCTTGAACCAATCTGTCGCATGCCCCGCGTGACGCACTTGATCCCGCACTGCGGAACCGAGCGCATCTTCGTCTTCGACGATGAGAACTCTCACGAATTTTTTCTCATGAAACGTGTATAGAGTGAAGGTAAAACGAGCAATGTGAGCAAAGTGGACGAGACCAGTCCGCCGATCACCACTGTGGCGAGAGGCCGTTCAACTTCGGCGCCGGCATTGGTCGAAAAGGCCATGGGAAAGAAACCGAGACTCGCCACCATGGCCGTGGCCATGACGGGACGAAAACGTTCCTCCGCCGCCGTGAAAGCCGCTTCGGCAGCACTCTTGCCGGTTTTCCTTTGCTGCTGTGTATAGCTGATCAGCACGACACCATTGAGGATGGCGACACCGAACAAGGCGATGAAACCAATGCCGGCGGAAATGCTGAAGGGCAGTCCCCGCAGGACAAGGGCGATAATGCCGCCGGTGGCGGCGATAGGCAAATTGACGAAAACAAGCAGAGCCAAACGCACCGAACTGAGTGCCACGACGAGCAAGCCGAAGATCAGGGCGAGGGCAATCGGCACCACGATCGACAAGCGTTGCATGGCGGATTGAAGATTGCGGAACTGGCCCTCCCAAATCAGGCGATAACCGGGCGGCATATGGACTTGCTTTCCGACAGCCTGTTGTGCCGCTTGCACGAAAGAGCCGAGATCCCGCCCACGGACATTGGCCTGGACGATCATGCGTCTTTGAATACGGTCACGGCTGATGCGCGGCGGGCCATCCTCAACCACGACACGTGCAACCTGGGAGAGCAAGACCGTGCCGCCACCGGCGCGTTTGACGCGCAAATAGGCGATCTTGTCGCGTGAATTACTGACTTCCGGGTCCAATCTCACCTGCGTGCTGATCAAGGCATTATTCACCACGACCGGCTTGCCGATATGACCACCAATGGCTTCGACAATGTCGAGCACATCCTGCAAACGCACATTGAGCCGGGCCGCGGCCTGTCGATCAATATCGACATGCAGGAAGGGAATACTGCCGCTGCCCTGAGCGGCGACATCCGCTGCACCCGGGATATCATTCAAGACGGAGACGATCTTGTTGCCGAGATCTTGCAAGGTGCCAAGGTCGTCTCCATAGATCGATATAGCGATTTGCGTGCGCACGCCGGATAGAAGATCATCCATGCGCATCTGGACGGGCTGGCTCCAGGAAAATTGCGAATCTGGGACTTGTTCGCGCACGGCCTTGTCGAAAATCGTGACGAGTTCTTCCTGGCTGGACGCGGTCTTCCATTCCGCCGGGTCCTTGAGAAACACGAATGTATCGGTTTCATTCATGCCCATGGGATCGGTTGGAATGGCCGAGGTGCCCGTATTACTGACGACGGTTCGGACCTCGGGAAAGCTCATGAGCGTCCGCTCGACCAGATTGACGGAATGCAGAGATGTCTTCAACGAGGCGCTCGGCAGGCGGGTCTGGGTAACGACCAGCGATCCTTCCTGAAGTTGCGGAATGAATTCACCGCCGAGACGCATAGCGAGGAAGACGGAAAACAGGAAAATCCCCGCCGTCGAACCGAACAGAATTTTGGGGTGATCCTCGCACCATAAAACGAGAGGACCATAGCGACGGCGCAGGACATTGATAAATAAAGTGTCGCCATGCGGTTTGCTGAAAGGCAAGACGATGCTGGTCAGAACGGGAACACAAAGGATGGAGTAGGCTAGAGACGCCATGAGCGCAATGATAACGGTCTGCGCCATTGGCCTGAACATCTTCCCCTCGATGCCGGTCAACGTCAGGATTGGCAGATAGACCATCATGATCACGAGAATCGCGAAACTGACGGGCCGGACCACCTGACAGACCGAGGTGACGACCAGGCTTCGGAAATCGCCTTTTTGTTCCCGCAGGCGATGCGCCATGGTGTTTTCGACAACGACCAAGGAGCTGTCCACGATCATGCCGAAATCGATGGCGCCGAGGCTGAGAAGATTGGCGGAAATGCCAAGATGATGAATCCCCACCATGGCGCAAATCAGGGCGACGGGGATGACTGACGCGATCACGAGAGATGCACGCCAGTCGCCGATGACCACCAGGAGGACGAAAACCACCAAAGCCGCGCCGATGACAAGATTTTCCTTGACCGTCTGGATCGTCTTTCCAGTCAGAGTACCGCGATTGTAATAGGGTTCAAGTGTGACGCCGAGGGGGAGGGATTTCTTGATCGTCGGCAAAGCTTCTTCGATGGCGGCAAGCGTCACCCCGGAATTTGAGCCCGTCTGCATCATGACGACGCCGTTGACGATTTCACCTTTGTTGTCGCGCGTCACCGCGCCTAGTCTCGTGCGAGGTGCCTGCGATATACGACCGAGATCACGCAAATAGAGAGCCGTGCCATTGGGGCCGGCGCGGACAAAAATGGCGCCGAAATCATCCAGATCCCGAATGAGCCCACGACCGGCGACGATCTGCTGCTCCGCATAATGTTCGATCCAGGCACCACCGGAAACTGCGTTGTTCTCATCGACCGCGCGGAAGACGTCGCCGACCGAGAGATCAAAAGCATTTAATCGCGCCATATCCAAGGCTATTTCGAAGGTTTCCTCGGCGCCACCATTGACATTGACATCGGCTACGCCGGGAATCAATTTCAGTTGCGGCACGACCGTCCAAGTCATGATGCGGTTGAGATCCATGAGCGTTTGCGTCGTCCCATGAATCTGGATTTGCATGATTTCACCGAGCCCGGTCGCCAAGGGGCCCATATTGATGGTTAGGCCAGGAACAGAAATATTGGCCCGTGCCGCCTGGATACGCTGTCCGACATACGTGCGATCGAGATTGATATCGGTGTCGTCGGCAAATTGTACATAGACGACCGAAATACCCGAGCGGGAAACGGATCTGAGATCAATCATGCCAGGGATGCCTGACATACTGGCCTCGATCGGAAAGGTGATGAGTTTTTCGACCTCCTCCGTGGCGAGGCCGGGCGCGACGACGGAGACCAGAACTTGTTGCGGCGAAATATCCGGCACCGATTCCACGGGAAGACGAGTGACGTCCGCAATCCCAAACAGCATGAGGATCAAGAGAACGCCGATGACGATGGAACGATTGTTCTGGAGAAGGGAGAGAAGTTTGCTCACCTCAATCTCCACCCGCCGTATCGGCCAGAAGCATGACCGATTTCAAGGTAAAGCTCCCACGCGTGACAACGGATTCGCCGTCCTTCAATCCACTGAGAATGATTGTTTGTCCATCGCTTTCGAGACCGATCTTGACGGCGCGCGGTTGAAAGCTGTCAGCATCGATCGGAATAAAGACGACATCATTGCCGTTAATTTGCTGGACTGCCTCGGAGGGAACGATAACGCCACTGATCTTGGTGGTTGAGGTGATGCGGGCTTCCAGCATCATGCCGGGCCTGAGCGCATAGTGCTTATTGGGAATGTGGCTACGGATACGGATGAGGCCGGTGGCCGGATTGACGACACCATCGATCGTTTCGACAACGGAATCGATCCGCGTTTCGGGTCGACCAGCAAGAAAACTATATTGATGGGCTCCCATTGTAATGAAAGCGGCGTCCATAGGCGGGACTTCCGATACGACCCAGACGGAGGAGAGATCGACGATTGTCGCGACGTCTTGACCGGCAGTCAGATCGCCATCCATCGACGTATTGACGGCGAGGACGAGGCCATCGACAGGTGCGATAAGCGATGATGTCTGCAGATGATCACCTTGTTCCGTTGCCGTATTGAATTCTTTGATCCTATTGGATGTGTTGGTAATATCTGCCTGCCGCATCGCGACGGTGCTCTTGGCTTCTTGCAGCAAGGCATAACGCCTGCTGACTTCGCCACGTGATATGGCGCCGCCAGCCAATTGCCGCGCACGCTGATAGGCGGCCTCGGCCTCATCTTGGGCTGCAATCGCGGCCTCTAGGGCGGCCTGAGCCTGTGTGACCTGGACATTGGCGACGCGAAGCGCATTATCCCGGTATTCGAGAAGGATATCGCCTTTGGCGACCCTAGCCCCGAGGATCAGATTGATGCTCATGACCTTGCCGGAACCGGCTGGCTTGAGATGAAGTGTCCGCGCATCATCGGCCATGACGGAGGCGAGGGCAGGGATGATGCGGGAAAGCGTGCCGTCATGCACAATCACAGTCGCCAATTCCGCGTTTTTTTGTGCATCCGATCCTAATTTCACGGGCTGATAATCGAGAGCAGGTGCGGGCTTGGTCTCCTGCGTCTGTTGTGCTTTGGCATTGGGCAGGGGAAAGACATTCGACAACGACAAGGCGATCAGGAGAAGCCGAAGCTTGAAAGGAAGCTTATACTTGAACATGTTCATCACTGTAGATGCCCCGCGGCAATAAACACTCGGGCAACGGCCACATGCCAGGCCGTTTCAGCTTGATCGAGAGACAGCATGGCGGTGTAGGCGCCTTGATAGGCTCGCAAGGCTTCCACGAGTGAAGATTCCTTCAATTTCCAGGATTGTTCGATATCGGCGGCGCGCTTATTTAAGGCCTCAACCGAGGCTTTGGTGTTCGTCAATGTTGCTGTTGCGGCCGTCAGGCGAGCACGGACCTGCGCAAGTTCGACCCTCACCATGCGCCGGGCTTGGCTCTCCTCGCTTTCGGCTGCGGCGAGTTTATCCCGGGCATTGGCGATGAGCGGAATGTTCTGGGCGTCGCTTGGCAAAGGTATGTTCAAGGTGACACCGGTACGGGTGTCCCAAGGACTTCCAAATTGAATATCGCGAATGGCGGAAATACCGATCTGCGGATTCGGCATGAAGGACTTTTGAGCCAAATGCATGCCTTCTTCGGCGGTCACCACTGCCATGTGGGCCGCGCGCACGCGTGGGTCGTTATCGGGCACTAGTTGCGAAGGATTGAGCCGCGCTTTACGCAAGGCATTGGTGTCGTAAGAAAGAATATTCGGCAGATCCTTGCGGCCGAGAATCTCGGCGAGCGTGGCTGATGCCACAGTGATCTGTTCGGCGGCGTTTTCAACTTCGGATCGGGCGCTCGCGAGTTCGGCATCGATCGCATTCTTGTCGGTTGAAGGTGCTTCGCCCGTCTTGACCATCGTGTTGATGGTCTCGGCGAGTTTTTGAATCGTTTGGAATTGGCGTTGGGCATTTGTCTGTCTGCGACGCGCGAGGACAACGGCTCCCGTGGCGTCCAGGAGTCTCACGGACAAAGACATACGCTCGACATCGAGCCGTTCCTGCACGGTCGCGGATTCAGCTTGCGCCACGCGCACCGTCGCCTCGCTTTGCCCAGGAAGCCACAGAGGGACAGAGAAGCTTCCTTGCCACGTTGCATAACCTTGCCGGCTTCCCAAGGTTTTGTCGGTAAAATAATCGGCGGTTACGACCGGGCCACTAGGAAAAAGCGAATCCGCGGCGCCCGCGCGTGCATTGGCCGAATGTTGATTGGTCAGCAGATTTAGTCGGACTGGATCAATCTTCCAGGCAATATTTATTGCCTCTTGAAAACTGAGTTCCGCTGCTTGGGCTCCATGCGGAAAAGGCTCGCTGAGCATGATCAAAAGGCCGCACAGCAGGGATAGACGGCATCGGGCCACAGGCTTGAAATGCATTTGATAGGGCTTTTCTTTTCGTTATGACGTCAACATTCAAAGCTGGCCTTTCCCGCACATATGCATGCAATATCGACTTTCATGTAAGACAGTTGTGGAGCCGAGTATTAGTCCATATTTTCTTAGCAAGTAAATGTAAATCGTCGGCGAGCCATTTCGGTCCGGCGAGCGCAAAGGGTGATAAGGTTGCCCATTGTGTTTCTATTATATTATTCTGATAGTACAATGTCATTGAAATATAGCCTTTCATCTGGGGTGGTGGAGAACGCGACAAGTAGACGCGTAACGAGAAAGGCGTTTGTTTCGTAGCCGTGGGGGTACCATCGTACTGTTGATTGCGGCACGATAGGGCGGACCTCACCGCAGCGTTGATTTCATCTTCTGGGAATCCGAAATAGGAATTTCGGACCTCAAGATTAATTTTGCAAGGCTTTGTGCAGATCGATTCTGGGGCGGTGACAGCAAAAGAAGGGTTGAGCGTCACAGGGAGTATACAAAGAAAGAGGAAAAGAACACGAGGAAACTTATTCCTTGCCATCTTATGGACGAGGTTCTTCAGTTTAAAGAAACTGGAATGATTATGTGAGTCTACCGTCTTCATAGCCTCTACTCATCAGGAGATGAGGTGTATGACAGACGGGGTAGCACGCTAAGCTGACATCAGCCTGAATAGTCATGGTGCTTGAAGTGGGTGTTTGAAACGCAGGGAATGGGCCGTGTGCCAGCATGGCTGAGGAGGATTCCTCCAATTATTTACATCATCCTTATGTGGAATGTAATGAGGCACGCATGGAATTTGCCGAGCCTTCGCGGCTTTGATGCTTTCAAATGCATGGCTGGTATGAGCTTAATGAATGGCGTGAGTGAGGAATTTTAGATTTTTTAGGGTATGACTTGTGAGAATATGATCGAGCGTAATATAAGTCTAAAATCTATGCTAATCGGAAACACCTAATGGCGACGATTCCAAATGCAGAAAAGCCTTTCCTCTTTACGTTACGTTGGATCAGCTCTCTGATCGTTATGTTCGGCCATGCCTATTCGATGGTTTTCCACCCTTACGAATATGCTGGATGGCATGAATCCTTGGGTGGTTTTCTGCAATATATCGCCCAGTTCCGGCATAGCGCCGTGATCATCTTTTTCGTGCTCAGCGGCTATCTGGTCGGCGGCGGAGTGCTGCGCCGGTTGGACGCTTTCGATTTTTCACATTATTTCTTCCAGCGCTTCGCTCGGATCTATGTGGTTCTCGTTCCCGCTCTTCTGCTGACGGCCTGTCTTGATGGCATCGTCTATCTGATCGATCCGACGACACCCATTTATGCCGATACGCAGCTGACGGAAACGCTTGGAATCGATGGGTCGGTTTTCACGCGTTATGATCCCAGGAGCATTTTCGCGAGCCTGGTTTCCCTTGAGAGCATCGTCGGCGATCCAATTGGATCCAACCGTGCCTTGTGGTCGCTTGGATATGAATGGCTCTATTACTTCCTGTTTCCGGCGACGGTTTTTCTGGCCGCATTCATCGCGGCGCGCCTGAAGCTTTCGCGCCGTTGGGTCGCGGAAATCGGTGTTGTTGTGGTCGCATGCATTTTCCTTGCACTGGGCCAGCGCTTCTTGGCCGCGACCTGGGTGATCTGGACATCGGGCGCCATTGTTTCACGCTGGCGGGCGGAGACATCCTTGCAGCGGTGGCTCGCGCGCTTCGGCGGTGTGATCGCGTTTTTGGCGTTTTTGGCGTCGCCTATCTACAGCCATCGGGTGACCGATCCCATCCTTGGTCTCGGCTTCGCCGCTTTTCTGACCTTGCCGAATGTCCTGCGCTTGAGCTTCAATCCGGCGTTTGATCGCGGCATGGCCAATTGGTCTTATTCTCTTTATGTGATCCATGAGCCGGTCCTGTTGTTCGTCCTGTTCCTATTCGGGCAGCAGGCTTTGTTCGATGTCGCCGGACTTCCCCTTTCCTGGCTCGGTGGGGGCATTTTTCTCGCGGCTAGCGGATCCGCCTTGGCGGTGGCTCTTCTCTTCGGTCGTTTGTTCGAGGATCGGACGGATGCATTCAGACTGTGGCTCATGCGACGTTTGACGACGACCGAGACGGTCCCCGCCGCTTCGCGATAGAGCTTCAAGCCGCAAGCAATACCAAACGGTCATAAAGATGACCGTTTGGGTACCCGCAAATTTCCGCTGTGACATCAGAGATCCTAAGCGATCCCATTAAAACTCCAGAAAAGAAAGCTTATTTTCTCCGCGTAAAAGGACGCATTGAAGCCTACATCCGACGCGCTGTCTGGATGTTGGAAGGGTTTTACCCAGTGTGACGGAGAGTGGAGGTTAGCGGAGTGACGCCTTCCAGCCCAGGCAATCGGGAATGAGCCGTTTCTGTCATGCCAGCAGATGAATGAACGGGAGGCAACGTTCTGCATGCGAGCGAATTTTGTGACATTTTGAAAGCCAATTTTCAGGAATGATAAATATTCGGTGATGGATATAGGCGTCGAATGACGAGATACGGCAAGGTTTCTTTTGAAAAACCGGACATCACATGGTATGATGTAAGTAACAATATGATTAAATATTTTTAATATTTGGGAGGAGAGTTGGAACAAGCGGCGGATCCAATGATCTCTTTCGTTGTAATTTTTATCGTCTCCCTCTTTGCTTTTGCAGTCAGTACGGTTTCTGGTGGTGGCGCTGGGCTGGTGCTAATCCCTATACTGGGTCTTGCCGTCCCCGTCGCGCAGGTTCCTGCCGCGCTCTCCATTGGCACTGTGACGAGTTCTCTTTCCCGTATCGCGGTTTTTCGGCGTTCGATTCGTTGGGATGTCGTTCGCTGGTTCGTGCCGTCAGCACTCCCGTTCTCAGTTTTAGGAGCATGGGTGTTGACGCGTGTATCGCCGCTTTATCTTGAATTGCTGCTTGGATGTTTTCTCGTTTCGAATATTGTCTTTGTCTTTCGTTCTTCGCAGAACAAACAAACGCATACCAAAAGGCTGCCCAATAGTTCTCTTGTATTGATTGGCGCCGCCGCTGGTTTTATTTCCGGTTTCACAGGCGCCGTGGGCCTCGTCTTTAATCAATTTTATCTTCGCTATGGGATGCGGAAGGAAGAAATCGTAGCGACACGCGCGGCCAATGAAATTCTGTTGCATGCCATGAAACTGGCCCTTTATTTCAGTTTCGGCCTCCTTACCGAGCAGTCGTTCCTTGCCGGTGTGCTAGTCGCAATTGCGGCTGTCCTAGCTTCATTCATGATGCACTATCTCTTGCCCTATATTAGTGAAATCTTCTTCCGCCGTGTTGGTTATCTTGCCATGTGCGCGGCTGGCGTTGCCATGTTCATGAGCGCCGGCAGCCAACTGGCGATGAAAGACGGGCTGGCAGTTGACTATGAATTGCATCGTGGCGGCGAGCCGGAGGCGAAGCTTCATTGGCGGCACTATGTTTTCTCTGTCGAATTCAATCATCTTTATGATATGGAATTCGAGCGGATCATTCCTTTGTCGATCCTGCCGACGGCTCTGCAAGAGGCGGTCCAGCAGCTAGCGCAGAATGCGGATGAAACGGTTATCGAAGAGATTTTTGGCTTAGGTAGTCATAATTACGAAGTCAGTGTACGTGACGGCGAGTCGATCAGAAAATATCATTTCTAACATGAGCTCCATTTCTGAGAATATCCGCTTGAGCAGATTCCAGATGGGAAGACATTCATCGAAAAACTATTAATAACGAAAATGTGATTGAACTTTTCTGGCTGCTGAAACGTTGGATCAAGCCGCCTCGGTTTGTCTTTAATTTAGTAAGTTGTCACATAAGTGTAATTTGGCGTGACTAAGAAGACCCGGCTCTAAACATTAAGGAAACGTAACTGTTTCCGGTATTGCTGGGAATTTCTCGAGAATGTCGCTCAATGCGCGCCACTTGCTATCGCGTGGCTTTGGTATCACTTTTCTGGTGCCATCCCTTGTTCCAATCAATGCTGTGATGGCACAAACCGTCGAAATCGGCGCTGTCGATGTCAATGCGACACAAGCGCGATCGGGTGGCGAAATGGCGGTTGGGCGTGATGCTCCCCCCGGATCGGCCGCGGCACTCGCGCCTTCACAATCCAGTTTGCTGGCTAACGAACCGGGCTCCATTGTCAGTGAAAAGATCATTCAAGATGTGATCAAGCCCGGTGGTGATTTCAATGATGTCTTGAAGTTCACACCTGGCTTTTATTCCAGCAATCCGAATGGCAGCGGTGATGCCAAGGGCGGCTGGCGCGGCTTTTCCGACGGTCAGTATAACGTCACTTACGATGGTATCCCGTTCGGCGATGCCAATGATCCCAGCCATCATTCCGGCGCTTATTTCCCTTCACCTTTCATGGGTCAAGTCGTGTTGGACCGTGGTCCGGGCCCGGCGTCTCAGGTCGGTTACGCGCCCTTCGGCGGTACATTGGCGATGTTTGCGCGTCGATTTACGGACAAGCCCAGCGCGGAACTGCAGTTTTCTTATGGTGAATATGGGACTTTCACGAATGCGGTGACGATTCAATCGGGCGCGAATGATGCAACCGGCGGAACACGTTTTCTGGCTCAGTTCAGCCATACGAGTGCGGATGGTATGTTGGCCTATGGCCGTACCATGGGTGATTTCGGTCTGTTGAAAATCGAGCAGCCGATTGGTGACAATGTTGTGCTGACGGGGTTCGCTACCTACGGGCAAGAGCATTATAATAACGTCGGTTATATCACCGCCCAGCAGCTTGCTCTCTACGGTAAGAATTACGGTTCGCTAAACAACAATCCGGCAACCAATAATTATTGGGGTTATAACACGTCCTCTAAGCAAACCGATCTCGAATATGTCGGCATTCAGGCGGATGTAGCTGGTTTTCATCTAGACGATAAAGTCTATACCTATTCCTATACCTATCCCACCTTGCAGAATAATGGCGCCGATCTGACGCAGGAAGGCCCCGCGACAATAACCAGCGCCAAACAGTATAATGGGACAAAAGTGCCGATTATCGGTGTCGGGAAAAATGATGTCACGGGCTATCTGAAAAACAATAATTACCGCGCCTATGGCAATATTTTCAATGTCTCGCATGACATCAATGAAGGTCTCGCCTCGGGCACGGTGCGGGCGGGCGTCTGGGTCGAGCATGTCGATAATCAGCGTTTTCAGCAATATATCGACTATACAAGCTACAAGACTTATACGGCTTTAGGAAATCCTGATAATGCCTCATATAAGACTTGGCTTTCCTCGCATATCGACAATGTGCAGCCCTATTTTGAATACGAGTGGCGTCCAGTCGAAAATCTGACCATCACACCTGGATATAAATACGTTTCGTTTACACGCGATCATAATGCAACGATCAATCAGACAACGTTGCTACCGCTTAACTATCAGCATACTTATACGGCCAATCTGCCTTTTGCTAATATACGCTATCGGTTCACGCCGAATTTGACTGCCTATGGCCAGGTTTCACAAGGGTTTCTTGCCCCGACAGTCAGCGCTTATTACGTGCCGGATCCTTCCGCGAATTCAATCGCTCCGCAGAGCACGACCAATTACCAGGTTGGTATGGTCTATCGCGATGAAACGATCACCGCAGCTTTCGATGCTTATCTGTTGAAAGCAACAAATTTCCCGATTGCTCAGGGCGTCGTACCCAATACAGTTTATGTCAATGGCGGTACAGCAGTCTATAAAGGCCTCGAGGCCGAAATGACTTACGCCTTCGGCAATGGTCTCGCCGTTTATGTCAACGGTTCATTATCCTCGGCACAATTCGTTCAGGGGCCGAATATTGGCCTGGCCGTTCCCAATGCTCCTCGTTACACCGGCGCGGCAGGTTTTATCTATGACAAGGATCAATTTTTCGGTTCTTTCCTCTTCAAGGCAATCGGTAATAGTTTCGGCGATAACGGTCAGGTGCTAGGTAGCAACGCCAATAAAATTGGAGCCTATAATACGACCGATCTTGCTGTTGGATATAGAACTGACGCTTTGCATCAGATCGGTTTCGGTCAAAACGCGGAAGTTCGTTTCGGCGTGAACAATATTTTCGACAATCGCTCGATCGTTGCGATTTCTGGAAATCCCACGACGAATCTCACTGGCCTGACCTATGGCTTCCAGCCTAATCGCTTCATCTACGGGGCCGTGACACTCAGATTCTAAACATCAAAAGCGGGATATTGAAGTATCGCGCTGATCGCGTGCTCATATCCCGCTTTTGCTTTTAAAACCGCGAACGAAAGGGCTCGCGGCCATAAAAGATTTCATGACGCCATGCTCGTTAGTCCTATAGATCCGCAATAATATTGGAAACCTTAACTCATGGAAACTCTTAGCATTTCCCCACTTTCGTTATTTGAGCAGGCGGGCCCTGTTGGCAAAGCGGTCATGGCGATTTTGCTGCTCGCCTCCGTTTGGTGCTGGGTTCTAATTATCGAAGCGCTGGTATCTGTGTCCCGCTTAAAGAAAGCCGTTCGTCTGGCGCGTTCTGGCGGTATTCATCCTCTCGTCGCGCCTTTGCTCGATGCTGGACAGAAGGCCGCGGCGACCACCATTCCCGGCGAAAGTGTTGGCGAAGCACGCATACGCATTGCCGAGGCCATGCATCGCGCCGCACAGACCATTATGAAAAAAACCGAAGGCGGATTGCCTAATCTCGCTGTCATCTCTTCGGTGGCCCCTTTCGTCGGTCTGTTCGGCACTGTCTGGGGCATTATGACGAGCTTTACCGGCATCGCTGCGTCGAAAGATACGAGCCTCGCGGTCGTGGCGCCGGGTATTGCTGAGGCGCTTGCCGCCACGGCCTACGGCCTTGCCGCCGCTATTCCCGCGACTTTGGGTTATAACCGCATTGGCGCCATGCTGGCGGGGCTCGGCCAGACGCTCAGCCATCTTGTCGAGGAACGGGCTGTCATGCTCATCAGCCGCTCATCGCAAAAATCGAAGGA
This sequence comes from Beijerinckia indica subsp. indica ATCC 9039, assembly GCF_000019845.1. NCBI lineage: Bacteria > Pseudomonadati > Pseudomonadota > Alphaproteobacteria > Hyphomicrobiales > Beijerinckiaceae > Beijerinckia > Beijerinckia indica. The sequence goes on along the minus strand of NC_010581.1, from coordinate 2,448,855 downwards.
GGTCGCATAATGGCTTTTTCATCCTCTCGCGGGAGTGGGGGCGGCTATCAGCCGCTCGCTGACATTAATGTGACTCCTCTCGTTGATGTCATGCTGGTGCTGCTCATCGTCTTCATGATTACGGCTCCCATGCTGGCGACGGGCGTCAAGGTCAATCTGCCGCAAGCCAAGGCAGCGCAGCCCTTGAATCCAAAGGAACCGGTGGTCGTCATCGTGACGAAGGAGGGGAAGCTCAACCTTAACGCCGACGAGATCGTTTCGGAACAATTGGTAGCGGCCATACAAGCAAAAATCGAAGGCGATATGAATCATGTCATTCATGTGCGTGGTGACAAGGATGCCTCTTATGGCGATGTCATCGCAATCATGGATCTGCTGGCGAGCAATGGCATGACCCATATTGCCTTATTGTCTGATCCGCATGCCAAGGCCGATGCGGCGAAAGCTGCGAAACTTCAGGCGCCGCCGGCTTCTGCTCCGAACACGGCTCCAGCGACGGGAGGGCAGCCATGACGGCGGTCACCGCGGAGGATTTTATATCGTCCTCGCCACAGGAGGAGATTCCTCCGGTCAAGCCGGTTTGGTTGAGGCCGGCAGCGATTACCTTTGCGGTGCTGGCTCACGCCAGCCTGTTTTTGGCCCTCGTCATGCCGCATGACGATCCGCCACCGACCCCGCTTGATGCCGTGGAAGTTTCCCTCGTCCAACAGGGATCCGTGGAAACGGAAGCTGCTGCGGCGCCCGTATCGGACCCGACCTTGAACGACCAGGAATTGGCCGAGGTCCAGACTCCCACGGCGACGGCGCAGCCTCAAGTTGCGGCGCTCGCAGCGGAAGCAGCCATCAAGGAAGTTGAGGACGCGATTGCCATTCCTGTGGCGCAGCCCGATCCGCTGCCGATGACGACGCCCACTTTTATGCCGCCGCCCGAGCCCGTGCCACAGCAGCAAAAGGCGGAGACGGTTCCGGTTAAGGAAAAGCCCCCGGAAGTAAAGCCGGAAAAGAAAAAGGTTGAAAAGCGGCGGGCGCCGCAAAGCGCGGAACGCGCTCCTGTCGTCAAGACGGGCGCAGCCCGTGCGCAGCGGGCGGGTGTTGAAGATGGCGCTGAGGCCGTGACTGGCCAAGCCCGCGCCACTTATGGGGCTTTGGTCCTAGCCGAATTGCATCGTCGTCAGTTTTATCCTCCGGCCGCGCGTGCCGAAGGTCTGAACGGAAACGTCGGTGTCGTCTTTACGATTGGGGCTTCCGGTCGCGTCACCAGCCACTCGATCACCCGTTCATCCGGCCACCCGGCCCTGGATGCGGCAGCCCATCAGATGCTGCAATCAGTGCAAGCTCCCCCGCCGCCGGGTGGATCCTTTTCGGGTAGCACGACAATCCGCTTCAGTTTGAACCATTAGAACATCAGGCCCAAGACTGAAGAGCCCGTTGGAATCAGTCTGATACGGATTCAAAATTTGGTGTCATGCGCTCAGGCAAATTCGCTTGAGCGCATGAAATCGTTCGATGAAACAAGAATGAGTACGTAATGGTTGAATGGATGTGAACACATCCTCCTCCAAACGCCTGTATGCCTCCTGTTCGGGAACTCGTGATTTGAAAAAGAATCTGCTCTCATCCATCGGTCTCTTGGCCCTGAGCCTGTCCCTTGCCCAGGCGAAGGAACCGATTTTCGTCCAGCCCGATCAAACGACCGCTTTCGAAATTTTGCCGCCGCCGCCGGCAGCCGATTCGGAAAAGTTGAAGAAGGAACTTGCCGAACTGCACAAGCTCGAAGCGCAACGCACGGAGGAGCAAGTCCGTCAGGCGAAGGCCGATGACGAACTTGAAAATATGTTTGTCTTCAAAACCATCCTGGGCGATCGCTTCACGCCTGAGGCCTTGCCTGCCACCGCCCGTTTCTCGGACGATGTGAAGAATGACGAAGGGTTCAATACGGCGCCGGCGAAAGAAGGATTTCACCGCGTCAGGCCGTATAATTTGGACAAGACCTTGACCCCTGTCTGCAAGGTCAAGACGAAGGATGATTCCTATCCGAGCGGGCATGCGACAACGGGCTATCTCGAAGCGTTGGCCCTGATCGATCTTCTGCCAGAAAAGCGCGATATCATTCTTGTACGCGCTGATGAATATGCGCGTAATCGCCTTGTCTGCGGCGTCCATTATCGCAGTGATATCGAAGCGAGCAAATTGCTCGCTTATGCGATCCATGCGCTCATGCATTCGACACCGAAATATAAGGAAGAAATGCTGGCTGCTCGCGCGGAGCTGCGCGCTGTGTTTCCGGCCGATGTAAAGGATCAATAAGGTTTAGTCTCACCGTCGAAATCGGGTGCTTCTCTTGGGACATGGATCGACGATGATCGGGATATCGGTGCCATCGCTGATTATCTGAAATCATTGCCGACCGTGCCCGTCTTTATTCATATAAGCCGCGGCAATGCCACCGGCTCGTAATAGACGTGCGGATGGCCTTGATCGGAAAAGATCTTGGTTCGATCTGTTTCAATTGTTAAGACAACGGCACCTTTGCCTCCGTAAGAGGATTCTGTGCCGTGCCGATGACGCCTCATATCGAAAAACATTTCACCGCGACCGAAACCGTCCGTGATGTCGTCATTGGCATGTCGGACGGCCTGACCGTGCCTTTCGCATTGGCGGCGGGTCTTTCGGCCGCCGTCTCGGATACGAGCGTCATTGTCACCGCGGGGCTTGCTGAAATTGCCGCTGGCGCTATTGCCATGGGCCTTGGCGGCTTTCTCGCCGCGCGCACGGATGCCGAACATTACGATTCGGAACGCAAACGTGAATTCAGCGAGATCAGCACTTTGAAAGACCGAGAAGTCGCGGAAGTCGAGCAGATTTTCAAGGCTTATGGTTTACAAGGCGAGGCTCTGAACACCGTCACGAACGCGATTACATCGGACCGCAATCGCTGGAATGATTTCATGATGCGTTTCGAACTGGGCCTCGAAAAACCCGATCCCCGTCGTGCGCTCACCAGCGCCTTGACGATTGGCGGGGCTTATCTCGTCGGCGGATTCATTCCGCTCATTCCCTATATTCTGACGCATTCCGTCAGGGAAGCCTTGCAGATTTCCGTGGGCACGACAGGATTGGCGCTGTTGATCTTCGGCGCGGTGAAGGGGCATTTCACGGGGCTCAACCCCGTCAAGGCGGCGTTGCAAACCTTGTTGATCGGCGGACTCGCGGCTGGCGCGGCCTTTGGCATCGCGCATCTTTTCGGGTGAAAGCGTCTCACGCCAGGAGTGTCCGCCGCCAGAAATGCTTCAATATTTCAAGAACGATGACCAATCCCGCGACAAGAGCGAAGATGAGGGACAGATCATCGGGATGCAAAGGTCCAAAGCGGAAGAGCGTGCGGGCAGGCTCCCAGGTGAGCGCGAAACCAAGCACGATCGCCACGACGACGCTGACGATCCATAAAGCGCGATTGTTCCAGCGCAGAGCTTCGCGCAGGGAACTGCTAAAGGAACGATTGACCAGGACCAGCCCGAGATTGGCGAGCACGAGCGTCACAAAAGTCAGCGCCCGTATATCACCTTCCGGCAGTCCGTTCCTGCAGGCCATGAGATAAAGAGTTCCAATCACGGCGAAGGTGAGCACCCCTTGCAATAGGCTCCAGACCACGATGCTGGGCGAGAGCAGGCGGCTTGCCGCCGCATGCGGGGGGCGTTGCATGACATCTGCTTCTTCCTTCTCACTCTCGAAAACCACCGAACAGACCGGGTCGATCACCATTTCGAGGAAGGCAATGTGAATTGGTGAGAAGATCAATGGCAGGCCGGTCAAAAGGGGGAGAAGGGCGAGGCCTGCGATCGGCACGTGAATGGCGAGAATATAGCCCATCGCCTTGCGCATATTGTCATAGATACGGCGCCCGAGCCGGACTGTTTTTACAATCGAACCGAAATCATCATCGAGTAGAACCAGAGAAGCGGCCTCGCGTGCGACGTCGGTGCCGCGCCCGCCCATGGCGATGCCGATATCGGCGGCCTTGAGGGAAGGGGCGTCATTGACACCATCGCCCGTCATGGCGACGACCTCCCCATTGGCTTTGAGAGCGCGGACGATGCGCAATTTCTGTGTTGGCAGGACCCGGGCGAAGACCGAAACCGAGGTGATGCGCTGGCTGAGTTCGTCGTCGTTGAGTGCCGTAACATTCTCACCCGTCATCACGGACTCTGTGACAAGGCCGGCCTTTCTGGCAATGGCCAAGGCGGTCGCGGGATAATCGCCGGTGATCATGATGACACGAATACCAGCCTGCTGGCATTCGTGGATGGCTGCCGGTACAGAGGGCCGAAGCGGATCGGCCAAACCGACGAGACCAAGAAATGTAAAGGAGAAATCATACGGTGTTTCGGGCCAGTCCTGTCCTTCGAAACGGGCTTCCGCGACGCCAAGAACCCGCATTCCCTCACTGGCCATTTGATTGATGTCACGGGAAAGCCGGGCCATTGCCATCGCGTCGAAACGACAAAGCGCGGCGATGGCCTCGGGAGCGCCCTTTGTGGCGATCACGGACCGCATCTCACCCGGAATGCTCCAGGCCTGTGTCACGGCCAGCAAGTCTGGCCTCAGACCATAGGAATGCAGAAGCTTTTCCCCCTCCGTGGTCGCGCCGATCTGTTTGGCGAGAGTATGAAACGCCGTCTCCATCGGATCGTATGGGTTCGGTGCACTCGCCAGCCGTCCATAATTGACAAGCCGTCGGAAGGCATCCGGCAGTCCTTTTTCGTCCTTCGGGTTGAGGATTGTGTCATCGCCTGCTCTCAGGGCAGCAATCACCATGCGGTTTTCAGTGAGTGTGCCGGTCTTGTCGCTACAGAGAACGCTGGCAGCTCCCAGGGTCTCGATGGCTGAGGCGCGGCGGGTCAAGACGCGCGCCCGTGAAATACGCCAAGCGCCCATAATGGTAAAAACTGTCAGGACGAGCGGAAATTCTTCTGGCAGCATCGACATGCCAAGCGCGATGCCCGCAAGAAAAGCCTGAAGCCAGGAACCGCGCCACAATCCATAAAGGATTACGATCGCGAGACAGCAAATTAGACTGAAAATGGCGAAGATACGCACGAGGCGGGCGGTTTCCCACGCCAGATGCGGTTGTGCGCTGTCGATGGCTTGCAAAGCCTGGCCTATCTTGCCAATTTCGCTGCGTGGGCCTGTGGCCAGCACCTCGGCGAGACCTTGCCCCCTCACGATGAGGGAACCGGAAAAGACGAAAGGCAGATCGTCACCACCCGGGTGTCTGGTCTCGGTTGCTTGTTCCTTCACGGACTTGCGGACGGGTGCTGACTCGCCGCTCAGGAGTGATTCATCGGCTTGAAGATCGCTCGCCTCGATAAGTCGTGCGTCGGCCGGCACGCGATCGCCTTCACCCAGCACGATCATGTCGCCGCGTACGACCTCGCGGCCAGCGATGCGTTGGCGTGCGCCATCGCGGATGACGAGCGCACGTGGACTGGTGAGATCGCGCAGCGCTTCCAGAACCTTTTCGCTGCGGCTTTCTTGTACGACTGTAATGATGACAGAGATCGAAGCGAAGACGAGCAGCAGGAGTGCTTCCGTATGATCGCCGAGCAATAAATAGAGGAAACCCGCACCGAGGAGCAGGCCGAACATCGGTTCGCGTGCGACCTCGAAAATAATGCGTAAGAGAGAGCGATGCCCTGCGCGCGGCAGCTCGTTATAGCCTTCTTTCTTCAGACGGGCTTGCACTTCGTTTTGCGTCAACCCCCGCAAGCCATCCGGCACGGCTCCACTCCTCTTCGAACTGGGTGTCTACTGTCCCTATACTCAGTTGATAGAATAGGATGATTGAACTTTTCTGTCGCCTGTCAGAGGTGGTTTGACATCCACGCTTTGGATAGAGATGGGGGATTAAAAGTGAACGGTATGTCTTGCTCATTTTCCATATATCGAGTATTCTCGATATATGGAAAATGAGCAAGCTCTTCTCACTTTCACGGCTCTGGCGCAGGCGACGCGTCTGGAAACCTTCCGATTGCTCATCAAGCATGAGCCTGAGGGCTTGCCGGCTGGCGAAATCGCGCGCCTGCTTGCTGTTCCCCAGAATACAATGTCCGCGCATCTGACGGTCCTGACGCGTGGTGGTCTTGTTACCTCACAAAGGCGGAGTCGGTCGATCATTTATCGCGCTGATCTCACATGTGTGCGTGAACTCATGCTGTTTCTTGTAAAAGATTGCTGTGGCGGTGCGACGGAAATTTGTGCGCCATTGATCGCCGATCTCATGCCGTGCTGTCCGCCGGAAAAGGTGTCTTCATGACTGAACGCTTATGGAATGTTTTGTTTCTCTGCACAGGGAATTCAGCCCGCTCGATCCTTGCGGAAAGCATTTTGAGAAAAGAAGGTGCAGGGAAATTCAAAGCCTTTTCCGCCGGCAGCCAACCGAAGGGCGCTGTCAATCCCTTCGCACTCAAAGTTTTACAGAGCTTCGACTACCCGATTGAAGGCTTGCATTCCAAGAGCTGGGATGAGTTTGCGGGGCCAGAGGCTCCTGTCATGGATTTTATTTTCACCGTCTGCGACAATGCAGCAGGTGAGACTTGTCCAGTCTGGCCAGGACATCCAGCCACAGCGCATTGGGGAATTGAAGATCCAGCGGCTGTCGAAGGATCAGACCTTGAGAAGGAACGCGCCTTCGTCACAGCCTTTAGATATATGAAAAACAGGATCTCGGCCTTTGCCGCTTTGCCGCTGGAACAGCTCGATAGTCTTGCTTTGACTAGCAAGCTGCGGGAGATCGGCCAAAGCGCGGGAGCGAGTCAAGCTGCGAGTGCGCCTCATCCCGAGGTTGCCTGATGAGTGCCCCCATCGACATTATCATCTACCACAATCCTGATTGCGGTACGTCGCGCAACACCTTGGCGATGATCCGCAATGCCGGCATCGAGCCGCATGTCATCGAATATTTGAAGACGCCGCCGAGCCGGCCTCTGCTGGAACAGCTCATTGCTCGCATGGGCGTGCCGGTGCGGGCCGTGATCCGTGAGAAGGATACGCTTTGCGCAATTGATCGATGCCATGATGGCGCATCCGATCCTGATCAATCGTCCGATCGTCGTCTCGCCGCTCGGCGTCAAACTCTGCCGACCTTCCGAAACCGTTCTCGGTCTCTTGCCCAAGCCGCAGCAAGATCGTTTCACAAAGGAGGATGGGCGGTTGTCGATGATGACGGCCAGCGCGTGATCTAAGCTTTTCTTCTTCACTGTCTCAAGGCTCTTGGCGCAGGCATGGTCACGCCTGGGAGATTATCTATGTCCTCTGTTCAACCCGAGTCTCGCCTCTCTTTCCTGGACCGTTATCTCACGGTCTGGATTTTTGCTGCCATGGCTGGCGGTGTCCTTCTCGGCACGGCCTTCAAAGGCTTGCCGGAAGCCTTGAACGCACTGTCGGTCGGCACGACCAATATTCCGATCGCCATCGGGCTCATCCTCATGATGTATCCGCCGCTGGCAAAGGTGCGTTACGAGGAGCTTCATGAGGTCTTTCGGGACAAGCGGATTCTGGCTCTCTCCCTTGTGCAGAACTGGCTGATCGGGCCTGTCCTCATGTTCGCACTGGCCGTTCTCTTCCTGCGTGATTCACCCGAATATATGACCGGGCTCATCCTGATTGGCCTCGCGCGGTGTATCGCCATGGTCCTTGTCTGGAACCAGCTCGCGCGTGGTGACAATCAATATGTCGCGGGTCTGGTTGCCTTCAATTCGATCTTCCAGATCCTGTTCTTCAGCATCTATGCCTGGATCTTCCTGACGCTTCTTCCACCTCTGTTCGGTCTGCAAGGCAGCATTGTCAATGTGAGTTTTTGGACCATTGCCGAGGCGGTGTTGATCTATCTCGGCATTCCTTTCCTGGCTGGTTTCCTCACGCGCCGCATCCTCATCGCTCTCAAGGGCCGAGCCTGGTACGAGCACGAATTTCTTCCCCGTATCAGCCCGATGACCTTGGCCGCGCTCCTGTTCACTATTGTCGCCATGTTCAGTTTGAAGGGCGGTGATGTCCTGCGCCTGCCTGTCGATGCGGTGCGGATCGCGATCCCTTTGTCGCTTTATTTCATCATTCAATTCTCAATCAGTTTCGTCATGGGCAAGCTGATCGAGGCCGCTTATCCTCGTACAACGGCGATCGCTTTTACCGCTGCCGGCAATAATTTCGAATTGGCGATCGCCGTCGCCATCGCGGCTTTCGGTCTTGCCTCGCCGGTTGCCTTTGCTGCTGTCATTGGTCCTCTCGTGGAAGTGCCGGTGTTACTGCTTCTCGTCCATGTAGCCTTGAGGCTCGGACACCGCTGGTTTCCGCAATCCTGCGGCACTGTTCCGACACCATCCAAAGCTTGAGGGATAAATGAGACTGCGCGAACTCCCCGATGCAACCCATCTCCCAGCGCTTGATCCTCGCTATGTTATCAAAAGGCCGGGGCAGGGGCTTGGACCCGATCAGCCGCCACCTCGTATTCTTTTGCTCTACGGTTCTCTTAGGCCGCGCTCCTACTCGCGCCTGGCGGTCGAGGAAGCCGCGCGGCTGTTGCAATTGTTCGGTGCCGAAACGCGCATTTTCGATCCGTTCGATCTGCCTTTTCCCGATCAGATTCCCGATGACAATCATCCCGCGATCATGGAATTGCGCGAACATTCTCTGTGGTCCGAGGGGCAGGTCTGGTGCAGCCCCGAGCGGCATGGCCAGATTACTGGCTTGATGAAGGCGCAAATCGATCATCTTCCACTCGCGATGAAAGGCATGCGGCCAACACAGGGACGCACGCTGGCTGTCATGCAGGTCTCCGGGGGATCGCAAAGTTTTAACGCTGTTAACACGTTGCGTCTCATGGGCCGTTGGATGCGGATGTTCACTATTCCCAATCAATCGAGCATTGCCAAAGCCTATCAGGAATTTGACGAAGCGGGCCGGATGAGGCCTTCGAGTTTTTACGATCGGATCGTTGACGTTATGGAGGAATTGATCCGTTTCACGCTTCTCGCGCGTCCGTATACAGATCAACTCGTGGATCGCTATTCTGAGCGCAAGGAGGCGGGTCACCCAGCGAGAAACCTGGCTGATCCAGCCGCTCCGGTCGTGGCGGTTCCAAGCAAAAGCACGTAGGGACTTTTGCCTAAGAGATCGAACGATGCGGGCTTTGATTCGAAAGAGTTCGAGTCGCCGTAGCCAATGATCGCGCAATGGGAAGTGGAACAGATCAGCGTTCGATCCGTTTGCTTACCAAACTCTAAAAAGGGAGAAACCCATGAGCGCGACTGGCCTCGAAGTTTTCGATAAGACGCTCCAGACGACAAACACGTGGCTTGATGAAATCGAAGCGACGATCGGTCCGGATCGGAAAGTTGCTTGGAAGGTCCTTTCCATCGTGCTTCATAAGCTACGCGATAGGCTGCCTGTGGAGCTTTCGGCCCATCTCGGCGCAGAATTGCCGCTTCTCGTCCGTGGCGTTTATTATGACCAGTTCCAGCCGGCCAAACAGCCTACGGATTATAATTTGGATGAATTTATAGTCGAGGTCTCGAAATGGCTCTCGGACATCCGGCCGCTCGATGCCAAAGAAGCTATCCGGGCCGTTTTCATGGTTCTGTCGCGACATTTATCGCCTGGCCAAATCGCCAATGTGCAGGATGCCTTGCCTCATGATCTGCGCGGGTTCTGGCTTGCAGCCGAGGAATATATCATTCCGCCCTTGGGAGCGTGAGGAAGTCAACGGCAAGGACGACCAGAGACTTTGCGATAGGATTTGAGAAGGATTCGGCTCCTGAGCGCCAGTCTCAGGCGACGCTCCTGGAGCCGTACAATCTTCGACACCACTGCAAGACCGGCTATGAACACGGCAAATACTTGAATTTATGGGAATATTCGAGAATTGGCTCCCTGAGCAGGACTCGAACCTGCGACCGATCGATTAACAGTCGATTGCTCTACCGGCTGAGCTATCAGGGATCGTTGCCGAAGCGATGGAGGGCCATATAGCAAGCTTGATCGCACTTTGCAAAGGCCTAATCGAAATTTGGGTTGGACAAAATTGAGAATGGATTTTCTTATCGTCCTTCCTTGCAGGATGGCCGCATCCTTTGCTATAGGCACCAAGCGGGGTGCAAAACCATCCCCCGCACCGCAGCCGATTTGAAGCGGCGCAGCGGCTGATCGAGGCCTCGTGGCGGAGTGGTTACGCAGAGGACTGCAAATCCTTGCACCCCGGTTCGATTCCGGGCGAGGCCTCCATCGCATAAACACCCATTTGATATTATTGGGATTTTTCTTTTTTTTTGTCCAACTTTTTATCAAACCTGTCTTGTGGTTGGACACTTAACGCTCTTGTAAAGCGTGGGCTTTAAACCTGTGTGACGAGCCAAAGAGCGCTGCCACGTGCATTTCGGAATATGCCTCTTTAAATCGGCATGAGATGACATGCTCTGGGTGCGCCGGAAGAGTTTTGACGAATCGAATCTCCAAAAATTTCCGATCCTGGCGCCGAATAGTCGCGATTTCCCTATTGGTCCGAATGAAAGCACAGCCGTTGTGCCGCACGGGAAGCTGGTGATTCGTGAGTTGATGCCCGAACAGCATCTCGATTCCGGGTGATTCCGGCGCCTTCTCGCATCAAGGGAATGCCTCCTCCGGACTCGATGGCGTGGGTTTTAAGTACATTTTTCCATTTAGCCGCGCCGATCAAAGATTGTGTCTGAGATTTCCACGCCATAATATTTTGATGCGTGCTGGAAACTCGTTTTGGATATGTATCCGCCAAAGAAAACATCTTTAGTCCTGGCCTCGTATCCTTGTGATTATCTGTTTATTTGGTGTGAGGCATATTCGGTTTCAGTTCTGCTGTCAGTCCCTTTCGGTCGAAGTGATGGTCACTTGACCGATAGTGTTATGTCATTCTGCTTCAAATGCTTTTTCGGGGCTCACTGGCGCAAGGAAGGTTTGAAAACATTTCCTGCTTCGGGGCGAGATTGACGCGCGTGGGTTGCTGCCTGCGGCTTGAGGCTTGGATCATCTTTCTGCTCGCATGGCTTCTGGCAGCCGTCCGTTGCGTCAGGTCAGGATCGATTCAACCTTTCGGCGGAAATGGGCAATCCCTAAATGTCCTTCCCCTATGAGGGTCACGAATGGAGCGTGATCCAGAGCTTTTTTTGTCGCACCTGTGATGCCGATCATCACGGCGACGTCGTCTTGGCTCAGCCACAAGAAATAAGGAGCAAATCGTTTATGTCCGATACGGGGGATTTTTGGCAGAAGACCGAAGCATGGCCTTTATGGACTGCTGTAGGCGGCATAGGGACCGCGATCGCGGCAATCATCGGCTGGGCGCGTAAGCAGTTGCATGAAGACAGTGGTCAAACCTTGAATCTCGTCACCGAACTGGTTGGATTGCTCAAGACCGCTAACGAAACCATTATCGACCTCAAGGCAAAGGTCGAAGAGCTTGAGCGAAAAGTCGATGAGCTTTCCGCGCGGCTTCACCAAGTGACGAGCGCGGATGCGGTGCTCTGAACTCAACGCCTGGACTGAACGGATCAATATCGAACTCAGTCGCCTTATGCATGCCGCGCAGGCACTCGAAAATGCCAATTTAGATATGCATCTTGCCGCAGCGCGCGGAGCGATCCTCTCGGCCCAGGCCGTTCTCTCTATAAATCCATGAAACCGAGCAACGCGCGACGCAACGCCGGAAATCCATGCTGCGCCTCGTGATCGATAATTAATGACTCCAGGTGGGGAAATAGTTTGACATATCAATATATATCGATGGTTCCACCGGGTGGCGGATTGAGTAATCAGATTACAATCAATGGGCGCGTCTATACATCGGATCCTCTGACACCCATTAACATCCCATCGTTTGATGCGCTGGTTGCAGAGGCAAATGGATGGATACGAATATCTGCTTTTACCGGAGCCAGTTCCAGCCTCAACGCCCCATCAACCACTGACTACAAAACGTTCTCGGGTTCCGGGCTGGCGCCAGGCTCAACCGTTACCGTTTACAAAAACAATGTTTCGGCGGGGACCGCGATAGTCGCCGTTGACGGGACTTGGTCGTTCACTTTTACCACAGCGCCTGCTGCGCAGTCCTCCATTACCTATTCTGGTGTGCCGGAAAGCCCCGCAATAACGATTCCTAACAGCGGTAATGGAACGTCAGGACCACTGGCTACTCTGTCACTATCGCCGCTCACGGGCTCGGCAGGCGTTGCCTATTCCGGCGCGATTGCCGGTGTCACCGCGGGGTCGACCATTGTTGCAGCCTCCAGCGACGGAACGGCGCTCATTGTCAATGGCACGAGCGTCACAGGCACGTTCCCGACCGGTGGCACTAAGTCTATCACGCTCACGGAAACTCTTGCTGGCGCGGCGAATAGCCCAAATCTGACTATCATCAGCTTGACGATCACCGCCGTCTCAGGCCCGACGCTGGTTCCCTTAACCGTTTCTCCGCTTACTATCACGGCTGGTAGCGTGTTCTCGGGTGCCGTGACTGGGAGCACCGCTGGTTCGACAATTTCTGCGACTTCCAGCGATGGTATTGCAGTTAATTCCTATAGTAACTCTCGTGTCACCGCAAACTTCCCGACCGCTGGTTCGAAAACGGTCACCATTACAGAAACTCTTGCTGGCGCGACCAATAGCCCCAAAGTTACGACGCAGACAATCAACGTCACCGCCAGTGGTGCACCCAACTCTTCCACACCTTTTACTCTCAGTCGTATCGTCAATGTTGCGGGTGGCGGTACGAGTCTTACGGCGCTGGGCCATTCGTGGACGGCAGTGAACATTTCTGGTGTAAGTAATGTTTACGCCAATACGCGCTATGCGAGAGGATATACCTGCGCTTTGATGCTTTATCTTGGATGGAACTACACACCTGTTCGCACTTATGCCGTCAGCGGTTATACCTTATCTCTGGATCTGGGCATTTATAATGGGAGTCGGACCACTGACGCGCCTGTGCTGAGGTATGGTGCGATCGGGTCGGATGGATGGAACCCTGACATCTTCCTTTTCGAAGGCGGCTCTAACGATATTTCCGGTGGCAGCACGTTTTCGCAAATGCAAACTGATGCCGCAGCGGCACAGAACTATGTCCTGGGCCTTGCTCAGAAGCCGCGTATGCCTCTGCTAGACATTATCCCGCGCAACAGCTTCTCAAATGATGCTGTAGCGCAAGCAACGAGAACTCAATATAATAGCTGGAGCAATACACGTAACGTCGCGGATGATTATGTACTTCCTTATGACGTGAGTTATATTTTCGAAGATCCGAGCAATCCGGGGCATATGCTTGCGAATGTTTCGGATGATGGCGTTCACCCGAACACGTGGTCAGGGTTCCTTTTCGCGAAAAAGGCTTTTGACAGTATGAGTGCGAAGGGCTGGCTTCCGGCTCCGATCGTGTTCCCTTATGCCAAAGATGCGGCATCCGATCCGACCAACCTTTTGCAACATGCGGTTTCCGATAATTCGGCCAACCAGCTTTTTTCCAATACAGCGGGTGCGGCGGTCAATCTGGCCGCAGGCTCCGTCGTGCCGAGCGGTTACACTCTCTCGGCTGATACCTCTTGGACAACTTCAGCCGGTGCGCAGCCGTCCTCCGCGCTCGTTTTGGATGATGGAGCAACTCTCAGAAAGAAGCTGGTTATCACGATTCCGAACGGAAACGCGCCTGGCTCGGTGGCGGCCGATGTCGGTAAAACATGGCTGACCTTGACGTCCTCAACCATTATTTCTTCCGCGCGGTCGCAGACCTTCAATGGTGGCGCGACGCCGATCGTTGCCGGAAATACCTATCGTGCCGGCATCAAGTTGAAAATTTCATGTCCCAATATTTTTATCAGCGGATTGACATTTCGTTGGGTTGTCGATGGTACCATTGTTAATCAGATCGCTTATGCTTCAAGCGGCTTCTCCAATGCGGGCGAAGTATTTCCACAAGGAGTATATGATCTTCTGACGGAAGCATTTACGGTTCCCGCATTTCTGTCGTCAATCCAGCTTTCTAGCCTGATTTTGACCCTTGCATCCGTACCTGGCTCAGCGACAGGTGGAACGATAGAAATATCAGCACCTTATATTAGGCCATACACGTTTCTTGCGGCTGCTCCGTAATCAAGAATATCGGTTTGGCTGGTTGCGCAGCCATGCCGATGTAATGGTAATGCAAATACATCTTATTTTTATCGTCGACGCAAAGCACTGTTATCAACCAGTAACAGGAGTGTGTTTGTGGACGGTAATTAAATATTGAGGTTAAGCATGGCTGACAATTCTATATTTGACACATATGTGAAGGATCATATTGCAGAATACGCAGAAAAAATTCTGCCCGCTCCCTTCACGGCGGATTACAAAACTTATTACGGGTCGGGAATGGCACCTGGCTCCGCAATTATCGTCTACAAAGACAACGTGCAATCTGGAACCACTACCGTCGCTGTCGATGGCACATGGTCGTATACATTTGCGTCGACTCCAGGCGCACAGTCTCAAGTCACATATTCTGGTGTTCCGAACAGTCCGGCGATTGCTGTCCCCGACAACATCTTGGGCCCGCTCGTGACTCTCTCCCTTTCTCCGCTCACGGGTACTGCGAGCTCGGCCTATATTGGCACCATCACTGGCCAAACACCTGGTTCGACCATCGTGGCAACCTCCAGTGATGGAACGCCGCTTGCCGTCAACGGCACGACTGTTTCTGGCCTGTTTACAACGGGTGGTACCAAGACAATTACGTTGAAGGAAACGCTCACCGGCGCTACGAATAGCCCAAATACGACGAGCATTAATCTGGCAATCAATGCCGTATCGTCGCTTGTCCCTCTCACGTTGTCTCCTCTTACTGTACAGGCAGGTGGCGTGTTCAGCGGAGTGATCACCGGCACGACTTCTGGCTCGACGGTTGACGCCGCTTCGACGGATGGCACCCTACTGACGATTAATGGAACCAACATCACGGGCACATTCAATGGTAATGGCGTCCCGACGATCAGCCTGACGGAGACGCTCGACGGGGCCACGAATACTCCGAATCTCTCCACGTCGGAGTTTATAGTCTCGAACAATACGTCTCAGGATCCAGCATTCAGTCTTGCGCGTACCATTCGCGTCGCGAATGGCGGCACGAGCCTCAGCGCAAATGGGTTTTCGTTTCAGACAATCACGATCCCGAATGTTTCCAATGTCTATGCCGATTCATATTACATGCGCGGCTATATGACCCCGCTCATGTCTCTCATGGGTTGGAACTATGAAAATTCCCGCGTCTGGGCTGTCGGCGGAAATACACTCGCTCAGGTTCTCGCCAATTACAACGCTACTGCGGTGACTACAGCCAATACCCGGTGGGGCGCGCTTGGATCGGGCGGCTGGTCGCCGGATATGTTCTTTGCTGAGGGCGGATCAAATGACCTTGGCAATAGTTTATCCAAGATGGAGACCGATGCTACGGCCGTTGACAATTATCTTCTCAGCCTTAACCCGGTTCCTCGCATTCTGAATGAGTCCATTTGGCCTCGCACGGGCCTGGGCAATCCGAGCATGACCTATCCGGAAAGGCTCCAATTCAATCAGTGGCGTGAACAGAAGAGCACAGTAAACCCGAAGCTGAAGTGCTACAATCTTGATGCATTGCTACAAGATCCCCTGAATCCTGGAAAAGCCAATCCCCCCTATACGTATGACGGTGTGCACCCGAATTCCAAGGGTGCAATTCGTGTCGCGAATGATATCTTCTCGAAGCTGTCATCGCTCAACATGCTTCCAGCGCCGGTCGTCCTTCCTCTCACCCTTGATGCGGCGGCCGATCCGACAAATCTGCTGCAGCACGAAGGTGCGGCTAATTCGGCGCGACAGCTTCTTGGCGGAACCTCAGGTGGTTTGACGAATTTTGCGGCGGGTAGCACGTTGTGCTCCGGCTTTAATGCTTCTGCGGATGCGAGCTGGGGAACGACAGACACTTTGGCGCTCCCGTCATTTGCTATGGAGGCGGATGGTACAAGCACCAATCTGAAGCGGATGGTGTTGACTGTACCAACGAGAACAGCGCCAGGAACGCTCGGCAACGGCTCCGCTGATGCGACGAAGGTATGGATGACAGTTGGCACGGGCGGTACGCTTATCTCTGCGGCGCGCGCTTCGAACTACGATGGAGCTGGAGCTAGCATTGTGGCCGGCAATCGCTATCGCGCAGGCTGTCGGCTTCAGATTATCAACGGCGTGAATCTGTTCCCCGTTGCTTTCTACTTCAAGTGGAAGGTGGATGGCACGGTGGTTACCCATTCATCGTGGGGTAATTCCAGTGTTTACGATTCAAACGACGTCTTCCCGGATGGGACCTATGATCTTCTATCGCCCATCTTCACGATCCCATCGTTTCAGACATCGATCGAATTGACTGGCGTCCAAGTCTTCCTGGGGTGTATTCCTGGTGCGCCCTGCGGTGGCACGATCAAGCTCAGCAAATGGTACATCCGTCCCTATCAATACCTCGCCTCTTGGCCGTAAGAAGGGATCTTCGGCGCGGCTCCAACAGCCGCACCGAGGACCGACATTGCGGAGCCATTTTGCGTAAGGCGATCGTTTGATCCCCCGGAACAGCTTCGCGATTGTCGGCGGAGCACGAACGATCCGAGGTAAGGGGAGGCGTCTTTTCGCAAATAGGTGCTTCGGGCTGTAAGCTTTAGAAAAACCGTGCATGTAGCGAAAGAAGCCTTCGCTTTGTGATAGCACGGGCTGCAAATTAAAACGCGGGGCCGATCGATTGACGAAACGGACCCGCGTTTGGATGCCTCAGAGAGCGATTACTTTTTCAAGCCCCACTTATTGTCACGCAAACGGATTTTGCCGGCGCCGCGCAGACGCTGCAAGGCGACCGAAACCGTTTGCTTGCCGATGTCGCGATCAGCTCTGATGGCGCTTTCGATCTCTGCTCGCGGCATAGGGCCTTGCGCTTCCAGAATGCCCAGAATGGCTTGAGGCGTAGAACCTTCACGGCCGGCTGATTGTTGCCGCCGTTTTTTCCCAGACACGGACGCGGGAGCTGCAATGGTCGGGACCGCAATTTTTGGCTGACGGCCACGCCGCGCTCGTTCTGCCGGTACCCCGCCTTCGAGTTCTGTCAAAATAGCTTCCGCAACGCGGAGCTTGGCGATGCGTTGCTCGATGGCAGCGATCTCATCACGGATTTGGTCAATAGACTGCAATTTCGGTGTCCTGTTGTAAATGAACCGACATCCTCATCGGAAACGGTAACATATTTCTTCTCTTAAGATATTTGGAAAATAACAGTCAAACAATAAAATGGTTGCATCTGTTCGTTTTGTTCGAGAATTCATGCCACATGCACATTTTGCCGAACCCAGAGAGTGACATTGACCTCGAACATTGCCAGGAAATATAATCGACAATGCATTGCTTGAATGTTCTCGGTCGGTTAGTTTTCCTTTCATTGGCAAAGTTGCTAGTCAAAGAGCAGGTAAACAAGGTGAGCCGGGGATCCCAATGAAAAAGGAACTCTCGTGGCCTTTTGTCGTTATGGGACGGTGTAACTTGCATTAGGCAATGTTGTAGCCAACTCAAGGCCTGGATTAAGAACCCGTTATTCTTGAAATGACTATGCAATGTTCGAACTGTCGAGCGTCGATACATAGAGTTTTATTCGCATCTTCCTAAAGGAATAATACGATGAGCTTTTTTGGTTCGATAATGTCCAAGATCTTTGGGACACAGGAAGCCAAAGCCGAGACGACCGGGACCGAGCCGGCGGCGCCGACCCCCGAAGCCCCTGCAGCAGGAGCCCCGGCAGGAGGCACCACCGTTGATGTGGCTGCCGTTCTCGACAAATTGCTGCAGGACAAACAGGAGAGGCTCGATTGGAAACATTCCATCGTCGATCTTCTGAAGTTGCTCGATCTGGACAGCAGCCTCACAGCCCGTAAGGAATTGGCTGATGAGCTTCATTATGAAGGCGACAAAAGTGACTCGGCGAGCATGAATATCTGGCTTCACAAAGAAGTCATGAAGAAGCTTGCGGCGAATGGTGGACGTGTTCCCGATGATTTGAAGGCTGCTTGAGCTTCGGATCAAGTTCACAAGCGAAACAAAAACAGGCGCGCCATTTGGCGCGCCTGTTGCTTTATAGCTGAGTTTGCTCAGTCGCGCGTCGTCGAGTATGACGCGGCATGAATGCTGATTGCTCTAAACGCATTCGCCGTTTGTTTACCCGCCTTTGACAGCTCAATCAGAATGCCGCTGAAATGTCCGTGGCTTGTGCTGAGAAGCGTAGACGCCTCTTATCACTCTATGCCCTTTTTCGATTTGAAGATCGCGCCGGCGATCTCAATTTTCATGGAGGGGCCATGAGGGATTAGCCACTACGGCTCCGTTCGAAGAAATCTGACGGCCTGTCGGCTCCGGAATCGAAGCTGTGGTTGTCTGGTGATGCGCACGAAAGATTGCTTCCTTCGAACACGCATAGAGAACGCTGTAAGGTGTCGCGCTCGCCGCATCCGCGCGTCGTATGCAATCCATCCGATCGTTCTGGATGAGCTGGTGCCACAAATGTGAAGTGATGGCTTCCAGCCGCGTCTGGTGACGGAGGCAAGTCGTGTGCGCGGCCGTATTCTTCTGCCAAGCCTGTCCGCAACGGTTTGCCAGATCATAACGTGGGAAATCAGTGTCGACATTTTTCGCCATCTGAATATCGGCTCCACCCAGAATGGTGTGGCCATCGACGGCTCCCGCTAAATTGGGAATGCAAACAAATAAAAGAGATAGCTTTTTGAGCATTAGTGCAAATCCGGACTTAGAAATTAATATTTTGAAAAGAAGTAGGCATGGGGAAGTTTTACGTCAATAAGTTGTTGAGGGAATAAGTTAATATTAATTATTAACTGCTCATGAACAGCAGATGAACATGATAAATATTTAATATAGTTGTATATTTATATTTACAAAATATATTTGTTATTGTTGTTCGGAAAAGGAAGGTGCCACGAAATCATGCTGACTGCTTTTTAAAGATCTATCGTGTTGGACATGGCTCAAGGTGAATGTCTGATGCTCGGGTGGGCTCGACCAATCGCAAGCGATGACACCTCGCCTCGGATGACTTAAGCGACCGACCTGGACAGGTAAGGATGAAAGATCCAGAGTTGCTTTCTGCCGGCAAGGAGACAGGGCTGGGCATGGGGAGGAAACATGGTCGAGGTCACGCGGGATTATCACTTCTCACCGGCGGCTGATCCTTATGATCGCGCGGATGTACGACGGCGCACGAAAGCCATTTTGATCGGTTCTGTTGGCAACCTGATAGAATGGTATGATGTCTACGCCTATTCGGCTTTTGCGCTTTATTTCGGCGGTGCCTTTTTCCCGAGTGCCAATCTGGTTGCGCAGCAATTGGCGGCGGCCTCCTTGTTTGCCGCGGCTTTTCTCATGCGTCCCATCGGCAGCCTGTTGTTTGGCTATTTAGCCGATCGTTATGGGCGGCGCATGGCGCTGACCTTTTCTATTCTTCTCATGTGTTTCGGTTCCTTGCTGATTGCCGTGGCCCCGACTTATTCGACAATTGGCATCGGGGCACCGATCTTGTTGGCCTTCGCTCGCATTCTGCAGGGGCTCAGCCAAGGCGGCGAATATGGCACAAGCGCCACTTATCTGGCGGAAGTTTCGCATCCGGCGCGGCGCGGTTTTTATTCGGGCATCTGGTACACGACCTTAATTGGCGGCCAGCTCGCTGCGATCATCGTTCTGCTGATCTTGCAAAAATTGGTGCTCACGCCGGAGCAGCTTTATGCCTTTGGTTGGCGTATTCCGTTTTTTATCGGCGCCGCTCTCGCGCTTTATTGTTTCTTCATGCGTCGTGACCTGCACGAGACCGATTTGTTCAAGAAATCGCAGGCGCTGGCCGAGAAAGTCGGCACCTGGACGACCCTGCGCCGCAATTGGAAGACGATCCTTTATGTCATTGGCTTCACGGCGGGAGGCACCTCGGCCTTTTACACCTACACGACCTATATGCAGAAATTCGTCAAATTGTCCGTGGGGCTCACCGAGGACGAGACGACGCTGATCATTTTCGGCTCATCGACGCTCGCCGTTGCTCTTCAGCCGCTTTATGGCGCCTTGTCTGACAAGATCGGTCGTAAGCCCATGTTGCTTGCCTTCGGTATCATGGGGACTTTGTTCACCTATCCGTTGCTCACGACGCTGCAGACGACGAAAAGCCCGCTCGTGGCCTTCCTGTTGATCTGCGCTGGCTGGGGCATCATCACGCCCTATACGTCGACGGCGGTCATTGTGAAGGCGGAGCTTTTTCCGACCTCCATCCGGGCGATTGGTGTCGGTTTTCCCTATGCCATTGCGGCTGCGGTCTTCGGCGGCACGATTGACAGCGTGGCCTTGTCTTTCAAGAACCAAGGCCATGAAGAATGGTTCTTCCTCTATGCGACAGCCTGTATTTTCATGTCGCTGATCTTTTATTGCTTCCTGCCGGATCTGAAGAAAAAATCCCGGATGGATGAGGCGGTTTAGCGTCTATATCGGGGTCGGTTTATGAGCGTCGGGCAATAAAGGATGCTTTCACCCTGGCCTCGATGCGTCTATGACGGAGGTGGCCCGGTGCTCTCGCCCGGGTCACGCCTCATCCCGCTTCCAGCCAAGATAAATCCGCAATGCCCGATCTTCTGCTTGAACTTTTCTCCGAGGAAATCCCCGCTCGAATGCAGGCGCAGGCCGCCGAGGATTTGAAGCGGCTGGTGACCGGGGCTTTGAGCGAACAGGGATTGAGTTTCGAAGGTGCGGCGAGCTTTGCCACACCGCGGCGCCTGGCGCTGCATGTCGCGGGCCTGCCCATCCGCCAAGCCGATGTGCGGGAGGAAAAGAAAGGCCCCAAAGTCGGCGCGCCGGAAGCCGCGCTCCAAGGCTTTTTGAAAAGCGCTGGCCTCGCCTCACTTGATCAGGCCATTGTTCAGAAAGACGCCAAGAAAGGCGATTTCTATGTCGCGGTCATCGAGCGTGCAGGCCGTCCCGCACTCGATGTCCTGGCCGATATTTTGCCGGCCGTTATCAAAAGCTTTCCCTGGCCTAAATCCATGCGCTGGGGCAGGGCCTCGGCGCGCTCCGATGCCTTGCGCTGGGTGCGGCCTTTGCATGCGATCCTCGCGACCTTTGGTCCCGAAACGGAAGAGCCGGATGTCGTGCCCTTTTCCGTCGAAGGGATCGAAGCGGGTCAGACGACCTTCGGCCATCGCTTCCTGGCGCCCGAGCCCATCAAAATCCGCCGTTTCGACGATTATCTGCCGGCCCTTGAAAAGGCCAAGGTGGTGCTCGATGCTGAGCGGAGGCGCGACATCATCTTGCATGACGCGCGTGATCTCAGCTTCGCGCAAGGCCTGGATCTTATAGAAGACAAGGCTTTGTTGGAGGAGGTGGCGGGGCTTGTCGAATGGCCGGTGGTCCTTTTGGCGGAATTCGATCCGCAATTTCTTGAAATCCCGCCGGAGGTTATCCGCGCGACGATTCGCGCCAATCAGAAATGTTTCGTGTTGAGGGATCCGGTCAGCGGCCGTCTCGCCCATAAATTCCTGCTCGTCGCAAATATCGAGGCGAGCGATGGCGGCAAGGCGATTGTCGCGGGTAATGCACGCGTCGTGCGCGCCCGCCTGTCTGATGCCAAATTTTTCTGGGAGACGGATCTGCAAACACGGCTCGAGGCGCGGCTACCCAAGCTCGAGACCATCGTGTTTCATGAAAAGCTCGGCACGCAGGGCGAACGCGTACAGCGCTTGGTCTTGAACGCGCGTGATCTCAGCCCGATCGTTGGCGCGGATCAGGCCGAGGCGGCGCGGGCGGCGGAACTCGCCAAAACCGATCTTGTCTCGGAGATGGTTGGTGAATTTCCCGAATTGCAAGGCTTAATGGGCCGCTATTATGCGCAAAAGCAGGGGGAAAGCTCCAATGTCGCGGCGGCGATTGAGGAGCATTACAAGCCGCAAGGGCCGAACGATCTCGTGCCGAACGCGCCAGTGTCCATTGCTGTAGCCCTTGCTGACAAGCTCGACAGCCTCGTGGGCTTTTTCGCCATTGACGAGCGCCCGAGCGGCAGCAAGGATCCCTATGCTTTGCGCCGCGCGGCGCTCGGTGTGATCGCGCTCATTCTTGAAAACAAGCTGCGCCTGCCGCTGCGTCGCCAATTGGAAAATGTTTTTGTGCATCTGGTCCGGGTCAGCGAGGCGGTTCCAGCCTTTAACTTGCTGACCCTTCGTGATGATCGAGATGCCGATGCGGGCGAACTTGCCAGACTGGCGCAAGGCGGCCTTTGGGCTTGGGAATTCGCGCGCGAGCCGGCTAAAAGCGCTCATGCCGTCGCATCACGCTATCTGGAGGCTCGTTTCGCCGGTGAAGGTGAAGAGCGAGAAGAGGATATGGCGTCGTTCGCTGCCCTCCACGACATCGTCAAACCTTATGAGCGGCTGCGCGAAATCTGGCTCGCTTCGGGTCAGGCGGGGGCAGAGGATCCAGATTTCATCGACATGCGGCAGGCCTTTTTGGCCGCTCGGGAGGATCTCATCGGGCAGCTCATCGCCTTTTTCGGCGATCGTCTCAAAGTTTATCTGCGCGAGCGTGGTGCGCGCTATGATCTGATTGACGCGGTTTTTGCCTTGCCGGGCCAGGATGATCTGCTCCTCATTGTCGCGCGCGTCGAGGCCTTGGCGAGTTTTCTTGATACAGAGGAAGGCAAGAATCTGCTCGCCGGTTACAGGCGCGCGGCCAATATTTTGAAGGCTGAGGAAAAGAAAGATGGCGTTGGTGCTTTTAATGCGCCAGCCGATCCCGGCCTGTTACGCGAGGGACAAGAACGCGCCCTTTGGGAAAGAATCCGGCTGATGCGGGAAGAAGCCGAAACCCATTTGTACAAAGCAGAGGAAGAAATCGGTCGGAAAACTTTTGAAGGCCCGACTCCCTTCGAAAAAGCCATGGAAAATTTGGCCTCTTTGCGCGCGCCGGTCGATGCCTTTTTCGATCATGTGACAGTGAATGCGAGCGAGCCGGAACTTCGCGTGAACCGTCTGCAATTGCTGAATGAACTTCGGCAGGCGGTGCATCGCATCGCGGATTTTTCCAAGATTGCGGGATAGAGCCTTAGCCAAAAAGGTCTCCAGCATCGCAGATGCTGGAGACACCGAAGCCCGTATCAATCTCCTTCATCGGCGAGCATTGCATCCCTTCGCGTCGAATTGTCCTTTGTTGCAAGGAGACGCGATTGTTGTCGAATGTTGCCGGTCTGCTTGAATGGAAAGCCGAAATGCGCGTGGTGAGCGTCAAAGATGTTGTGATCGGAGCGGGGCGACCCAAGATCATCGTGCCCATCACGGCCAAGACTTTCAAGGATGCATTGACGTCCGCCACGCGGCTCTCAGAAGAAAAGACGCTGGACCTCATCGAATTGCGGGTGGATTATCTTGAGAATGCGCTCGATGCTCGCGGTGTCGCGGGCCTCTTGCGGGAAGCAGCGAAAATCCAAAATGCCAAGCCGATGATTGTGACTTTCCGAACCAAGGCGGAAGGTGGCATGACAGCGCTCGACGGATCGAGCTATGTGGATTTTTACAAGACAATCCTCCAGGAGGGCCGGCCCGATCTGATCGATGTGGAAGTCATGCGCGGTGATGAGATCGTGCGTGAAGTAATCGATGCTGCCCATGGTGTGGGGGTCGGTGTTATTCTTTCCAATCACGATTTCAATGGGACAGCGCCGGCAGAGGAACTGGTCGCGCGTATGCGATCCATGCAGGATTTAGGGGCGGATATCGTCAAGATCGCCACAATGCCTAAAGACGCGGGCGATGTTCTGCAGCTTCTCAATGCGACATGGCTCATGCACAGCCGATATGCCGAATGTCCCTTGATCACGATGGCCATGGCGGGGCAGGGGGTGGTCTCCCGACTTTCGGGGGAAGTTTTCGGCTCGGCGGCGACATTCGGAATGGTCGGTGAGGCCTCTGCTCCCGGCCAAGTCCAGCTTCATGAACTACGGCCGGTTCTGGATCTCATTCATGCCGCGCTCGGGCGTTAAGTTTGAAAGGATAGCCTTTCAGGCTAAATATGCCGGATTCCAGAGCATATAAATTTAAGATCCCTTTCATCAAAGAAAGAGTATATTGAACCTCTTGTGGCTTGTAATCCAGGATTGAGATAAATCGGCCAAAAGTCTCTGATATTATATAATGCTTAAAGGGCCCTCATGTCGAACAAATCATATCGACCTCAACTTGATGGTGTCCGTGCATTTTGTATCATCTTTACTGTTTTTCATCATATTCAGAATGTGCCGTGGTTTATCAATGGCAGTGTCGGTGTTGACGTCTTTTTTTCTTTGAGCGGCTGGTTGATCACCTGGCTCTTGCTTCAGGAAAAGGAGCGTAATGGGTACGTCAATGTCGGCGCATTCTATATTCGTAGAATATGCCGTATCATGCCTATGTATTATCTCACCATTCTCATTTACGCGGTCCTCGCGCTGGCTGTCGCGGGGCATGATCCTGAGAAACTGGAGTCGTTCCGATTTGCGGCTCCCTATTTGCTGACGTTCAATAGTGAATATCGCCCGCCGGGAGGAGGTCCGATTTTCGCTCATGCCTGGACATTGGGGATCGAGGAAAAGTTCTATCTCGTCTGGCCCATGGCTGTCGTGTTCTTGCCGCGTCACCGTGCCGTGACCATGATCGTCTTAGCCTGCCTGCTGACTGTGGTTCTGAGCTTTGCCGTGAGCCTGGAGGATTTGATCCGCGGTTATTTCGGCCTTGGTTTTGGCACTGTGCTGGCCCTGACAGTGCGCCGCAATCAGCGCTTGATGGATTGGCTTCGCGTCGCCGCTCCGGCCTTTCCACTCTTCATCGCGCTGGTTACCGTCTATACGCTCTCTGTCTTATACCCTGTGCCCCTTTGGTGGAATCTGATGATCTCGGCTCTTTCCGGCCTGATGATCGCCAGTATCTGGTTCAATCAAACGCAAGCGGTCAGTACGTTCTTGAGATTGAAACCCCTCCCGTTCCTCGGCAGCCTGACCTATGTGATTTATCTCTTGCAGGCCTTGGCGATCAATGCCGCGTTGGTCCTGTTCCGCAAGTTCCATATTCCTGAACATTGGCTACTGGTTTTTGTGGCGAGTTATGCCTTGTCCATACTCTTGGGATATGCGGCGCATCGGCTCATCGAAGAACCGTTCATTCAGCTTGGCCGTCGACTCTCGAGAAAGGCCACAACCACTTCATCTGAATCGGCCATGGCCGGTTAGCGCCGGAGGCGACGGAGGCCGCATGGCGGCAGTCTTCACCTGAGCAATTGATTAGTATTTGAATTTTCATTGTTCATCTGGGGATTGGTAGTATACTGATCTGTGATCCCTCGAATGGTCAAAAGCTATTCATTGATAACGCAAACAAAAAAGGCGTGGCCAGGGAGGATAAAATGAATAGAGCCCGATTTCTTCACTTAGCCTGGACAGCAGGATTCCTCGTTGCAGCGTCGATGTTCATTCCGACGACAGGCTATAGCCAGACTGATACGAAAGTCGCCAAGGCCATGGCTGACCTGAAAGCGGCGACCAATAAACTCGGAACGCCGAAGCTGGAAGGAATGGACCCCGTCAGTGGCAAAAACGCTGCAGCCTTGTATTTCGGCAAAACCAAGGTCAACAACGATTTCAGCGTCGTCGACGCCGTCACCAGGGAGAACGGCGGAACGGCTACGCTGTTTGCGAAGACTGAGGACGAATACGTGCGCGTTTCGACCAATGTCCCTAAAGGCGACGGCCGCGCGACCGGAACGATCCTGGACCCGAAGGGCAAGGTCATCGTTCAGATCAACGCCGGCAAGCCTTTCTATGGTGACGTCGATATCCTCGGAACGATGTACTCGACAGGCTACGAGCCAATAAAAGACGCCTCCGGCAAAATTATCGGTATCTGGTATGTCGGGTATAAGAAATAGCCGGATTTGACACGTCTGGCGCCAGAAGTGGCGTTGCGACTGTTTGGGAGGGCGGCGCGTCCTTAACGCCTGATGCCCCAACTCTCCTGCTCGAATTTACGCCCGCCATGCGGATGCTGATCGAGGACGTCATCAAGGCGCTGATCCTGCTGCTGGACGAGATCGACGGCGACGCCGATCTGGAAGACAGCCCAGACGACGAGGATGGCGCCGATCGCGAGCCGGAAAACGGACTTTAGGACGACATCAGTTTGACACAAGTGTCGGCTATTTAGATCGCAATTCCAAGGCGCGCTCGGATGTACAGCCGCCAAGGAGCGGGCCCCGCACGGTGAAAACCGGTTGCGGGGTTTTTGTTGCGCGCAGGCCGCCGGATGTACGGCGGGCGTTTTTCATTAGCCCCTATCGATTCGTAGCCGGAACAAAGCGCGATTTCATGTCGCGGAATTGCCGCGCTTCTTTGAAAATCGTTGGAAATCGCCGCAACACGTTGAAACATGAAAATCGGCGTTTTCAGGCGCGAAAAGCGCAAAAAAGGTAATTAAAACAATGGCTGGGGCGGGAGGACTCGAACCTCCGAATGGCGGAATCAAAATCCGCTGCCTTACCACTTGGCTACGCCCCAATGCCTTTGCCGCGAAGCAGGCTGGCGGACCATAATGCGGGCTTTATCGCATCGCAACCGGCCCGTCGCTTTTATTCGTCATATTTTCAATCATTATTTGTTTGGATCCGACCAACAGGAATAAAGAGTTTCAAACCCAGGGTCGATGACGGGCTCCTTGAGCTATTGCCGGGGTTCCGGCGTCGGTGTGATCGGCACGCGAATCAGGAGGTAAGGTGGCTGGCGGAGGTCCTTGCCGCCGTTGAAACCGGGCAGCCGATTCCACTGACCCAATGTGCAATAGACATGGGTCTCCGTGGCGAAAATGCCGTCGGGCCAGACGATGCGCGGATCACGCGCCACGACTTCGATGCGCCCGTTCGGGTCGCGCCGGAGAATCGAATCATGTTCGCTCGCGGTAATATAGATGCGGTTCTGTTTGTCCGTGGCGAGGCCATCGGACATGCCCTTCTCGCCTTCATCGACGACGCCGGCGGCCAAAGCCTCGTCGCTTGCAGAGAAATCGGAAAGCAGCGCGGTCGCGATGCTGTAGAGCCTGCGGCTGGTCAGCGGCGCATAATAGAGACGTGTGCTGTCAGCACTGAGCGTAATGCCGTCCACGCCGCCGACGGGAAAAGTCGGATGCAAAGGATCGTAACGGAGCGGTTTGCCATCGAGAATGGTCAAGAAGCCCTGTTCCGGCCGTATCGAAGGATGGGTGGTGAGCACACGCCGCTGCCGTCCGGACGCGATATCGATGACAACGAGGCCGGGTTTAATCCCAAACGAGGAATCGGCGATATAGGCGGTGCCAGCCTCACCGTGAGTCAGATCGACGCGCAGATCGTTCATGTGGCTTTCCGGCAGCATGGCCGGAGATTTCAGGACGATGCTGGCGATAACCTGATCGGTCGCCGGATCGATGCCGACCACTTTGGCGGCGCCGGGTGCGATGGGCTCGCCGGCGATTTTACCATCGTCAATGACCCACAGCCGTCCTTGGGTGTCGGTCGTCATGCCATGGACGGAAACGAGCCTGGCCGACGGCTTGGCCTCGGAGGGAAGGCTCATCGCCGCATTGGGGTAGGGAATGAGCTTTCCGTCCCGTAATTCGGCGAGTGTTGCCTTGTTGTGATTGTCCGCATGCCGGGGAAAACCGATGAAGAGGCGACCATCGGGCGTCAGGGCGACGCCGGAAGGGCCGGGATCGCGGAATTGCGCGACGATTTCAAAGGAGCCGACAGGCACATTATCGCCCGAGACCGTGTTGGCGAGGCTCTTTTCCGACCCCACCGAGAAGAAAGCGATGCCGGCGGAGGTCACGAGGGAGCTTTGCAGGAATTGACGGCGGTTTATTGGAATTCTCCCTGGAGTTCTGCCACGGCGTCCTTGGCACAGGCCTCATCCTTATCGCCGCCCGGAGCGCCAGAGACGCCGAGGCCGCCGATCACGCGATGATCAGCCTTGCGCAAGGTGACGCCGCCCGGGACGAACAGCACTTCCGGTATCGTGTTCAGCGCGCCATTTTCAGGCCCGGCGAGCTTGGCATTGATGAGTTCACTGGTGGTATTTTTGTCAAAAGCCTGACCGTAGGAAAAGGCGGTATAGGCTTTGCGGTAGGAGACGGAAAGGGATTGCAGCGGCACTGTATCGCCTTTGACCACGGCTTGTTGATGACCGGAAGGATCAACGACCGCAGCCGTCACCGAATAGCCTTGCGCGGCGCAGATCCGCACCGCTTCCGAGGCGAGTTTCGTGGCTGTCTCCCAATCGAGCTTTTGCGAGGAGACGAGATGGCTTCCGGCCGCTAGGGCGCCAGGCGTGGCAAGGCCCGAAAGGATAAGCGCAAAAGCACTCTGCCGCATAAGCACGCGCATGATGTTCTCCATGTCTACCGCGATGTAATCGATCAAGCTTCCCGCGCCAATGGCTCCAAGGGCTCGGAATCGGACCGGCCGAGCCAGAGGGAGAGACCGAAAACGGCAAGCCCACCCAGGGCCAGGAGCGCGCCGACCCAGCCGGTTGATGTCCAGCCCAACCCTGCCGCAATGGCGAGGCCGCCGAGCCAGGCGCCCAAAGCATTGGCGATATTGAAGGCGGAATGGTTGAGGGCGGCGGCCAGGGTCTGCGCCTCGGCCGCCACATCCATCAAGCGGGTTTGCAATGCCGGAACGAGCGCGAAATTGGTGCCGACGAAGAGAACGCTGAGAAGGGCGGCGAAAGGATAAGGCGCGGTAAAAGTGAAAAGCATCAAAACAAATGCGTTCCAGATCAATAGACCGCCAATCGTCGGCAGAAGCGCCCAATCCGAAAGCCGCGAGCCGATAATATTGCCGAGAATCATGCCGATGCCGAAGACGCAGAGCACGAAGGGAATGATGGCCGCGGGCATGCCGGTGACGTTGATCAAAATGGGCGCGATATAGCTGAAGACGGTGAACATGCCGCCAAAGCCGATCGCGCCGACGCCGAGCGTCAGCCAGACCTCGCGATTGCGCAAGGCGCCGAGTTCGCGCAAGGGGCTTGCCTCTTTATCGGGTTGGTCGGCCGGGACAAATCGATAGATCAAGGCGACCGTAAGCGCGCCGATCAGTCCGACCGTCACAAAGGCCGCGCGCCAGCCGACGCTCTGGCCGAACCAGGTGGCGAGCGGCGTTCCGAACAGGGTCGCGATGGTGAGGCCAAGCATGACCCGGCCGACCGCGCGGGCTCGTTTATCGGGGCCGGCCATCATGGCCGCGACGAGCGAGGCGACGCCGAAATAGGCCCCATGCGGCAGGCCGCTGAAGAAACGCAAGGCGAGCAGAGTGCCGAAACTCGGAGCCAGCGCGCTTGCAAGATTGCCCAGCGCGAACAGGCCCATCAAAAAGAGCAACAAGACACGCCGTGACAGGCGCGCGGCAATCACCGTGATGATCGGCGCGCCGACCACGACGCCAAGCGCATAAGAGCTGATGACATGACCGGCCTCGGGGACCGAAACTGCATAATCTTCGGCGACATTCGGCAACAGGCCCATGATCGCGAATTCACCCGTGCCGATGCCGAAACCGCCAACAGCCAAAGCGAATTCGGTCCAGCGGACGGTGGTTTCGGAAAATGGGGATGCTTGTCCGGAAGCGGCGAGAGACATAGGAAAATCAGTCCAATGCAAGGAGCGCTCGGCGATGCGTCCAGCTTTTGGTCTCGCCTGTCGCGGGGGATCGCCTGAGTCAGGCGTAGGCTTTGCCGATTATTGAGCATGAGCCGCGGGCAAATCCGAAATCACATTTCGGGGAAATGGCTCGAAATCCATAAGGTGCTGTTTAATGAGTGTTTTTCAGCGCGTCTTTGGCGTGATTTCGTCGATTCGACAGCAAGAATCGGAGTGCGCCGCAATCTTGTCCTCGCTATGGAGAATGATCTGGAAAAGAGGAGCAGGATCATGCGTCAGCATGCTCTTCCAAGGGGTACACAGCCCGCCGTCCCGATCGAGGATGATCCGCGTTGGATAGCCGTTGTCGATCGCGATTCTCGTTTTGACGGCACCTTCGTCTATTCCGTGAAAACGACAGGTATTTATTGCCGGCCGTCCTGCCCCTCACGTCTGGCGAAGCCAGGCAATATCCGTTTTCATGCTCATTGCGCGGCCGCGGAAAAAGCAGGGTTTCGGCCGTGCCTCAGGTGCCGTCCACATGAGGCGTCGCTCGCGCACGATCATGCCGATCTGATCGTTGCGGCCTGCCGCCGGATTGAAACGGCGCAGAAGCAACTGAGCCTGGATCAATTGGCGAAGGCCGCCGGCCTGAGCCCGTTTCATTTTCACCGATTGTTCAAATCGATCACCGGCCTGAGCCCGAAAGCCTATGGCGCTGCCCATCGCATGAACAAGATCCACAAAGCGCTCAGTGCGGGTGAGGAAAGTGTGACGGCAACGATCTACGCCTCTGGATATCAGTCATCGAGCCGTTTCTATGCCACCTCAAAGGAGATGTTGGGGATGACCGCGACTGCATTCCGAGAAGGAGGCAACTTGGCCGAAATCCGCTTCGCGCTAGGTGAAACCTCGCTCGGCTCCCTTCTTGTGGCCTGTAGCGCGCAAGGCGTTTGTGCCATTTTCCTTGGCGATGATCCGGAGGCGCTCGTCCATGAATTGCAGGGGCGGTTTCCGAAAGCGCATCTCATCGGCGGTGACGAAGGTTTCGAGGCTCTGGTCGCCAAGGTCGTCGGTTTCGTCGAAACGCCCGCACGCGGCCTCGATCTGCCGCTGGATATTCGTGGTACGGCGTTTCAGCACAAGGTCTGGCAGGCCTTGTGTGAAGTTCCTTTCGGAGAGACTGCCAGCTACACTGACATCGCCCGGCGGATTGGCGCGCCCAAGGCCGTCCGCGCCGTGGCGCAAGCCTGCGCTGCTAACAAGATCGCCGTGGCTATCCCCTGTCATCGTATTTTGCGTACTGACGGAAGCTTGTCTGGCTATCGCTGGGGCGTCGAGCGCAAGCGCGCCTTGCTTTTGAAGGAGGGCGCTACGAAGAATTCGAACTGAAGGGCTTCGTTAGGATACCATCACTTTGAATAAGCGATTGATACGAGAGTATTCAATTTACGGTCCTCTGATCAGAACCAATTTGAGCGAAATCGACAACGAATCCTCAACGGTCTTAGATTATATTTTTGCCTATCTGAATGACTCAGACTGGCTCTGGCCACACGTAGACATCGTCCGTGTTCGCCGCGCTAACGCCATGATGGCGACCGCTCCCTCGACACGAAAAAGGTTCAGCCACATGTCAATATCTTCGATTGGTTCTGCCGTCGCCACACAGGTGGCTCAAAAGGCGCCGGCCGTTTCGCAGAGCGCGCGTGCGGCCGATGGGGATTATTTAACGCCAGGTGCTGGGCGTTCCACGGTCAAAGACAATGACGGCGATTACAAAGCGACCCCTGTCAAGGTCTCGACATCGCCTCAGGCAGCACCTTCGAGCTCAACACAAGCGGCTTTGTCCAGCCTCAAACTCGGTGGTTGAGGACAACGGAACCAGTAGATCGCTGCGCCAGCCTATCGGCGCAGCGACTACACATTATGATAAACAGACTAAATCGCGGTCGTTCTCCCTGCTATTGTATCCGCTACGCCGATGGCGGTTTGTCGTCTATCCCTGGGGCGCGAGCGCGAGAGCTGATCACGACATGGGATTAGGGGCGGGGGAGGGCTCTTCCGGCAGAGGAATGAATTCGTCATGGTCAAGGTCGGGCAGTTTCATGCGGCCGGCCCGCCAATCCGCTTTTGCCTGTTCGAGGCGAGCTTTCGAAGACGAAACGAAGTTCCAGAAAAGGAAACGCTCGCCGAGCGGTTCGCCACCGAGCCCCATCACCAGGGAGGGTTCCTCCGCTGTGAGTGAGGCAGCTGAGCCGGCGCTGAACAGGATCATTTCGCCCACTCCGAAACTGCGGCCCTCGATTGTGACCCGGCCCGCTGCGACATAGGCGGCGCGTTCGGAATATTCATCCGGCAAGGCGATCGTCGTGCCCTGAGCGAGGGTCCAATGGATATAGAAGAGAGGTGAAAGCGTCGCGACCTTCGCCTTGGCGCCAAAAGCCTCACCCGCGAGGAGACGCGCCGAAGTGCCATTCTCTTGCCAGACTGGCAGATCCGTGCCGGTATAATGATGAAATGAGGCGGAGATTTCCTCGCTTTCCTTCGGCAATGCGACCCAGGCCTGAAGCCCGTGGACATGATCGCCCTCGCGCCGGGCGCGTTCGAAACGCTCGCTATGGGTGACACCGCTTCCTGCCGTCATCCAATTGATCTCGGCGGGGTGGATGGCCTGCTCCGAGCCGACGCTGTCACGATGCATGATCTCGCCTGCAAAGAGATAGGTGACGGTGGAAAGGCCAATATGCGGATGCGGCCTGACGTCGACGGAACGGGGCAGGCCGGCCTGCATGTCGAGCGGTCCCAGATGATCGAAAAAGATGAAAGGTCCGACCATGCGCCTTTGTGCGAAGGGCAAGACACGGCCCACCTCGAAACCGCCGAGGCTGCGCCGACGCTGAGAAATGACCATTTCGATCATGATCGTTCTTCCTCCCATTTCCTTTGGTGGGAGATATTCTATTTCCGATTCCGATAAGCGGCCAGAAAAACACGGACAGCGATTCCAACCACATGATTAATCCGCGCTTCGGTCAGCGGCGTTCCGGTATTGAAGAGAAGGGGCCGAAAAATTGTGGCAAGGCAGGAATCCAGAAACTGCGCCGCCGCGACCTCGCAATCCTCGATCATTAGATTTCCAGCGGAGACCTCGCGTTCGAGATAGCGTTGCAGCATCGTTATGCCCAAAGAGGGCCCCGCTTCATAAAATTCTCTGCCGAGTTCCGGCATACGATCGGCGATGCTGATGACAGTACGCAGCGGTGACAGGAAGTCTTGACGGCACAGGAAGGTGACGAAACCTCGTCCAAGACGGGTGAGAACGGCTTCGATGTCATGGTCGTCGAGGTCGAGACAAAACACATGTTTAGCATGCTCCATGCAGGCTTCATGCGTCACTGTCTGGAACAATTGCTCTTTGCTCGTGAAATAAACATAGAGCGTGCCCTTCGACACCCCTGCCTTGCGCGCGATCTCGTTCATGCTGGCAGCGTCAAAACCTTGCGCCAGAAAAACCTCACGCGCTCCATCCAGAATCTGCCGCCGCTTGGCATTATCTTGCTCGTTGCGTGGAGAGGGGGCGGGCGCAATCGGAGCATCCACGATTTTTATCCTTTTTAGGATCTTTGAATGAACCGAACGGTTCGGTCAGTCTTGACATAAATATGGAAGACCCTTACGTCAATGTTTATGACCGAACGGTTCGGTCAAAATCTCGCTTGGATGAGAGCTTGGGCGAGGAGCTTGAGATGAACGCCGTCGCGCTCAGAATGTTGTTCGGCGATCGAGCCAAATATATCGGGCTCATCTTCGGCATCGCCTTTTCGACGATGCTGATGTCGAACCAGATCTCGATCTTCACCGGGCTGATGCTCCGCACGGCCAATCAGATCCTCGACGCGCGTGAACCCGATATCTGGGTCATGGATCCGCGCGTTGAATATATTGATGAAATCGAGCCGATGACCGACACGGAGCTTGGCCGTGTGCGCGGTGTCGATGGCGTCGATTGGGCCGTTCCCTTCTACAAAGGGTTGACCGTCGCGCATACACGCGATGGTCTCTTGCAACAGGTGATCCTGCTTGGTGTCGATGACGCAACCCTGATCGGTGTGACGCCGCGCATGGTTATGGGCTCGGTCGAAAATTTGAAGCAACAAGATGCGATGATCATGGACAGGGCCGGATTCCAGTTCATGTGGCCGGGCGAGAAGCCGGAACTTGGCAAGGTGATCGAACTCAATGATCATCGCGCTGTCATTGCTGCGATCAGTGATGCTGGGGCGCCTTTCACCACATTTCCGGTGGTCTATACGAAATATTCCAGCGCGATGAATTTCATCGGCCGCACGCGCAAGCAAATGTCCTTTATCCTGGTGCATGCCAAGTCGGGGGAGGATCATCAGGCTCTCGCCCGCAAGATCACCGCCGAGACTGGCCTTAAGGCATTGACGTGGCGGGATTTCACCTGGGCGACGGTCGGTTATTATCTCAAACGGACGGGCATTCCGGTCAATTTCGGCATTACCGTCGCGCTTGGCTTCATCATCGGCGCTGCTGTAGTCGGACAGACCTTCTATCTTTTCGTGATCGAAAATCTCCGCCAATTCGGCTCGCTCAAGGCCATGGGCGTGGCCAATGGGACGATCCTGCGCATGGTTCTCTTGCAGGCGATGGTTGTCGCCGGCATTGGCTATGCCATCGGTATTGGGCTCTGTGCTCTTTTCTTCCAAGTCACTTCACGCGTCTCGATTAACCTGCGTGGTTTCGAACTGCCGTGGCAGGTCGCGGCCGGAACGGCGGCGGCCGTTTTCGTGATCATCATCATCGCCAGTCTCGCC
Organism: Beijerinckia indica subsp. indica ATCC 9039; assembly: GCF_000019845.1. Taxonomy (NCBI): domain Bacteria; kingdom Pseudomonadati; phylum Pseudomonadota; class Alphaproteobacteria; order Hyphomicrobiales; family Beijerinckiaceae; genus Beijerinckia; species Beijerinckia indica. The sequence continues at coordinate 2,414,231 of NC_010581.1, read as the reverse complement.
AGCGTCCGTAAGGTCATGGTCGTGGACCCGGCCATTGTCTTCAGGGGGTAGTCGGCATGAATGACACATCCTCTGCTGTGCGCTGCCGCGGCATTTCCAAGAGCTTTCCCGCTGGTGATGGAATCATTGAGATTCTGCATGGCATCGATTTCGATGTCCCGGCCGGCGCGCTTACCATGCTTGTCGGACCATCCGGTTGTGGCAAGACGACCCTGATCTCGATCATCGCCGGAATTATGAGCCCGACAAACGGCACGGTCGAGGTCTGCGGTCAAACCATCAGCACATTACCCGATAATGAAAAAGTCGCCTTTCGCCGCAAGATGATCGGCTTCGTTTTCCAGCAATATAATCTCTTGCCGGCGCTTACCGCTGCCGAAAATGCGGCCATTCCTTTGGTCGCGGCCGGTATGCCCCTCACGAAAGCGACGGAGGAGGCTGGCGTCATACTCACCCGGATCGGCATGGGTGACCATCTTGACAAAATGCCGAACCAACTTTCCGGCGGCCAGCAACAGCGCGTCGCCATCGCCCGCGCCTTTGTCCATTCGCCCCGTCTCATCGTTTGTGACGAACCTACGGCCGCGCTCGATGCTGGAACCGGCCGGACCGTGATGGAAATTCTCAAGGAGGCGGCCGTGACGCCCGATCGCGCGGTCATCGTTGTCACCCATGATTCCCGCATTTTCCCTTTCGCCGATCATATCGCCACAATGGAAGACGGCCGCATACGTTCTGTCCGGTCCGCTCCGTTCGGCCAGCTTTCGGAGGTCGCTTGACATGAAGCCGTTCTCCTTTTCCGTCACCAGACATGGCATTCCCCTGTTTGCGATCGTGATGATAGGCTTTGCCGGCTGGACGATTGCTTCGACAATGCGCCCGCGATCGGTGACCTCGCCGCCGATCGCCGCGCCGACGCAACCCTATGAGAAAAATGTCTCGGGCACCGGTATTGTCGAACCTGCAAGTGAGGTCATGGCGCTCGCCATCGAACGCGGCGGTGTCGTGACCAGCGTTGATGTTGTGGCGGGTGATCACGTCCGGTTCGGACAAAAACTCTTTTCGATCGATGCACGCAATTATCAGGCGGCCGTTGATCAGAATGAGGCAGCGGTTTTAGCCGCAGAGGCCGCGATCGGGTCCATCGATCAGAACATTCTTCTCCAGCGCGACGCGATCAATCAGGCTCGAGCGAATCTCAATGTGACGGAAGCGGAGCGGACCCGTGCGTCTCTGGATCGATCGCGCTATGCCGCGCTCGTGCGTAATGATTGGACGCCGCGCCAGCGCTATGAGCTCGCCACCGCTGATGCTGACAAAGCGGATGCGAATGTCATCGCCGCGAAAGCGGCGCTCGCCAGCGCTGAGCAGCAGATCGAGGTTCTGTCGGCCCAGCGTCGCGAGGCTGAGGCGAGACTGGCCCAAACCAAGGCTTTGCTCGAGGGGGCAAGGGCTGACCTCGATAAGACCGTGGTCAAAGCGCCGGTTGAAGGTGTGATCCTCAAGGTCAATGTCAGGCTTGGTGAATATGCCTTGGCGGGCGTGCTGAATAATCCGCTCATGACAATGGGGACTGTCGATCCGCTGCATGTTCGAGTGGATATCGACGAAGCTGACGCCTGGCGCGTGCGGTCAGACAGCCCCGCAACGGCCCGTATGCGCGGCAATCCCAGCATTGCGGTGCCGCTCTCTTTCGTTCGTTTCGAACCCTATGTGCTGCCGAAACGCTCCCTCTCCGGCGATACATCCGAGCGGGTGGATACGCGGGTTCTCCAGGGGATCTACGCCTTTGCACCACAAGATTTCCCGGCCTTTACGGGGCAGCAGGTCGATGTGTTCATCGAGGCTCCAAAGCGGGACGGGGATGCGCAAAGGCTCGCCACATACAGGAATGATTGATTTTGCTGATTGCGCATTATTATTCACTATGATTTAATAAAAGAAGCTCGATCGCGCTTCAGCTCAATTCCTCTTTTAAAGAGGTCAATACCAAGCTGCCACCGGCGGGATCTTGCCTTCATAACGAACGCGTTAATCGCGATGCCGCTACTTGCGGTAAAAAATCAAAACGGGGGGAAGCCTGCATTGTTGACCGGAAGATCATTTATCATCGGTACCATGGGTGCCTTGCTCTGGAGTCTTTCCGCCTTCGCGGATGAAACTATTCTCACGAGCGCCAAGAAGAATATCCATCTTGACGAATGGAGCGCCACAAGTCCTGCGGGATCGGCTCAGACATGGAGCGTGAAGAAGGTCACGCTGCATGGCGGCAAACAGGAAGGGGTCGATCTCATCACGGTCGACAATGGCAAACTCAGCTTTTCGATCGTTCCAACGCGCGGCATGAGTGCCTTGCGTGCCCAGATGGGTGACATCCGTCTCGGATGGGACTCGCCTGTCAAGGAGATCGTCAACCCCGTTTACATCAACCTTCTTGCGCGCGATGGAGTCGGCTGGCTCGACGGCTTCAATGAATGGATGCCGCGCGCCGGTATCGCCTGGGCTGGCCATCCCGGCAAGGATGGCGCGAACACACTCACTCTGCATGGCCAGATCGGCAATATTCCAGCATCCGAAGTGTCCGTCAGCATCGAGAAGGGCAATCCTGGGCGGATTGTCGTAAAGGGGCTGGTGAACGAAATCTCGATGTTTGGCTCAAACTTGACGCTGAATTCCGAAGTTTCGACGGAGATCGGTTCCAATCACATCGTCTTCAACGATTCGATCGTCAACAATGGGACGAAGCCGCAGGAATACCAGATCATCTACCATAGCGATTACGGCGAGCCGATCCTGGAGGGCGGTGCTAAATTCGTCGCGCCCATCAAGGAACTGCGCCCCTTTGACGGCGTGGCGGCGAAAGCGATTTCGACATTTGACAGCTATCTGGACGCCAAGCCGGGTTTCACCGAGGAAGTGTTTGGCATTGTCCCCTATGGCGACGCGAATAATCGGACCAGCGTTCTGCTTCACAACGCTGCTGGCGATAAAGGCGTCTCTCTCACCTATGCGATCGACGGACTTCCCTATTTCGCGCTTTGGAAAAATACGGGTGCGAAAGGCGAGGCCTATGTGACAGGTCTCGAGCCGGCCACGAGCTTTCCCGCCAATCGCAGCATCGAACGCAAGGCGGGCCGTGTCCCGACGCTGGAGCCGGGAGCCTCGCAATCCTTCACGGTCGACTTCGCCATATTGAGCGGCAAGGACGCCGTGAATGCTGCCGTGGATAAGGTGAAGGCGATCCAGGCCGGGCGTCCGACAAATGTGAATACGGAGACGATCAAGCCCTGCTGCCTATCGGTCGTGAATTGATCGAAATCCGGGCAGCGCATCAGGCCTAAATGGGATACAGAGCATCGGACTCAAACATCCGATGCTCTCAATGTGAACTTTCATCAGGCGATCGTTTCAAGAATCCAGGCACGCAGGGCGTCCTTGGTATAGGCGCCAATATCCTGCGCGGCGAGCTCGCCATTTTTGAAGATTTTGAAAGTCGGGACGGAATGGATGTCTTGGAGCGCCGTCGTATCCGGATTCTCGTCGATATTCAGCTTGGCGACGATAACCCGGCCTTGCAATTCATCGGCGAGGTCTTCGAGAAGAGGGGCGACAGCGTGGCAGGGGCCACACCAATCCGCCCAGAAATCCACAAAAACGGGAAGGCCCGCGTCGATGACAGCGCGGGCGAAGGTAGCGTCAGTCACTTTCAGGCTTGGCATCTCTGCCTCTAACCTCAGCGGCCTTGCATGGCTAAAGCCACGATTGATTTCGCCTTCGACGCAAAACCAATGCTGCTTTGAATTTTAAAATATAAGCAAACTTTGAGAAAAGTTTGCTTAAGGGGCTGTGCGGGATGCCTTGTTCTCAGGGCAGAGAAATCACGTCCGCGGTGCGAGCACCATGATCATCTGACGGCCTTCCATAGAGGGTTCCGCCTCGACCTTCGCGAAAGTGCCAGTTTCGGACTTCACCCGTTCGAGCAGGCGGAAACCGAGATCCTGATGGGCCATTTCACGGCCGCGGAAGCGCAGCGTGACCTTGACCTTGTCACCTTCTTCGAAGAACCGTTTCACGGCCTTCATCTTGGTGTCGTAATCATGCTCGTCGATGCCGGGCCGCAGCTTGATTTCCTTGATCTCGACGATCTTCTGTTTCTTGCGGGCCTCGGCGGCTTTCTTTTGTTCGAGAAAGCGGAATTTTCCATAATCCAGAATCTTGCAGACTGGCGGCGTGGCATTGGGCACGATCTCAACGAGGTCGAGTGAAGCCTCGTCGGCCAGGCGTTGCGCGTCTAGAATCGGGACGATCCCGCGATTGTGCCCTTCGGCATCGATCAACTGGATCTCACGGACGCGAATGTCGTGGTTGATACGGGGTCCATCCTTCTGCGGAACAACGGGGGCTTTCATGGGACGGCGAATGGGTAAAACTCCTATCTTGTCAAACGAACCCGTCCGCGACGCAAAACCCGGCAAGGAACCCAATTTGTCCTTGTAATGGGGCTTCGACGGAAAGGGCCCAGTAAAAGATCGGGTCATTATTGCAAGATGTCAATAAAGACCTCTTTCCCGAGTAGAATTAATTATTCTTCCCCGCTCGGGAACAGAGAGCCATAGGCATCAAGCGTTGCCCGACACATTTCATCGAGTGAGAAATGGGCCTCGACATGACGCCGGCCACGTTCTCCAAGCAGGCCGCGTGCCGTGGCGCCGAGCGAAAGGACCTCGCCGAGCGTCGCGGCCAGCGCCGCGGCATTGCCTGGCGGCACCAGCCAACCGGTGCGCTCCGCTTGATCGACCTGCGGCGGCGCCAGAATGATTTCTGGCGCGGCACCCAAAGCCGGGAGGATCATCGGAGTGCCCATCGCTTGGGCTGCAATGGCGAGGGGACCGAATCCTCCGGGCCGTGCGATAGGCGCGACGACAGCGGCGCTCGCAAGCAAGGCGGCTGGAAGATCGGCCTCCCTCTTGGCGCGTCGCATGATGCCGGAGAGGCCGGCAGCGCTGATCTTGCGATCGAAATCCTTGGCGGCTTGGCTATTGGTCAGGATCTTGATCCGCGCGCTGCTGCCGCCATGCTCCTGAATTTTGTCTTGATCTTGTTCGCGACCCCTCTCCTGGCCGCGCCCCAAAGGCGGCGTGGCATCGCCAGTCAGGATGAAAACGACCCCTTCGAGGTTTTGGGCGCGAAGGAGGCGGGCTGCCTCAATGAAGGGCGGCTCATCCGTCCCGCCGCCATCCTCCCTTGAGAGATCGGAAAAAGGGTCGGTCAAAAGCACCGCTCGTTGATCCGGTGTAATGCCCCAGGCCTGTCGCAGAGCCTGAACCCGGGCGGGATCGACACTCTGAGGGGCGAAAACCTGGAAATCGATACCTTGGGGGATGACCTTGATCCGGGTCCGAGCCTGTGGATAGCGGGCCTCGATCCGCCGCGCGCTATAATGGGAATGGGCGATAATGCAATCACCCCGCGCCATGACGGAATTATACCGCTGCTGTAAGCCGATGCCTTCGGTATAGCCACTGTGGAAGGTGGTGACGAAAGGCGTTTTGGTCCGCCGTGTCGCGCCATAGGCAACCCAGGCGGAGGCCCGCGAATGGGCGTGGACGAGATCCACTTTTTCCATTTCGATCAGGCGGGCGAGCTTACGTATGTTGAGCAGCATGGCGAGCGGATCGCGCGAGGCGGCAGGGAAAGGGATCCAGAGCCCGCCCATGGCCTGCAACGAACTGACCAGCCGTCCCCCCTCGCTGGCAACGAGGGCCTTGCCACCTGCCTCGGTAATCGCGGCCGCGATTTCGAGGGCGATATGCTCTGTGTCGCCGCCCACGAGGCTGGGGACGATTTGCAGCACGGTTCGGCGGTTCAGCGGATGCCTTGCGCGATCGAGCAGGGGAGGGAACAGGGGCTGGCGCATCAGGGGCAGGTGTCGACCGTCATGACGAATGTCCGATAGATGTAACGAAATCGGCGATGGGAAGACAATTCTTGAGTAAAGACAAAGCGGATTAATTCACACTCGCGCGCCCTTGACGAGCCGGAATTGACGAATAGAGATCGGCATCCCGGAATCGGGACGAGAGGTCTTTGGTTTTTCTCTCGACAAGAAAACCACCCTTCTGTAAAGATCAGGTTTCAACTTAGAACAGCGCACCGAAACGCTCGCCCTTCACGGCGAAACGGCTCAAAGGTCAACTCCATGAATATTATTGAAACTTTGGAAGCGGAACAGGCTGCCAAACTGCTGGCCAAACGTCCGATTCCGGCTTTCCAGCCTGGCGACACCGTGATCGTCAACGTCAAGGTCAAGGAAGGCGAACGGACTCGCGTCCAAGCCTATGAAGGCGTTTGCATCGCTCGCAATGGCGGCGGTCTGAACGAGAGCTTCACGGTTCGCAAGATTTCCTATGGCGAGGGCGTCGAGCGCGTCTTTCCGATCTATTCGCCGAATATCGATTCCATCAAGGTCGTCCGTCGCGGTAAGGTCCGCCGGGCGAAGCTGTATTATCTGCGTGATCGTCGCGGCAAGGCGGCTCGTATCGCCGAGAAGATGGAAACCCCGGCTGCAAAGGCCGCGCGCGAGGCCGCCAAGAAAGAGGCCAAGGCCGCCGCTAAGGCCAAGAAGGCAGCGTCTGCGGCCGAATAAGATCATGCAGAGAGTTCGCGCGCATGACATGCGGGCTCTCCAATGTTGCTTTCCCCGGTGGCTGATCGTCGGGGAAAGAGCGCTCTTAAAGAGCAGCCCGACGATCCTTGCGGCCGCTGGGCAAGATTATGTCCCGCGCTGGGATTAACACCATGGCCGAGTTCGACGATAAGGAAGAAGACGAACGCCCTCTCGAATGGGATGAGGCTCTGGCCGCCGAACTTGTCGGCAAATATGTGATTGCCGGTTTCATTCATCTGGAACGGGATGGAATCTCCGTCCGCGAAAAAAGGCAAGTGCATGGCGTCATTCTCGACGCTCAGCGCGATGAGGGTTTTCACCTCGCCTTGCGCGGGCATGGGCTTGGCGAGACGATCATCTTGCCGCCCAATACCAGCGCCTTCGTGAAGCTCAGCCGTGGCCGTTACCGTCTCAAGGGGACAGATGAAACGGTCAGCAATCCTGATTATACCAGTCTCTGGACGATCAAAACGCCCGTTTTGCACTGATTGGCTCAGAATATTGGCGCGTTCAGAATCCAGCGATGGCCGAATGGATCGCGCAGAGTGGCGACGCGCGTGCCCCAGAAAGAATTCATAGGATGGACCTCACCCTTGGCGCCGAGGCTGGTCGCCTTGGCGAATGTCTCGTCCACGAGCTTGGATGAGGGGAATTCCAGGCTGATAGAACAGGTCGCGGGCTCTCCTGGTATGGGCATGCGTGTATTGCCGAATTCCGGAAAGGCGTCAGACAGCATGATCGAGCCGCCATTGATCGCCAATTCGCAATGCAGGATGCGCACCCCATCGAGTGCGGGCATGAGCGCTTTCTGCTGCGCGCCGAAAACCGATATGTAATAGGCGATTGCTGCCATGGCCGGAGTAACGGTCAGATAAGGCGCGACGGGCGGACGTTGGCTCATGCGGTTTCCTCAGACGGCGGAGCGGATTTTAGCGCTGGAATCTGACTGATTCTCTCTTTGCTCTTTGGTGTAATACCAAGCGTCGCAAATAGCGACTCTTGCTTGTGGCGTTGAATTTTTTCTTTTTTCGAGAATTTTTGTTTTTAAGAGGATCATCGACTTGGAAGGGAATCGCAGATGAATTCTCGGCCAGTTGTCGAAAATGTGCCCGGCGATAGAAAGATTGCTGTCGCCTCTTTCGCTGAATATGCGATAGAGGGCGCATATGGAATGAATTCGATGCCCGCCGGAACACCAAGCGTGCAGGATAGGCTCGACTTCGCTACCAGCCCTAACGATTCCATAAATGAAGAGGACCGACAGGACAGCCATGGCGCAACCGCGTACCCTCTATGATAAAATCTGGGATGATCATGTGGTCGAGACCCAGGCCGATGGCACGAGCCTTCTCTATATCGACAGGCACCTCGTCCATGAGGTGACGAGCCCGCAAGCCTTCGAGGGTCTGCGCATGGCTGGCCGCAAGGTTCGCGCGCCCCAGAAAACCTTGGCTGTCGTTGATCATAATGTGCCGACCACCGATCGCAGCCATGGGATTGAAGATCCCGAAAGCCGGATCCAGGTTGCCCAGCTTGCCGCCAATGCGGCTGAATTCGGCATTGAATATTTCGATGCGCTGGATCATCGGCAGGGTGTCGTTCATATCATCGGGCCGGAGCAAGGGTTCACCCTGCCGGGCACGACGATTGTCTGCGGTGATAGCCACACCTCGACGCATGGAGCCTTTGGCGCCTTGGCGCATGGCATTGGTACGTCCGAGGTCGAGCATGTGCTGGCGACACAGACATTGATTCAGGCCAAGGCGAAGAACATGCGCGTTCTCGTCGATGGCGTTCTGCCCGATCACGTCAGCGCCAAGGATCTCATCCTTGCGATCATCGGCCAGATCGGCACGGCGGGCGGTACTGGCCATGTCATCGAATATGCTGGCGAGGCGATCCGCGCCCTTTCGGTGGAAGGCCGTATGACGGTCTGCAACATGACGATTGAGGGCGGCGCGCGTGCCGGCATGATCGCGCCGGACGCCAAAACCTTTGCCTATCTGAAGGATCGTCCCAAATCGCCGCGCGGCGCCGCCTGGGACGCGGCCGTGGCCTATTGGGAAACCCTGCATTCCGATGAAGGTGCGGTTTTCGATCGGGAAATTCGTCTCGACGCAGCCAATTTGCCGCCGACCGTGACTTGGGGCACGAGCCCTGAGGATGTCGCGTCCATCAATGGCGTGGTTCCCTCGCCTCAGGACGCAACGAGCGAGGCGAAGAAAGCCTCGATTGCCCGTGCCCTCGAATATATGGGCTTGAAGGGTGGCGAGAAACTGACCTCGATCGCCATTGATCGCGTGTTTATCGGCTCCTGTACCAATGGCCGGATCGAGGATTTGCGGGAAGCCGCGAAAATCGTCCAAGGCAAGCATATTGCTGCTTCGGTCAACGGTCTCGTCGTGCCGGGGTCTGGCTTGGTCAAGGAACAAGCGGAAGCTGAAGGTCTCGATGTGATCTTCAAAGCGGCGGGCTTTGAATGGCGCGAACCTGGATGCTCGATGTGCCTTGCCATGAACCCCGACAAGCTTGCGCCTGGCGAACGCTGCGCCTCCACGTCCAACCGTAATTTCGAGGGACGTCAAGGCTTCAAGGGACGCACACATCTCGTCTCTCCGGCCATGGCGGCGGCAGCCGGTATTGCCGGCCATTTTCGTCGACATTCGCGATTGGCACTAAGATAAAGGGAGCCATCCCGCGTCGATCGAAGCGGGATGGCTCCAGCTTCTCATGAACTCTGCCTCGCATTAGCTCTTGGCGATATTGACCTTGCCGAGCGCCTCTTTGAGCCCGCGCGCAAGTTTGATTGCATCATCAGCGGCCCAGAAATGCATGAAAAAAAGCCGAGGCTGGTCGTCCAACATATGATTGTGGATCGCTGTCACCTCGATGCCGTTCTCTCGCAGCACGAGCAGAACCGGATTGACCTCTGAGGCGATCAGCACGAAGTCGCCGGTGATTGCGGCTCTGCCATTACCCATGGGCTGAAAGTTGATGGCGATGCCGCTTCCCATCGAGGCGGGAATATTCATGCCGCCATCCGTGATCATCTCGGCGCGGGCGATCGTGAATTGATAGACGCCACCATTGGCTTTGCCCTGAGCACCAAGAAGCTTATCCAGTGCAGTCGTATCGAGCTCAAGAGCTTGCGGCTGTGCTCCAGGGGGCGCCGCCTCGAGCGGCGTCTTGCTCATGGCGAGAGCCTTGTGCAGGGCTTCCGCCAGCCTTACGGCGTCACCATGCCCGGCAATATGCATATACAGAGGCATCGGTTCAGCGCGCAGCAGATGATTGTGAAGTGCAGTAATTTCGATTCTGCTTTCCGCAAGACTTTTCATGACTGGATTGGCCTCGTCTTGTGTCAAGACGAGGTCGCCCATGACCATGGCCTCATCGCCATTTTCCCGGAAAGCGAGCCATGAGCCGAGCGCCAGCGCTGGCTTGATCGTGACACCATCGACCGTGATTTCGAGATCCGATCGGGGCAATCCGACGCGATAGACGCCTTCCGGTAGCTCCGTGCCGGATTTTCCGAGCGCTCGCGCGACTGCGCCCCAATCGGGCTTGGCATGAGCTGATGTAAAGGCGAGCATCACTAACAAAGCGGTACATGCCGCAAGCTTTGCACGCATCGAAACCTCCCTTTTCACTTTTTTGTTCTATCGCCATTCCGGCGTTCGCCGCATGTCTTCAAGTGCGAATTCGCGACCCGGCGGCGGCTCCTTCGAGAAGTAGAACATTGTTTGCGCGGGGAAAAACCTTTCGGCCTCGGGAAAGGACCGGTGAAAGGCTTTGCGGACCTGGCTCCGGACGGCGTCTTCGTCCACGCCATAAAAGCCCTTCAAAAGCGCGAGCAGATAATCGAAAAATCCATGACCGATAAAGCGGTCGTAGATGAGGCTGTAATATTGCTCAATCACATGACCCTTGTCGGCGCTGAGTCCCTTTCCGAGAAAGGGCATTTCGAGATCTGCACGGCGCCTCGTCTCCATGTCGATCCAGACATCGAAGTCGCGATGAACAATTCTCCGGGGCCTGAAATCCCGGTCGATCTCGAGAAGCGTATTTTGTGCATGCGACTCGAACAGTAAACCTCGGCGGGCGACGAGGCACCAGCATTCGATAACAGGGATAAAGATTTCATTGATGACGAATGACACAGGTTCGGCATCAAGCCGCTTGATCATTTGTATCAGCAGGGGAAGATCATCCGGCTGGTTGAAGTCTCTTCCAAAAAGGGCAAAGCAGGGGATGAGGAATCGTCCTTGGATGATCGGATGAGGAATGGTTTCCCTCACCAGGAAGCCCCAGGCGTTCTCATCTCTGCCGATTGTGAACCCCAAAACGTCCGGCAGATAAGCAAATTTATCGAGGTGAAGCTGTGCGACATCCCTTGTGACGGCAATACTGTTTTCAATGTTTTTCCGCATAAGCCTGCGATTGAAGCGGGAGATGAGGACAGGATAGTGGAGCTTGAGGAAATGCGGCGGGACATGCTCGTCGTGCTCTAGCGTCAGCACAGTCCTGGTCGAGGCGGTGGGAGCCACCCTGATCGGCGCCTCACGAGGGAAGGCGCGGATTTCATTGAGATAATCGATCCCTGCGGTCGTCCATGTCTCTGGATGCACAGCGAACAAAATGCCCTGTGGCCGCACATAATGATTCAGAAGGCTCAGTGAAGGATCGGCCTGGAAAATGGTCACCTGTTCCTTGGGCACGTTGACAGTCAAAAGATCGAAAGAAGGTCGACCGCTTTCTGGCTGATAGCAAGGTGCAGCTTCCGTCCTTGCTGCAAAAGGGCTGTAAGTCTTCGTGCCCTTGCCAACATATCTTTCCATCGTGAGGAACGATTGGTCTTCGCGGATAACGGCTTCGAGCTTCATGAGACCGTCTCTCTCTATCAGCGAGCCCCACGCTTGATCAGGATTGCGCGCAATCATTCCGGCTCTGATTGAGTTCATGCCCTATTGGGCCGCGTGGCTGTGGCTGATCGTCCAGCGGATTGCGGCGTTCTGGCCTATGAGTGTCCGAGCCTTGGATGATCGCCGCAAGCGTGACGATCATGGGATCACGATTGAGACCCTATTGGACGACGAATGTCTCGAAACGGCAACCATCGCCTCCATGGATCCGTTGACGTCTCGATGTCGAAAGGTGTCGCGCCCGGCGAAGGTTTGGACTCGGAGCACGGCTCTTTCATCCACTCTCGCCCTTAATTTCATGCAAGCAGGTTACATCCAAATCAAAAAAGATACAAGTGTTGCATTTTATATGTAAAATGATATAGTATGAATATGAACGAGGCGAGTCCACAGCAGGAGCAGCGCTGGCTGCTGCTGATTCATCAATTGCCGGCTAAGCCCGCTTATTTCCGGGTCAAGATCTGGCGGCGGCTGCAAGGTCTTGGTGCCATCGCGGTCAAGAGCACGGTCTATGCGTTGCCAGCGAATAGCGAGACGCAGGAAGATTTCGAGTGGCTCCTGAAAGAGATCATCGAAGGTGGCGGCGAGGCCATGGTTTGCGAGGCGCGCCTGATTGATGGTCTCTCCGATGCACAGGTACGTGCGCTCTTCGATGCCGCGCGCGATGAAGATTACGCGGTGATCGCCAAGGAATGTCGCGTTCTTGCCGCGATGCTTGAGACCGATAGTTCGCCGGAAAAACAAATTGAAGTGCGCGTTCAGCTCGGCCGTCTGCGCAAACGATTGACGGACATCGAGAGAATCGATTTCTTCGGTGCCGATGGTCGTGAACCGGCTGAAGGGCTGCTGAGGGGGCTGGAGCTGAGAGCCACCAAGGAGCAAGCCATGATTGGTCCCTCCCCACACTCAATCCTTCTCAGCCTTGGTTGGAGGGCACAGCGGCGAACCTCAAAGGGCGGATCTGGATTACGCGCCAAGATGTTCATGTCGATCGTATTGCTTGTGCTTGGCTGATCCGCCGCTTTATCGATCCTGAAGCCGAGATCCGTTTCGTGTCAGGCAAGAATTATCGGCCAAAGCCGGGTGAATTGCGTTTCGACATGTTCGACGGTGAGTTCACCCATGAAGGAGACCGCTGTAGTTTCGAGGTTCTTCTGGCCCGCGCGGGCCTTTCCGATTCGGCTCTCCAGGAAATCGCCGAGATCATCCACGATATTGATCTGAAAGATGGCAAGTTTGGGCGCGCGGAGGCCAGTGGCATAGCCCATGTCGTCGCCGGTATTGCCATGGCCAATCAGGATGATAGGCAGCGCATCGCCCAGGGAATGCCCGTCTTGGATAACCTCTATCAATATTTCCGCCGCAAACGTGGTTGATCAAGGAACCGCAGAAGCGCAATGTGGGACATATGAGTATCGTGTGACATGCTTTCGCTTATATCCTTGGGTGTCTTGTTCTTGGGTATCTTGTGGGAATCCAAATCCGGGGATCAACAAAGCGTGGGACACAAAAATCTTTTTTTATGAGTAATATAGCCCCAGCTATCAGGGGCTTGGAAAAGCATCGGCCAAGGTACGACGGCTCGTCATCACGGCATATGTGACTCTCTTATTTCGCCAGCGCGCCTTCAACTAACGGCCCTTGAGAACGTTCTCCTTAAAAATAGGAGGAATTCGCATTGGGAATAGCGGGAAATTTCTGCCTATCGGTCGATAGAAACCAAACGGATCCGAGGGCTCGGCGTGCCTTTGGCATTGAATCCGTGGTCATTGACGGGTGGCAGGCCAAAATCTCCGAGCGTGTGCTGTGCCATTGGCCTTACGCTGATCTCCGCGTCTTTTCTCACATTGATCCACGCCGGGATCAAAATCTGGGGCCGATTTTAGTGATTGCACCGCTCGCCGGTGCCTTTCCTGTTTTGTTGCGTGATCTTGTGATTTCCCTCTTGCGGGAAACAGAACAGGTGGCGGTCGCCGATTGGTTCGATGTTCGCTATTTGCCGCTCAGCCGAGGTCGTTTCGGCTTCGACGAAAACATTTCTTCCATTGTCGATATGATCCGGTTGCTCGGACCGGATGTGAATGTCATCGGTGTTTGCCAGGGTGTAGTCTCGGCACTCGCGGCGACAGCTTATCTGTCGGCGCGTGAACCGTATTCGGCACCGCGTTCCGCCGTTTTGATCGGCGGTCCCGTCGATCCCCTGGCCAATCCTACGGCCGTGGTGCAGCGTCTGCGCTCGCATTCCCTGGAATGGTTGCGCAAGAACGCGATTGTGCGCGTGCCCGAGGGAGTCCCTGGCGAGGGCCGGCTTGTCTATCCCAAGATGACGCAGCTAGCCACTTTCACCAGTTATCTCATGCGCCATTGTCTGGAAGGAAAGGAGCTCTATTGGAAGCTTTTTGCAGATGATGGCGAAGACCCCCTGCATTTTCCGTTTTTGTCACTTGCGACCCAACTCATGGATCTTCCTGCGGAACATTTTTTGGAAAACATCCGCTGCATTTTTCATGATCGTGATCTTGTTTCAGGAACTTTTTTCTTCGCCAATACCAGGATCGATCTTCAGGCGATCAAGAACACGGCGTTGATGACGATGGAAGGCGAGCGCGACGATATTGCCGCACCGGGTCAGACACAAGCGGCGCAAGAACTCTGCCGATCGATCCCCAGCGCAAAACGTCGTCATATACTGATCGAAGGTTGCGGTCATTTTTCACTGTTTCACGGTCACATTTGCCGCACGCGGGTCGTACCGGAAATCATGGGATTTCTTCATCATGAAGCACGAACTTGATCTCACCCGACTGGCGAGCGCCAAGGAAGTAGAGCCTTTCGAGCAGGCAGCAGCCGCCATCGACCAGGCTTTTCACGGAATGGTTGCACGTTACACCAATGTCCTATCGCCCATGGTTTTTGGGGCGGCTTTCATGGATTGGGGCGTGCATCTTGCCTTATCGCCAGGCAAACAAATGCAGATTGCCGTGGACCAGCTTTTCCAATGGCAGCGTTTTGGGGCGATCATGCTGGAGAGTCTCACCGGTCAACGCTCGACGCACGCGATTCTTCCACGACCGGAGGACAACCGTTTTTCGGAACCGGAATGGCGACAATGGCCTTATTATGCGTTCTGGCAAGCCTTTTTGCTTCAGCAGGAATGGTGGCATAAGGCCACGACCGGTGTCGAAGGCGTGACGCAGAAACATGAACAAGTCGTCGCTTTTGGCATGCGTCAGCTTCTCGATATTTGGGCGCCTTCTAATTTCATTGTCACTAATCCTGCCGTGCGGCGCCGTATGCGGGAGACGAACGGTGCCAACCTCATGGATGGTGCGGCGAATTTTCTTGAAGATTGGCAAAAATTACGAACTGGCCAGCGTCCTATCGGCACGGAAGCTTATCAAGTCGGGCGCGATGTCGCGGTGACTCCGGGCAAGGTCGTGTTCCGTAATCGGCTGATCGAATTGATTCTGTATACGCCGAAGACGGAGAGTGTAAAGGCTGAGCCGATCCTGTTCGTTCCGGCTTGGATCATGAAATATTATATTCTCGACCTGTCACCGTCGAATTCCCTGGTCCGTTATCTCGTCGAACAGGGATTCACGGTTTTCATGATTTCCTGGCACAATCCGAGTGAAGCCGATCGCGACCTGAGTCTGGAAGATTATCGTCGTCTCGGCATTATGGCCGCGATTGATGCCATCTCGATGCTTCTTCCTGGCCGGAAAATCCATGCCACCGGCTATTGCCTCGGCGGCACTCTTCTGTCCATCGCCGCAGCCACCATGGCGCGGGACGGATGCGAGAAATTGAAAACCGTGTCCATGATCGCGGCGCAGGTGGATTTCCGGGAGGGCGGCGAACTCACTTTGTTCATCGATGAAAGCCAGCTCAAATTCCTCGAAGACCTCATGCGGCAACAAGGTTTTCTTGATGGTCGCCAAATGCTGGGTGCCTTTCAGCTCTTGCGCTCGAACGATCTGTTCTGGTCACGGATCATCCATGATTATCTGATGGGCAAGCGCCATTCGATGACCGATCTGATCGCCTGGAACACGGATACGACACGGATGCCCTATCGGATGCATTCGGAATATTTGCGTAAATTGTTTCTCGACAATGATCTCGCCGAAGGCCGTTTCGAGACCGACGGTCGGCCCATAGCCGTCAACGATATCCATGTTCCGATCTTTGCCGTTGGCACGGAAAAGGACCATATCGCACCATGGAAATCAGTGTTCAAAATTCACCTTCTGGCAAAGACCGAGGTCACTTTTCTGCTGACATCGAGCGGCCATAATGCCGGGATCATTTCCGAAATCGGCCATCCTGGACGCCATTACCGGTTTCACACCAAGACCGAAAAAGATCATTATATTCACAGTAACCGCTGGTTCGCTATTGCCAAACGGCAAGAGGGATCCTGGTGGCCACAATGGGTCGATTGGCTCCAAGAGCATTCGAGTGGTGAGAGAAAGCCGCTTCTCCTGGACGGCAATGTGAGCGCCTTTGCGGATGCGCCGGGAACCTATGTGCTCGAAGCTTGACCGGGTGAGTGGATAGCTCTCTATTCCACGGCAGGGTGAGAGAGGATCAGGCCAGTATGGGGGAGGGCGGGAACGGCGGCAATACGATGCCGCCGCATCAGCGCAAAATCATTCATATCGACATGGATGCCTTCTACGCTTCCGTCGAGCAGCGCGATGATCCTGGGCTGCGTGGCCGGCCGGTTGCTGTCGGGAGCGCACGGGCGCGCGGCGTTGTTGCTGCGGCGAGCTACGAGGCCCGAAAATTCGGTGTCCATTCGGCTATGCCTTCCGTGACGGCTTTGCGCAAATGCCCAGATTTGATTTTCGTGCCGCCGCGTTTCGATATCTATAAAGCGGTATCGCGGCGCATACGCGCGATTTTTGCCGAACATACAGCTCTCATCGAACCGCTTTCGCTCGATGAGGCCTATCTCGATGTCACGAGCAATTTACGGAATGTCGCATCAGCGACCGAGATCGCGGAACAGATCCGCGCGAGAATTTTGGCGGAAACGGGACTCACCGCCTCGGCGGGTGTCTCTTATAATAAATTTCTGGCCAAGCTCGCCTCGGATCACAACAAGCCGAACGGGCTATTCGTCATCACGCCCAAAATGGGGCCTGGTTTTGTCGAGGCTCTGCCAGTCAGCAAGTTCCACGGGATCGGCCCTGCGACGGCGGCCAAGATGGAAAAACTTGCGATCGCGACCGGCCGCGATTTAAAGGCGCGGCCGCTTGCCTTCCTGCAACAGCATTTCGGCAAAGCTGGAACCTATTATTACTGGATCGCGCGCGGCGTTGACGAACGCCCGGTGCGGCCGGACAGGGAACGCAAGTCGATTGGAGCCGAAAATACCTTCGCAATCGATCTCTACACTTTCGAGGCAGCCTATGCCGCTTTGACGCCGATCATGGAGAAAGTCTGGCGTTCTCGCGAGATGATGAATCTGCGCGCCAGGACCGTGACCCTCAAGGTGAAATATGCCGATTTTCAGCAGATCACGCGCAGCCGGACCGATGACGAGGGGATTGTGACGCGGGTTCTGTTTGAGGAAAGGGTCGCCAGCCTGCTGGCGCCGCTTTTCCCCACCACGAAGGGGATCAGGCTTTTGGGAGTGACCCTCTCCGCTTTCGCAAAACCCGAGCCCGAGGCAGTGGGGCAGCTCAGCTTCCTGTTCGAGCAGGAAATCGGCTGAATATGGTTTTTCGGTTTTCTGCGCTTTATCCCACCGGCTGCAGATGCAGACGATAGCGTTGCGCGCGTTCGCGATAGGTCTTGGCGGTTCGCGCTATATTGGCCAGATGCTGCTCGCTGACCTCGCCGACGACCTTGCCCGGGGCTCCGCGCACGATGGAGCGTGGCGGGATTTCCTTGCCCTCTGTGATGAGACTGCCGGCGCCGATCAGGCATTGCGCTCCGATCTTGGCGCCATTCATGACGGTTGCGCCCATGCCGATCAGGGAGCCCGCACCGACAAAGCAGCCATGCACGATGGCGAGATGACCGATGGTGACATCCTCTTCCAGAATGAGGGGAAAGCCCGGATCGGCATGCAGCACGGAATTGTCCTGCACATTACTGCCGCGGCCAATGTGCAGGGCCTCGGTATCCCCGCGCAGGACCGTGCCGAACCAGATACTGGCCTCCGCATCGACATGCACTTGACCGATCAGCGTAGCATTGGGGGCGATGAAGCAGGTCGCATCGATCCGTGGTTGATGATCATCCAAACGATAGAGCATTTCTCTTCCTTGGGCTGGTTCTTGTGAAGGGCGTCAAAGGGCTTCCACCCTTGTTTCCGATTCTGCGGGAAACCTCCTCTTTTTCTCATCTAGGCATTTTTATTTTAAAAATGGAATTCATTTTCATAAAAAATGCTCTAGGGTCTTGGCGAGCGTGGCCGTGTCCTCGAAAGGGGCCTTTGCGCTCATGCGAAGAATTTGAACCAGCAATCAAAGCATGAAGAATGGAGCTTGGTGAAATGGCGTTGACCTTGGATATCGCCCGCCGAGTGGTCGAGGCTGCTCTTGCCAAAGGGATTGAAAAGCAGTTGAAGCCGCTCGCTATTTCCGTGTTTGACGAGCGTGGCTGTCTCAAGGCCTTTGTCGCGCAGGACGGAACCAGCCTTCTGCGTGCCGAGGTGGCGCAAGGCAAGGCCTATGGCGCTCTCGCTCTCGGCATGGGCTCGCGCGCGATTTTCAAACGTGCTCAGGAACAGGCCTATTTCGTCAGTGCAGTCAATACATTGGCGGAAGGGAAGATCGTGCCGGTGCCGGGCGGGGTGTTGATTCGCGATGAAAGCGGCGTGCTTCTCGGGGCCATCGGAATCAGCGGCGACACCTCTGATAATGATGAGCTTTGCGCCGTGGCTGGGATCGAGGCGGTCGGTCTGCGCCCTGATATTGGATAACTGAGCGAGCCGATCATCACGGCACCGCCGTGATGATCCTATGGATGAAATATTTCGTCGAGCGATTCTTCAGCGTCGACGACCGCGCGCTCGTCAAACTCGCCGCAACCAGACTCTGGATGTGATGTGCGAGCGGTGGCCTAGTATCGAGAATCACAGATTCTCGATACGTCACTTTTTAAACTTATCCACTTGTCCTCATTGAACCGCGAAAAGTCGCGCTTCAATGAGGGTGGATACTAGCACCCTGACGGCCAAAAGGCCGGCAAAGGTGACAGCATTGATGAGAAAGATCCGGCCGATGACCGCCGCCGCGAGGGCTCCGGCCCCGGAATCTGTCGCCAAGGCAAGAGCCAGGATCGTGCCCTCATAGATGAGAAAGCTCGCAAGGAAGGCTGCGAGCGCCCCCGCAAACGTAGAAACGCGGTGCGTGACGGTGCTGGCGGCCGCGCAGGAGAGAAGCGTAATGGCACCGAGCGCGGCGCCCCAGGCGAGAGTTGTTACATCGGTTGGATAATGCAGGAAGGTGAAACCGACCGCTTGATTGACAAGGAACACCGAAAAGCTGGCGATCAATGCCTCGCGCCGGTTCAGCGTAAGAGCAGAAATCGCGGCGAAAGCGGCGAGCGGAACGGCACAGGCCAGTGCACCACTGAAAATGAGGCTCGCGGCTGCGAGCAGAACACCCCAGGCAAGGCGTGTACCGCGCGGCGCGGTGGCAAGCGAAAGTGTATTCATCATTTTATCCATACTCCTTGGTTACCTGATACAGGGTCTATCCTGATCCATGAAATCCGGTGGAAAGCGGAAGAATACATTCCGCCGTCATGTGACGCCGGTGATCTGGCGGTCGATCGGATCGGGTTCGGTGAGGCCAAGCCAGTGCGCCCGCAGGCGATCCCACAATGCAAGGCGTGACCAGTCCGGCTGCCCAGTGATCCTTTCCGTTCCAGGATCGAGAAAAGGATTGGGCAGAAGGATCGTTATCTGCTGCTCGTCCGCACCGTTGAAAAGCCGGATACTCCAGGATAGGGGCACGCAGCTCTTCCCGATCCGGCGGTAGAGTTCCGCGCGATGTGTGCGCCGGTGCTGCGCAAGCGCGGCGGAGGTTGGCGCGTTGTGGGCCCTTCGTCTCGCCGATGCAGATGTGAAAATGCGTGAGGCCGAAGGCAATCGTCAGATAGCCGTCAAGCAGGCTGATTTTCGTTGGCGGGCCGGGAGCATGGATCTCCCAGGCGGCGCCCTCGATGATTGGACCGAAGGTGATCTCATACCAATGGTTGGTGAAGAGATCGCGCAGGAGTGCTTCAAGACTCTCCTGATCGCTGGGCAGGGAAAAGACATCGAGCGGGACACCATCAGCGCCGATCACGCGCTGCGGCACCGTCTGTGTCTGTTTGGAAGGGGGTGTTGCTGTTGTCGTCATCGGCCATTTCCTACCATGTCACTCTGAGGCCTCCGTAGAGGGACCGCCCTGGCGTTCCGTAATTATAGACTTCCTCGTAGCGTGCATCATTGACATTCTCTATGCGCGCGAAACAGGTCACGGTTTCATTCAGTTTGTAGCTGGCGAACAGGTCGATCCGTGCATAGGCCGGGAGCATGACGGCGTGGCCGTATGTATAGTCGTAATCGGGCGTCGCGCTGACAAAAAGGCCGCGTGCCTCGAACTCGAAATCCGGAATGGCGCTATAGATGATCGACAGCATGCCTTTGTCGCGAGGGCGCCGTGGCACGCGCTGCTGTGTGTCTAAATTCGTCGCGACGAGATGCGTATAGCTCGCGCGGAGGCGCCATTCGTCGGGAATAAGGACGGCTTCGCTGGCGAATTCGACGCCTTTCGTCTCGGCTCGCCCGATATTATTGTAACAGCCGGAGACCTGAATCGCGAAGCAGCTCGCCGACATGCCGAAATCGATCAGATTGCGAAATCTGTTTTCGAAATAATTGGCTGAGAACGAGACATGTCCGCCGAACAGGGTTTGCTCGATACCTGCATCATAGCCGATGCTATATTCGGGTGCGAGCGCGGGATTGCCGTATTGGCTAAACCTTTGATAGAGCGAGCCGATACGCGCGCCAGTGCCTGCGCTTGCGCGCAGCTTGGTTCCCGTCTCCTCGATCCGATAGGCACCGGTTGCTCTCCAGGTTGTAAAGGTTGGGCCTTTGTCAATGGCGTCCATGCGCCCGCCATAGGTGATATCGAACCGGTCGAACAGGGTGAGCTGATGTTGTGCAAAGCCGGAATAAGTGGTCTGGCTCGCATGGATCGGATCAAAAGCACCGGGCGGCGCTGGGTCCTGTGACGTGTCCGCGACTTCTTTCTCAAGACGCACCCCGAAAGTGAAAAGGCCCAAGGAGCCGAGGACCGCATCACCCTGATATTCGCCGCCGCGCCGCGCGCCGCGAAAACCCATGCGGCAGTCGAATGCGTTATAGGCGGTGTCATAGCAGGATTGGGCCTGCCAGACCGAGTGGTCGGTGATATTGCCGAAAAGGCTCAGGCGGTTGTGCAGAAAATGGTCGAACAGGTCGGCCTTGCCCAGGAGATAACCTTGCAGGAAGGTTGCATGCTGATGATTATAGGGATTGAAGATGTCAGCAGTATTGTATGCGTAAGGATTGTCGAAGCGGATTGAACTATCATAGCCGATCACACCGCCCTCGATTGAAATATCGTTCGTAAAGTTATAGGCGAGGCGACCGTGGAAGCCTCCTTTGCGGGTTGGGTCGCTTGACGGCGCTGGTGGTAGGGGTGTCACGCCATCGCCGATCGTCAGAGGCCTCGTGATGCGATAGCCGTAGCGTGGAAAGGCAGACGTATAAAGGCCATCAATGGAGAATGCGTAGGAGAGGCGGTCAGTGCCGCCGGACAGGGCTGCGCGTGTGTGCGCCGTGCCATATCTGCCCCCTTCCATGAGGACTGAGGCGCGTGGCGCGCCGCTGCCTTTGCGTGTGACGATATTGATGACGCCGCCCATGGCAGCCGAACCATAGAGGGCCGATTGCGGACCACGCAGCACCTCGATCTGGTCGAGATCCGTGGCGACGAGGCCACCGAGATCGACAGAGCCATCGATCGAGGAGGGATCGCCGATACGCATGCCATCGATCAGCACCAAGGTTTGTCCAGGGGCCGAACCACGCAGAAAAACCGAAGTGGCGGTGCCGGGACCGCCAGTTTCGTAAAGATCAAGCCCTGGAACGCCGCGCAATACGTTCGGCAGGCCGAAAGTGCCCCGTTTCTCTATTTCCTCCGAAGGGATGATCGTTATCGAGGATGCGGTGCGGGAAATTGGCTCCTCGACACGGTCAGCCGTGACAATGAGAGCGGGCAAGGCTTCCTCGCTGAATGCGGAGGACGTCAAGAGACAGGAAAGAAAACACGAATGGTATAAAGCGCGCGGAAAGAATCCGCTTTGCGCCATGCGCAAGGATGGGGAGAGCACGCGGAGAGACTCGCAGCAAACGTGGGCCGTCACTGCGAAGGGTCTTCACCTA
This sequence comes from Beijerinckia indica subsp. indica ATCC 9039, assembly GCF_000019845.1. Taxonomy (NCBI): domain Bacteria; kingdom Pseudomonadati; phylum Pseudomonadota; class Alphaproteobacteria; order Hyphomicrobiales; family Beijerinckiaceae; genus Beijerinckia; species Beijerinckia indica. The sequence goes on along the minus strand of NC_010581.1, from coordinate 2,392,204 downwards.
GCTAGAGGTGCTGAACGCACATAGAATAAGTTCGACCGCACCGGTGCACCCCGCCCGACGCTCTCGCGCGTGACCACGAATGATGGCAGGTCTCCTGGCTCATGGGTCATCACCTCGAACCGCCTTCCCAGAGACATCAGCTCCAGTGGCTTGGTTGGTCCTCGGCTCGCCATATACAGTTGCGGGGGCAGCTGCGGCATCGCGCGGAGTGCGCTAACCACATTCCCTTTTGATCCCTTTTGGGGAACCATCGCGTTTAAATAAGAATCAAGACTGTGGCTGTGTCAAGAAGTGTGACAGCTGGACCTCTGTCAGAAACAGCTTGATCTCTGTCTCGATGGATTATTCCACGCGCATAATCCAATCGCAGCGCATGAGCGTGCTCGCCTTACCTTGCTCAACAGGCCGTTCATTCGCAACCTATGCAACAGGTCCACATTTTCTATGCATCTTCGATAGCTTGAGACTGGACATCTGTCGCGCTCTCATGCAAAAGGCTGCGTACCGCGCGGGCGTGGCGGAACAGGTAGACGCGCCGGACTCAAAATCCGGTTCTGGTAACAGAGTGTCGGTTCGATTCCGACCGCCCGCACCAAAATCTCGAAAGAATCGATGAATCAAATAAAGGCCGCTTCCGCGGCCTTTATTTGATTCCAGCGTTTAATGACGCGATCTCTTGAGCGGCACGGACGGATGCACCAAGGTCTCGCCAAAAGCATGCAGAGGCAAAAAGCCTTTTGAGCAGCGGGGATATTGGTTCCGATCAATGTGCACCGCCAGGGTACAGGCGCTTTTCTGCCTCATCCGCCAATTGTCGGGTCAAAGTTCCGGCAGGCAGGAGCTTATGCGCCAGGCGCGCGGCCTGACCTGACCAAAGGTTGGTGAAATCCCCCGATTGCTTGGCTTCCGCATGGCTCTTTAAGGGGGCGAGTGCCCCGCCTGCGGTTGGAAAAGCGGGAGCAAGATCCGAAAGCGGGCCGATCTCGCGCATGATTCGGTTGAGAATGCCGCGCGCAGGCCGACCGGTGAAGAGATTGGTCAGCGCCGTATTGTCGTCGGTGGCGGATTCCAAGGCTTCCCTGTGGATCGCGGGGATTTTCGCTTCCTGTGTAAAAAGATAGGAGGTGCCGATCTGCACAGCCGAAGCCCCGAGCATGAAAGCGGCTGCTATGCCGCGCCCATCGGCGATGCCGCCGGCCGCGATGACGGGGACGCGAACGGCATCGACGATTTGTGGCACGAGCGCGATGGTCCCGACTTGGGTCGCCATATCCTGGGTCAGAAAATTGCCGCGATGACCGCCGGCTTCGAAACCCATGGCGATAATGGCATCAATGCCACGCTCATTGAGCCAGAGGGCCTCGGCGACAGTCGTGGCAGAGGATATGACCTTGGCGCCGATCTTTTTCACCCGTTCCAACAAAGAAGTTTCCGGCAGGCCAAAATGGAAACTGACGACTTCCGGCCGAAATTCCTCGACGACCTGACAGAAAGCGTCATCAAAGGGGGCGCGGCCCGTAACGGGCGGGGGGACGGCTGGATCGAGCCCAGCCTCCACGTAATAGGGCGCGAGCCTGGCCCGCCAGGCCATTTGCCGCGCGGGATCGTCAGCGGGCATGACGTGGCAGAAGAAATTGACATTGATCGGCCGGGATGTACCAGAACGTATGCTTTCCAAAGCCGCGCGAAGCTGCTCGACCGTATATTGAGCGCTGGGCAATGAGCCGAGCCCTCCAGCCTCGCTGACCGCGATGACCATCTCGGGAGTCGTGGCCCCGGCCATCGGTGCCTGGATGATGGGGAGCTCAATGCCGAAGAGATCGAGGATTCGTGTGTCGGGCCATGTTGTCATGCGAGGCTCCTTTGGGAACTGAGAAGAAGAGTTTGGAATCGGCGTCATATTTCGCGTGTGGGGCTCACCAATGGCCGGCGTTCTGGCCACCATCGACATGGAGAATTTCGCCGGTTATGAAGCTGGCCGCTTCCAGGAAGAGGACAGCCTCGGTAATGTCGCGGATCTCGCCCATGCGGCCGAGTGGATGCAGTTTTGCCAGGAACTCGTGGGTTTCGACCGGATGCATCGGGGTCTTGATCACGCCGGGTGAGACCGCATTCGCGCGGATGCCTTTCGGTGCATATTCGATGGCGAGCGATTTGGTTGCCGAATTAAGACCGCCCTTGGTCAAGGAGGCCAGCACCGAGGGCACACTGGCTATCGCCTGATCGGCGAGGCTCGTTGTGATGTTGACGATATGGCCTGAGCCTTGTTTCAGCATTTCTGCTACCGTGCGCTGTGTAATGTGAAAGAAGCCCGCGAGATTGACCGCGAGGATCGCGGTGAAATCTTGCTCCGTATATTCGGTGAAAGGCTTGGCGAGGAAAATGCCGGCATTGTTGACGAGCGTGTCGATTCTCCCGAAACGGGCGAGACCTTCACGGATCACGCGGTCCGCTGTTTTGGGGTCGGCAATATCGCCATCAATGGTGAGGACATCGGGATCGTTCGACGGTTTGATCGAGCGAGAATTGGCGATGACGCGATAATTGCGGTCACGATAGGCGTTGACGAGGCTCGCGCCAATGCCTTGCGATGCGCCCGTAATGATGGCGACTTTCTGTTCCGTACCCATGAGTGCCTCGATGATCTCTTCGGATGGCTGGATTGCCGCCGATCCGGCCTGTTCAGAGCCGGCACAAATCATTTATGTTTGATCTTTTGCGATCGAATAGGCGCTATTCGGCAGAAACTCTTCCGTAAAACGAGTGAATGAAAGATCAGCCCTTGGTGTCGGTGGTCAGGCGGCCAAAGTGCTTGCGCAGGCGTGGCACGGCAAAATCCACGAAAGCACGAACTTTCGGAACAGAAAGCCTGCCTTCCTGCGTGATGACATGGACCGGCAAGGATGTGTGTTCGGTATCGCTCAAGATAATCAGTAATTGGCCTTCCCGGACCTTTTCCGCGACATGATAGGAAAACAGTCGTGTGACGCCATGGCCTTCGGCGGCGGAGGCGACTGCTGCCCGCACACTATTGACGATGAAGCGTGGCGTGAAGGAAACGCTACGGGGAATGGTCGAGCCTTCCATAGGCGGAAAACTCCAGGAGTCCAGCCCGAAATGCGTCATGGCGATGATCTGGTGTTTAGCGAGATCGCTGGGCTCCAGGATGCGTGGATGTTCGGTGAGATAGCGAGGAGAGGCGACAATAATGCGCCGGACTTCGCCGACGCGGGTCGCGACCATTGATGAGTCGGGAAGGTGCGCGATACGCAAAGCGACATCGACTCCCTCATCAATCAGATTGACCGGCCGATCAAGCAGATAGAGTTTGGCTGAAACGGTGGGGTAGGCATCGAGAAAAGCGTCGAGGATCGGCCTTAGGATATCCTCGCCGCTGATGACCGGCGCTGTAATGGTCAGCGTTCCACGCGGCGCCGAGCGCTCGCCGACGGCGAGAATATCGGCCTCCTCGAGATCGGTTAGCACACGGCGGCAGGCGGCGGCATAGCGTTCGCCCGCCTCGCTCAATTTAATCGAGCGCGTTGTTCGATGGAGGAGTTGCACGCCGACATGGTCTTCGAGAAAGGCGACAGCGCGACTGACGGCGGCCGGTGAACGCCCAAGACGACGCCCCGCGCCGGCGAGACTGCCTTCATCGAGCGCGGCGACGAAGACTTTCATCGCATCGATGCGATCCATAATTCTTCCGAAAGTTGGAATACTGACTGCCGAACTCTAAATATTCTGCCGGAATACGCAAGGCTATATCACAAGAAGGCATGATGATACGCGTCGATGAGACGTGATAATCCGGAGAGACGCTATGAATATGAATATCGCAGCCATTCCGAACTCTGTGGAAATCTCCTTGCGCACAGCCAAGGTCGGTCCTGTGACGGTCTTCTACCGCGAAGCTGGCGATGCAGCGAACCCGACGCTTCTGCTGTTACATGGCTTTCCGACTTCCTCGCATATGTTCCGGGATCTGATCCCGCTTTTGGCTGATCGTTATCATATTATCGCGCCTGATATGCCGGGTTTTGGTTTCACCACGGCGCCCGAACGGGGTCGGTTCGACTATACATTCGACAATTTGACAAAGGTCATCCAGGATTTTACCGATGTCATCCGCCTTGAGCATTATGCGATCTATGTCTTCGATTACGGGGCGCCCGTCGGTTATCGTCTGGCCATGGCGCGGCCCGAGCGCGTGTCAGCGATTATCTCGCAGAACGGCAATGCTTATGAAGAAGGTTTGAGCGAGGGCTGGACGCCAATCCAGAACTATTGGCGTGAGCCAAGCCAGGAGAACCGGGACGCTATTCGCTCGCTGCTGACGCTCGAGGGCACCAAATGGCAATATGTGCATGGTGTCGCCGATGAGATGAAAGTAGCACCCGAAGCCTATTGGCTCGATTATGCTTTGCTATCGCGCCCAGGCAATGACGAGATCCAGCTCGACCTCTTTGGCAATTATGCAACGAATGTCGCGCTCTATCCCAAGTTTCATGCCTATTTCGCGGCCCAGCAGCCGCCATTCCTCGCGGTCTGGGGCAAGAATGATCCGTTCTTCCTGCCGCCAGGCGCCGAAGCCTTCAAGCGAGACAATCCAAAAGCCGAAGTGCATTTCTTCGACACCGGTCATTTCGCACTTGAGACGCATGCGCGTGAGATCGCCAGCACGATACGGGCGTTTTTGGGCCGCGTGACTGCGTGAAACCGAGACTTGATTCCCGTCATTGGTCGAGGATTGGCATGATCACCAACCCTCTTGCCATGTTGCATGGATGCGTCAGGATCATTGCATCAGTTCAAGCGCTCGGCTGAAGAAATCACGGCCGCCAAAATTGCCGGATTTGAGAGCGAGCAGCATGGCGCCATGTTCCTGATCGGATACCTCAAGAATGGGCACGCCTGGGGCGATTTCCTGTCCGATCGAAAAGGCTTGCACATGCAGCCGATCCACCGTTGCGCCCGATGTTTCGCCCCCCGCGACGACAAGCCGTTTCACGCCGGAATTGACGAGTCCCGAGGCGATTTCGGCGAGCGCCTTTTCGATTGCGATGCCGGATTCCTTGCCATGGCGGGCTTGCAGGGCAATGACTTCGGAAGGCGGGGCACTGCTGGCGATCAGTACCGGCCCCGATGCCAATTGTGGGCGGGCCCAGGAGAGGGCTCGTTCGACCGTATGGGCCGGGCTGGCGATGAGCTCTTCGGGTTGCAGGCGCAAGGTTGGAATAGCTCCCGCTACGGCCTCGATTTGCTGCAAAGTCGCTTGCGAGCAGCTTCCGGCAATGATCGCGGCATGTCCCGCGACCGGCGTGGAGGCCTTCTGTGACTGCACGCCAGCTTGGATCGGCTTGGACGCGGTGAGCGCGCGGGCCAGGCCAAGGCCGAGTCCTGAAGCGCCGGTCGATGTCGGCGCTTCCAGTGCAATCATTCCAATGGTTTCGAGATGCCGATCGAAAACCGCGTCGATGATTGCGCTTTGCACGCCTTCACTGGCTAGAGCGACGAGATGTGTGCGAACTGCCTCGACACCTTGTTCGACGACGGACAAAGGTACAAGGCCGACCTTGTCTCGACTCTGGCGCGCGAGAACGCGAACGAGATTGGCGTCATGCATCGGATTCAACGGATGGTCCTTGAGAGGACTTTCATTGAGCGGCACGGAACCAACGAAAAGATGGCCTTGATAGACAGTTCGCCCTGTCTCGGGAAAAGCCGGTGTCACCAGAGTTGGCAGCGTTGCATCCGCGTTGCGCAAGGCCTCCGTGACTGGACCGATATTGCCAAGATCGGTTGAATCGAAGGTCGAACAGATTTTGAATAGGACATGTTTGGCGCCGTGTTCGCGCAGCCAATGGTTCGCGGAGACGGCCAAGGCGACGGCCTCGTCCGCAGGAATGGAGCGGCTTTTGAAAGAGACGACGGCGGCATCGATATCCTTCAAATCGAGATCGGCCGCAGGCAGGCCGATGGTCTGGATCGTCCGCAATCCATTGCGGGCAAGTGTATTTGCGAGATCGGACGCGCCTGTATAATCATCGGCGATGCAACCGAGCAGCAAGCTCATGACCGTTCTCCCGTCAAGCTCAACACGGGTTCTCTCCGCGCATAGGGTTTGAACCAATCGAGTCCCGCCAAGGTGCCGGCGCGCGGGCGGTATTCGCAGCCCGTGAAACCGGCATAGCCCAGCCGGTCCATCTCCTCGAAAAGAAAACCATAGTTCAATTCCTCGCCATCCGGTTCATGGCGCGAGGGGACGCTTGCGATCTGCACGTGACCGATGAAAGGCAGGAGCTGGCGGAAAGCCATGGTCACATCGCCATGCATGATCTGACGATGATAAATGTCGAATTGTAGTTTTAGATTGGGCGCGGCGAGCTCTTTGATGAAGGCATCCGTCCAGGCAAAATCATTCAGGAAATAGCCTGGCATGTCACGGCTGTTGATCGGTTCGAGCAGAAGGTCGAGGCCTTTGTCGGCCAAAATTTCCGCCGTCCAGGCAACGGATTGAGAATAGGCGGCGGTCGCTGCCGCACTCGATCGCTCGCCGATGCCCGCCATCAGATGCAGCCGCTTGACACCCGTCGCCTCCGCATAGGGGAGAGCGTGTGTCACGGCCGCCTTCACATCCTCGAAGCGGCCGGGTAGGGCGGCAAGACCGCGTTCGCCGGCGGCCCAATCGCCCGGCGGCAGATTGAACAGGGCCTGGGTCAGACCATTGCGTGTCAAACGCTCGGCAATCGCCTCCGGCGTGAAATCATAGGGAAACAAATATTCGACAGCCTCGAAACCGGCGTCGGCGGCGGCATCGAAACGATCGAGAAAATCCCATTCATTGAACATCATCGTGAGATTGGCGGCAAAACGTGGCATGGCGGCATCCTCTACACGTTCAGGGTGATCGCATGGCTTATCGGTGTATTTCCAGATTCATCCGAATCTGAAAACGCCCTTATCTTGTTGTCTTAACGCATAATCGTGATCCAGAAAGCGTTCTGCTTTCGGGGGTTATGCTCCAGGCAGTTTCGTCCCGGTGATGTTGGCATAAAGCCGTGCGACTGAGGCATCATCCTCGCGGCCCATGCCGGCGGCGGAGGTCATCAGAAACATTTGCAATGCGGCGGCGGCGATCGGCACGGGAAATTTGGTGTTGCGTGCCATATCCTGAATAATGCCGAGATCCTTGACGAAAATATCCACGGCGCTGCGCGGCGTGTAATCGCCTTCGAGGACATGTGGCACGCGATTCTCGAACATCCAGGAATTGCCTGCCGAAGCGGTGATAACCTCATAAACCTTGTCGAGGTCGAGACCTTGACGGGCGGCAAAGGTGATTGCCTCGCTGGCGACGGCAATGTGTACGCCGGCGAGAAGCTGGTTGATCATTTTGAACGCGGCGCCTTGGCCTGGCGCATCGCCGAGTTCATAGAGTTTGGCAGCCATGGCATTGAGTGCCGGGCGCGCCTTTGCAAAAGCTTTTGGCGAACCGGAGGCGAGGATGGTCAAGGCGCCTTCCGCCGCGCGCTTTGCGCCGCCGCTGATTGGTGCATCGAGATAATGTCGGCCCGTCGCTTCGAGCTTGGCAGCGAGACGGCGAACAATATCGGGATCCATGGTGGCGCAGGAGATGAACACGCTGTCCTTGGGCATGGTCTCGGCCACGCCACCATCGCCGAAGAGGATAGCTTCCGTCTGCGCCGCATTGACCACGACCGAGATAACGCAATCGGCGTCCGCCGCTACGTCCGCCAGTATGGGGCTGCTGCGTCCCCCCTCCGCAACAAAGCGAGCAACGGCGTCCTGATTGGTGTCGCAACCGGTGACATCGAAACCGGCGCGCTTTAACGATTGCGCCATGCCATAACCCATGGAGCCCAGTCCGATGACGGCGACGCGCCCGAGCCGGAATTCCGTGGCATTTGTGACCGCATTCATTCTATTTTTCCTTCATTGTCGAAGAGGCCGTGAAATGATTGGTGAAAATGTCTGAGATCGGGTGGATTCAGAGCCGGATCCACCCTTGGTCTCAGTGATTGACCAATCTGGCGGGTGTCAAAAGTGTGACGATAGCCCCAAGGACGAGCATGGCAGCGAGCGTATACATGGCGTATTGCGTATTGCCCGTCGCGTCGCGGATCATTCCAATGACATAGGGGCTGACGAAACCCGCAAGATTGCCGATGGAATTGATCATGGCGATACCGCCTGCCGCGGCTGTTCCCGAAAGAAAAGCTGTCGGCAGTGACCAGAACAAGGGGGCGCATGTTAGGGCGCCGGCGGCTGCCAAGGACAAAAAGAGAATGGCAAAGCCCATATTGGTGGTTGTTGCTGCGGCGATGAAACCGACGGCGCCGAGCAAGGCGGGGATGGCGAGATGCCAACGGCGTTCACGATAGTGATCGGCGCTGCGGCCAAAGGCGATCATGACCACGACCGCGCACAGGAACGGGATCGCGCTAATGAGGCCAATATTGAAATTCCCGGTCACACCCACAGTTTTGACGAAGGTCGGCATCCAGAATGTCAAACCGTATTGACCTGTCACGACGGCAAAATAAATGAAGGCCATTTGCCAGATGCGCGGATTGGTGAAGACCTGCCTGAGCGAATGCGTTGTTTCCCGCTGAGCGGCTTGCGCCTTGATATTCTGTTCGAGGATCTGCTTTTCGTCGTCGCTGAGCCATTTGGCATCGCGGATATTATTGTCGAGATAGAAATAGGTGATGATGCCGACGATGACAGCGGGGACCGCTTCGATCAGGAACATCCACTGCCAACCTGCAAGCCCGCCGGTATGATGGAACTGGTCCATGATCCAGCCGGAAAGCGGATTGCCGAAAATGCCAGAGACGGGAATGGCCGCCATGAAGATGGCGATGATCTTGGCGCGTTTATAGGACGGATACCAGAAGGTCAGATAGAGAATGATACCTGGGTAGAAACCTGCTTCCGCCATGCCGAGGAGAAAGCGCATCACATAAAAGGCTGGCGCCGAGCCAACAAAGATAAAGGCGGCGGAAATCAGACCCCAGGTCACCATGATCCGCGCGATCCAGACGCGGGCGCCGACCTTGTGAAGGATCAAATTGCTCGGAATCTCGAACAGAAAATAACCGAGAAAGAAAATTCCGGCCCCTAATCCGTAAACGGCTTCACTGAATTGCAGGTCTTGCGCCATCTGCAATTTCGCGAAACCGACATTGATGCGGTCGAGATAGGCGACCACGTAACACACCATGAGAAAAGGGACGATGCGCCAGAAGACTTTGCGATAGGCCTGGCTTTCAGCATCCACATTGTTGGATGCCGCAAGCGGCAATGCATGCATTTCCATGCTCATATTTTCCTCCCTCGCCCGCTTCGGGCTTGGTTTTCCTTGATTGTTTTCAGGGGGGTCCCTTTCGCGATCAGCGAGATCACGCGGAAACTCTTGTTATTGAATCCTTGCATTGTCTGACGCGGGCGAAGCCCATCGCGCATGCCAATGCTTTGGCGCTGCTGTTCTGCGATGCAGATTGGCAGCGCTACCATTTTCTCTATCACATTTTGGCAGCGCTGCCAAATAGGACTTGAGACTCACTGCATTTTTATGGGAAAAGAGGTAGAAAGGGCCGGGAGGATTTTGCGTGTCTGAAGACCGCTGGCTTGACAATCGTAGGATCGCTTCCAGCGTGACCTTGACGGATGTCGCGCGCGAGGCGGGCGTGGGCGAGAGCACGGTCTCCCGTGTTTTGCGCAACCACGGTTCCTTTTCGGAAAAGACGCGCGAAAGGGTCCAGAGCGCGGTCGATCGGCTGGGTTATGTCCCAAACAAAATCGCCGGCGCGCTAGCTTCCACGGGATCGAATCTCGTTGCGATCATCATTCCCTCCCTTGCGAATATCGTGTTTCCTGATGTCTTGCGCGGCGCGCAAAACGCGTTGATGACGGCCGGTTTTCAATCGGTTATCGGCATCACGGATTATGATCAGAATCAGGAAGAGACGCTCATTGAATCCATGTTTGCCTGGCGCCCCGCGGGCCTGTTGATCGCCGGTCTGGAGCATAGCGAGCGCGCCGTGACGATGATGCGCGCAAGTGGCGTCCGCATTGCCGAACTTCTCGATACCGACGGGACGGGGATCGATCATGTCGTCGGCTTTTCGAGTCGTGAAGCGGGCCGGGTCAGCGCGCGTTATCTGCTCGCGAGAGGCTATCGCCGCATTGGCTATGTCGGCCATGATCTGAATCGTGACCGCCGCGCGGCGAAGCGGCTTGCGGGCTTTCTTGAAATCCTGGCCGAGGCAGGCATTAAACTTTATGATCGGGAAATCATCGACGCGGCCTCTTCTATCGAGAAAGGTCGCGCCGGCCTTGAGCGCTTGTTATCGCGCTGCCCCAAGCTCGATGCGGTTTATTTCTCCAATGACGACATGGCCATGGGCGGCTATTTCCTGTGCCTTGGCCGGGGGATCGCGATACCGGATCGCTTGGCCCTCTTCGGCTACAATGGATTGGATGTGGGCCAGTGCGCACCGCAACCGCTCACGACGATCAGAACACCGCGTGTTCTGATCGGTGAATGCGGCGCTAAACTCGTCTGCTCGGATGGACCGTCGCAGCTTATTGATGTCGGATTTGAATTGATGCAAGGCGCGACGGCCTGAGTGAGGCTGGCATACGAAGAGGCGGAAAACACGATGAGCGAGACAAAATTGCGCGACGAAATCTGCCGTTTTGGTCGTTCGCTCTTTGAACGTGGCCTGACGCCTGGGTCTTCCGGCAATATCAGTCTTCGGCTTGATGATGGAGGCTGGCTTGTCACGCCAACCAATGCCTCGCTCGGTTTTCTCGATCCGGCGCGCATCACGCGGCTCGATGCCACTGGAAAACTGGTTTCTGGTGATGCACCGACCAAGGAGATCCCGCTCCATGCGGCGCTTTATGAAACGCGAAGCAGCGCCCGCGCCATTGTGCATCTGCATTCGACGCATTCCGTCGCGCTATCTATGCTGCCGGAAATTGATCCGCGCGCGGTCTTGCCGCCGATAACGCCTTATTATCTCATGCGGGCGGGCGTGACCGCGCTTGTGCCCTATTATCGTCCCGGTGATCCTGCCGTGGCCGATGCCATCAAGGGGCTTGCCGGCCGTTATACGTCCGTCTTGTTGGCCAATCACGGTCCCGTTGTTGCTGGTGATACGCTCGAAGCAGCCGTCTTCGCCACTGAGGAATTGGAAGAGACCGCGAAGCTTTATCTTTTGCTGCGTGGTCTCAACCCGCGCTATTTGACGAAAGAACAGGTCGAGGATCTCGTCAAAACTTTTGGCCTGAAATTGGCCGAGGAACCGCATTCACATTGAATGCGGTTCATTTATTACGTCTTGCCGCATTCACATTGAATGCGGTCCAGGGACTGTGGCTCTAATCGTCACGCTTTGCCGGTCAGTTTGGCAGGAACCAGGAGAGTGAGGCCGGCACCGAGAAAGAGGAAAGCGGCGAGCATATACATGCCCAAATTGGAACTTTCCGTGGTGTCGCGGATAAAGCCGATCATATAGGGGCTGACGAAACCGCCGAGATTACCGACTGAATTGATGAAGGCAATGCCGGCCGCTGCGGCTGTGCCGTTCAGGAAAGCTGTCGGAATGCTCCAGAACAAGGGGAGTGTCGACAGAGCGCCCATGGCGCCGAGCGTCAATCCCGCCATGGCCAGGGGAATACTCTGCGATAGAAGCGCGCTGAGGATGAGACCAATGCCGCCGACGACGCAGGTCAGCGCGAGGTGCCAGCGCCGTTCGTTTCTGCGATCGGCGCTGCGGGCGATGAGCAGCATGGCGATACCGGCGGATGCATAGGGAATGGCGGTGAGCAAGCCGACATGCCAAGCGCTTTTGACGCCGGTGGCATTGATGAGTGTGGGCAGCCAGAAACCCACTCCATAAAATCCCATGATGAGACAAAAATAGATTGTTGTCATGAACCAGACTTTACGGTTCATCAGTGCAGCCCAAACCGAATGCACAGTTTTGCCGTCCGCATCACGCGAAATATTCCGGCTCAGAAGCGTCTTTTCGGCATCGGACAGCCATTTGGCTTTATGAATATGATCGGTAAGGAAAATAAATGCGGCAATGCCCATTACGATGGACGGCAAGGCTTCCAAAAGGAACATCCATTGCCAGCCGGTCCAGCCGGCCACGCCGTTCATGCCATCGATGATCAGGCCGGACAAGGGACCGCCAATAATGCCGGAGAAGGGCACGGCCGTCGCGAAAAGGGCGTAAATCCGGCCACGCCGCTCTTTCGGGTACCAATAAGTCAGATAGAGGATGACGCCGGGATAGAACCCGGCCTCTGCGACGCCGAGGAAGAAGCGCAGCACATAGAAGGCCCAAGGCGTGGTGACAAACATGGTGGCGCCTGAAATCAGACCCCAGGAGATCATGATGCGCGCGATCCAGACGCGCGCGCCGAGTTTGTGAAGCAGGATATTGCTGGGAATTTCGACCGTGAAGAAGCCGATGAAGAAAATGCCGGCGCCAAGACCATAAACCGTTTCACTGAACTGCAAGTCGGCGGACATTTGCAGTTTGGCGAGACCGACATTCACACGATCGAGATAAGCGCAAAGATAGCAAAGAAAGAGGAGGGGAAGAATGTGCCAGGTCACCTTGCGATAGATGGCATCTTCAACCTTTTTCTCCTCTGAATCCGCGACAAACGCGGTGACCGATAGAGACATGGATGTTTCCTCCGGGTATTCTGTATTTTTGACAGCACCCCACATGACAATGGTGCGCGGCAGGATCGGTTGATACGCCGATCTCATTGATTTTTATGGTTACTCAATACATTATTGTGTCTAATGGACTCAGACTATGGCGCCGCCCAATTCGTCATCGATGTGAGTCTTGATGATCGTATCCATTGATGTTTCGGCGACGAAACCGAGGGCCTCGGCGCGGCGCGCGGCGAAGGCGCGCGGCCAGCTTTCAATGATACGGGCAATCGCTGGGTCGGGGACCCGTTTGATAAGGCGTACGGCCTTTTCTCCAGCAACCCGCCGCAAGGCTTCGATTTCCTCCCCGACGGTCGCCGAGAGGCCGGGCATGGTCAAGCTGCGGCGCCAGCCGAGCGGTTCAAGATCAAGGCTCGCCGCATGTACGAGGAAAGAGACGGCGGCGCGAGGGCTTGCGAACCAGTGCCGGACATCATCCGAGACTGGCAGAACGGCTTCTTGCCCGATGAGCGGTTCGCGAAGAATATTGGAATAAAAGCCCGACGCCGCGGCATTGGGTTTGCCGGGGCGGATACATATTGTGGGGAGCCGCAGGCCAATGCCGTCGAGAAAGCCCTTGCGTGAGTAATCGGCCAAGAGCAGTTCGCCGATCGCCTTTTGTGTCCCATAGCTCGATAAGGGCGTGAGGATGAAATCATCCTCGATGACATCGGGAAGCGGGGCCCCGAAGACGGCAAGCGAGGAGGTGAAGATGACGCGCGGTTTGTAAGGCGATTTTTCGCCTTCATGGCGGATCGCCTCGAACAAAAATCGCGTGCCATCGAGATTGATGCTGTATCCCTTGTCGAAATTGGCTTCGGCCTCGCCAGAGACGATGGCGGCAAGATGAAAGACGAGGTCTGGCCGGGAGGCTATGATCGTGGCAGCGGCGTCCTTCTGGGCGATATCGGCGGCACGGATCTCGATCTTGCCGGTAAATTTTTCCGGCACGGGCGCCTCGATGACATCGACGAGGGATAGTTTTTCGATCTGTTTCTCACCGATCCGTCCGTCCTGAACCAGACGATGTGTCAATTTGCGGCCGATCATACCGGCGGCACCGATAATGAGAATATGCATACCCAAACCTCCCCTAAACGCGCTCTTGTTCACGCGTTTTGTTTTCACGGCCTCGTGTGTTCACGAGCGACATATCTTTCCGCCGCTGTAGGCGCGGCTGGCGTGTTCTATTGCGACCCGCTTCCCATGAGCTTTTTGCTGGTCGCATAAATACGATTAATGTGACGATCGAAAACCAGGCTCGTGGCTTCTGGGTCGTGGGACCTCAAGGCCTCGACGATCGCGGCATGATCCTCGTAGCTCTGGTTCATGGCGTCTGGTTTCGACATTGCTACACGGCGCCGGTCGAGCATATAGGTGTAAAGATCGGTCACGAAATCCGCGAGTAACGGATTGCTTGCGGAATGGTAGATGGCGAGATGGAATTCTCGGTCATAGATCAGAAAGCGCATGGGATCGTCGAGCACCTCATGCTGGGCCACAAGCGATGCATCGAGAAAGGCGAGCGTCTGCGCGGAAATATGCCGCGCCGCATCCGCTACAACGGCTCGTTCGACGAGCAGCCTCGACGCGTGAACCGTTTCGAGATCGTAGGTGTCGATCGTGCCGAGCGTGGAAAGACCACCGCGCCGCTGCGCCACCGAAACATTGGCGACACGCGTCCGTGCCCCTTGTGAAACCGAGACAATGCCGCGTGCGGAGAGGGTCTGAATGGCGCCGCGCACGGTCTCCCGGCTGACGGAAAGCATTTTGGCCAGTTCGCGCTCGCTCGGGAGTTCATCACCAAGCTGGAGAATACCGGACGCGATCAAGTCCTCGATCCTGTCGCCGATCGCCTCCTTCACCGTGCGCTTTAAGCCGAGCGAAGAGCCGACGACCGAGGCAATGGGAGAGGTATTCTTGTCATGCGGGCTCATTTGACTGACCTGCTGGACCAACCAGCAGACCAGTAAGCTCAAATAATCTGACCGTCAAGGCACAATTCGCAAGGCACAATCGGCAAGGAATAATCTTTAAGAGAAGGCTCCGCACATTAAGGCGCGGAGCTAGAGGCTTGAACCATGAAGAAACGCGCTGTCAGCGCGAGCCGCCTTTGTAGAATCGGTCGTGGATGACCATACCAATGGCCATGGCGAGAACGAAAAGGGGTGTCTGCCAGAGACCCAGCGACAGGGATGCTATGGCTGGACCAGGGCACAACCCTCCCAATCCCCAGCCGATGCCGAAAATCGCTGAGCCAAACAGAAGTGGCTTGTCGATTCTTTTGGTGGTCGGCAGATAGAAGGTCCATTCGAAGATCGGATGTTTCAGGCGCCGCGCGAGGGTGACCCCGATGAAGGCGACGATCACGGCGCCACCGAGCACGAAAGCCAGGCTTGGGTCCCATGCACCGAAAAGATCGAGAAAACCCTGAACGCGCACCGGATTGAGCATGCCGGAAAGAGCAAGGCCGAAACCGAAGACGGTGCCGCAGGCGAGGGCGGACAGGATGCGAGCAAGCTGGTTGTTCATAGGCCGAACTTTCTGAGAAGGAAGACCGTGAGAATGCCTGCGATGAGGAAGGTGACGACGGCGGCGAAGGAACGCGGGGACAATCGCGCAAGACCCAGAACGCCATGGCCGCTGGTGCAGCCCGATCCCAAGCGTGTACCGAAGCCGACCAGGAGCCCGGCGACGATCAGCAGGGGCCAAGGCTCGGTGATCGTGACATCCGGCGCATGGCCGAAAAACACTTTGAAGACCAGAGGTCCGAGGATCAGGCCAATGAGAAAGGCGCCATTGGCTGGAAGATGGTCTCCGCCAAGTAGCCGGCCGATAATGCCGCTGATCCCGGCGATGCGTCCATTAAGCAGCAGAAGCAGGGCTGCTGAGAGGCCGATCAACAGGCCTCCAGCCAGTGAATACCAATAGGAACTCATGTCAAATCCCCTGTCGTTCGAACATGGAATGAGAATGTATAGAAAAAATGCGATGTCTACACATCAAGTCCGCAATCGGGCCATGATGATGCCGCGCAGGCCGGCGAAATCGAGGCTAAGCGTGACGGTGGCATAGACGAGAAGACCTATGCCGATCTGCAAGGTCAGCGTCGCAAGGCCCGGCTCGCGCGAGCGCAGCGGCAGCAAGGCCGCCGACATCAGGGCCGTGGCCAGCATGGCAATGGCGAGATCGCGCCAGCGCGGCCATTGCGGTTTGGTGAAAGCAGCGAAGGTGATGAGCGCGATCAGTGCCGCCAGCATGGCGCCAGCCTGGGCGATGGCGAGGCTGGACGCATCAGGATTACGCGGCAGGACATAGACTAAAATGGGATCAACGAGACAGCCGATGAAAGCAGCGGCGATCAGCGGCACGGTTCTTTTCTCGATTTGAAAAATCGGTGTGATAGCGAATTGGATGAGCGCCGAGCAAAACAGTCCGGTCAGCATCAAGGGCAGCAGCATATAAAAGGGACCGCGAAAATCGTTTGGGACAATCATGCCCTCGATCGATGGCAATGTGAGCCAAAGGCCGGTACAGGAGGCGAGCACCACTGAGAAAATGATTGCTATATTATTGGCGAGCCGTTGCCGGCCGTGGCTCGGCCCCAGCAATTCATGGGTCGCGACGGCGATCTGGAAGAGAACGACATCGAGCGCTGAGCCAATGGCCTGTATGGCCTTGGTGCCGAAATCGAAGGCCAGGGAGAATTGTCCGGTTTCTGAAAAACCGTAAAAAATCGCGATCAAGGAGCGGTTGGCTAGGGGAATCGAAAGATAGAGCAGATTGGCGCAGACGATTGGCAGGCTATAGCGCACCAGCGCACTTGCCGTGGCAAACTGTGGCAAGGCTTGGCAGGTCTCACCGGCTGGCAAGCCGCTGCGTGCCGCCAGGACCGCTCCGCCAAGGCTCAATGTGGCCCCGACGAGGGTGAGCATGGCGGAATTGAACCAGAAGGCGGCGCCGCCCATCAGCAGGGCGCCGAGGAACGTCTTGACCAGAATCAGCCGGACATAATGCTGATCGTGGAAACGGGCCCGGGCCAAAGCCGCATGATAATCGAAGAGGCCATTGGCAATGGCAATAGCGAGCGCCAGGCCGATGAAAGGGTTGGAAAGGGTGAAATGCACCCCCGACAGCATGAGAAGGCCACCACCGATCGCGATGGCGCAGCCGATCAGGCTGAACGAGACATCGAGGGTTGGCCGTAGGGCCGGATTTTCGTGTTGCGAACGTTGCGAATAAAAACGCGTTGCGCCGAGGCGAATCCAATCGAAGAAAGCCGTCTGCACAGCGATGGCCGTCGCATGCGACAGAGCGAAACGGCCATATTCCTCCGGCCCGAGGAATTTCGCGATCAGCAGGCCAATCGCGAAATTGAAGAGAATATTGCACAGAAAAGCCAGAAAAACGGTCATGAACCGGGAAAAACCAAATGGAATCTCGCAGGCTGGTGGTCACGATGAACGCCAGCGTGGATCGGGAATAAGATGTCCTTTACGTTCCTTGTGTGACGATCCGCTTGCCGAAAATGCGCTGGAACTGACCCAAAATTTCTCATGATGCGGCTGCTCATGGAAAAAGGACGTATGGACCGCCCCTTTCTGCCACAAGATGAGAAAATTCAAAAATCTTCGGTGAACTTTACCGGTGGCGCGTCACTCGGCAACCTCCGCGTCGCGGGCTTTTTTGCCGAGGGCTTTCCATTGTCCATCCTCGAGAGACACCGGAACGATGGGGCGGCCGCCCCAGAGGCGGGGGCTCAGCCAGCCATTGGTCTCGATCAGGGCCTGCGACGGCGGCACGCTGGCGTCCTGATCGAGTGCTACCGGCAACAGGCCATGCGCGATCAAGGCATCGACGCGGACAGGATCAGGGAGATCGCGCAGACCATTGAATTCCAAAAAGCGGCCGCACCAGCCATAGGCCGTCAGCCCGACGGCGGCGAGAGCGCCGATCACGCCATCCTCGGTACCCCCGAGACCTTCGAGCAAGAGACCTGACTCGGCCGCTAATGTGCGCGCCTCGTCCTGCGTGACAAGATTTTGGGTGCAAGCAAGCCCGAAGGTGATGACGGCCGGCGTGCAGAGATCGGCGCGGGCGACGCAGAGACCTGGATCGCTCCCAGGACTTGCCAGAAGCCTGATATGATCCCTGACCCGCTGAATGAGTTCGGGGATAAGCTCTTCATCCTCGAGATCGACGGCGATACAGGCGGGGCTATTGTGGGACGTATAAGGGATGCGGGCATCGACTAATAATTGATGACGCAAGACACCCCAAAGCCGTACATGGTCCGGAAGTTTTTTTTCGAACATGCGGGCCAGTCGTCCGGTGCCGATCGGCGCGCCCAGAACGTCCGTGTCGTCAATGCCGATCAACAGGCGCATGGCTTTTCTTTTCTTTCGATTTGCGGGAGTTCCACCGAGAGCCGCCCATCGCGATTCTCGGCTCCGTTCTCCAATTTTTGCGTTGCGCGAGCATAAACGAAAATAAGAGGGGGTGAAGACGGCCTTTTCTATAACCATCCCTCTTCAGTGCAAGATGTGTTCTATGTCTTCGTCGCTTGGTTCGACGCCGAAGAAAAGCTTAAAGAAATCGCGTGTTTCCGTTTTGGTGTCGAAGGGCAGGAGATCCGGGTAAAAGACATGGGCTAACCATTGAATCCCGAGCGCGCGCATGACGCTCGGCGGTCGGTCGAGCCAATTGAAGGGAAGGCGCGGAACCGCGATGACGCGGTCCTTTTGCACGGCCTCGATATGACGCCAGCTGGGATCGGCTCCGATGCTCCGGGCAAAGCCCGGATCCTGGGCGAGGATGAGCTCCGGCCGATCGGCGATGATCTGTTCGAGCGCGATGCGTTCCATCCCCATATGGGTCGTCTGCGCGCAATGATGCACGTTCAGACCGCCCGCGATGACAATGGGTTCGGCGTGGAAGGAGCTATCGCATTCGGTGGCGAGACCGTCCGGCGATTCCGCGTAATAGATGCGGATTCTTTTCTCTTGTGGCAGTGAGCTGACAGCTTTAGCCACGTGTGTCTGTGCGGCTTCGATATAGGCGGCGAGTTTTTCCGCCCGCGCTTCCCGATGGAGCAAGATGCCGAGAAAGCGGAGCGCCGCCGGATAATCGGAAAGTTTGTTGAGTTCGATGAAGAGGATTGGGAGCCCGGTTGGACCATATTGCCGGATCGTGTGCTCCGTCTCTCCGGTTGGATCGACCCAGGCCAGGATCACGTCCGGATGCAGGGCCATGATTTCTTCCGGGTTCAGGGAGCGGCCGCGCCCCTGCATGGCACCGACGACCGGCAAGTTCAAAAGCGCGGGGTCGAGCAACGGCTTGGCGGGTTCGGCGATCGGGAAATTGGTCGCGGCCAGAAGATCCGGCGCCAGCGCATAAAGAAGTACCGTCAAGGGATAGGACGCGGAATAGATTTTGGTGATCGTCTCCGGCATGCTGACGTGACGGTCTTTCATGTCGATGATGTCACGCGCCTTGGCCGGCGAGAGAAGCAAAAGGCTCGCTAAAAGGAAAGCCAAGACGATCCAGCGTTTCATGACACGAGAGCCTTGCATGAGCGACGGAGCGACCCTTCGGTCTGGGTCAAAAGGCGGATTTTAGAACGAGATCACCAATTCGCTGCCATAAGTGGCCCCCCAGGCGGGATAGCCGTAGACCGTTTCATATTTGCGATTGGTGATGTTGCGGCCGTAAACGGAAATACGTGTATCCGAGAGCCCCAGTTTGAAACCGTAACCAACGCTCAGATCGACAACGACCGCATTGCCGATCTGATGGTAGCCACCGTCCGCCGAATTGAAGTTCGACAGGAACGGAGAGAAATAGCTCAGGGCGACTGTCCCGTTGAACCGGTTCCAGTTCTGCGTCAATGTGAAATTGACAATATCACGCGCCAAGGTCGCGCCATAGACCGCGATCGATGAACTCGAAGCTTGTCCGAGATGCATCCAGCTTGCGCGATAGGTCGTTGGACCGAGATCGCCCAGATCTGTATTTACGAGGTCTGGATTGCCGTGACCGAGCCAATCCACAGGCAGCACAGTCCCATTGGCCAGCAATTCGAAACCACTTCTATGTGTATTCGATTGCGACCAGATGGGGGTCTGATAGCCATTGATCGTTTGATAGCTCGTCGGTGTCTTATCGTTTGCGACATTGATGTCGAAATAATTGAAGCCTGGCTGGAAATAGGGAGCGATTGGCGCCGCGATGCCAACTTCCCATTTGTTTTGCGTTTCCGGAGCGAGCGATGTTCCCGTGGTGGTCAAGATTGCCATGGGTAACCCACTCTGTTCGGTATGGGAATAGCGGGCCGTTGCCAGCAATTGCGGCAGGATTTTCCATGTTCCGCCGGCGGCATAATTCAGAGCAATCGGCAATTGCCGATTGTAGAAATAAGAATAGAGGGTGGAGCTAGATCCGGTGCCAGATCCCGTGCCGGAGCCGGAGCCACTCCCGGATTTGCCCCCACCGGTTCCAGAGCCTGCCTGACTCGTGCCACTATTGCTGCCCGTGCCACTTCCCGCATTACCGCCGCCGCTGCCGCTACCCAGATTATAGAGGTCGATGCCTTGATTGATCGTGCGGTCATCGACCCTCGCCGAGGCGTCGAGGGTCAGGGCATCATTGAAGAACTTATGTTCGAGATTGCCATAGCCGCTCAGAATCGATTCCGAATGTGCATAGCCGGCACTGAACATCTGGCCGGTGGGTGAATCATAGGTGACATATTGCGTGCCGAGCTGCAGCAAAGTATCGCCTAGATGGATATTGTGGCGCATGTGCACGTTGAATGTATAGGTGCGATCATAATTCGAGGTGATCGCACTGTTTGCGTAGCTCGCCTGCACATTGTTGGCGGAGACGAGATTATAGGACAAGATCAGCATGGTGGAGTTGATCGCGTCCCAGGTGAAGAGAGAATTCGATGTTGCGACCAATGTATCGATTGGCGTGAAGGACCATTGTTGCGCAACAAGCGAGGAGACGTTTTGGCCATCCGTCGCGCGTTGAAAACCATAGCGCGCATGGTCCTGAAAGACTGTGAAATCAGTTCGGAAGCCGCCAGCAATGACGCCGCCCGCCACCTGCGAGGATTGTGTATTCTCCCAGGCGTTATAGCCAGAGGGGCCGTTGGTCTTGCGATAGGAGAGCAAACCGGAAACATAGGCATTGGGCTCGCCAGGCGCGCCGACAAAGGTCGTGCCGGCATAACCTGAACTTGAGAATGTGCCGAAATTCTCGATCCGGGAGCGCGATTCACCTTCCGTCTTTGACGGTCGGCGGGTGCGGATGACGATGAAACCGCTGTTCAGGGCGCCAGAGGCCGTATCCAAATTCGTCATCGGACCGAGCGTCAGGGCCGTCGGGTCTCGGATGATATCGACTTGCTCGATGAGCGAGACCGGCAAGGTCCGCAGGACACGGCCGGCCGTCGCAAGCGGCATATAGGCGCCATCGATGATGAAGCCGTAATTGGAATCGCCGCGAATCTGGAGATTATTGGAAAGTTTCCGCCCCTGAAAGGTCGGCATGACGCCGGTCGCATGGCTCAAGAGGTCGTAGACATCCACGGGTTTCAGGGCATCGATATCGGCGCGGGTGAAGGTTTCCGTATGCGGTCTGCTGCTCGCCGCGACGCGAGCGAGATTACCCGTATTGTCGGGTTTCAGATCGGCGCGTCCGAATGGACTGTTGTCGGGGCTGGCCTCGATGGTAATGGGGGCAATATTCGTCACCGGGGCGTTTTGGGCAAAAGCTGAGACGGGAAGTCCGATGAAAGCAAAGGTGGAAAACCTAAAAAACTGGAAGGATTGTCTCGCTCCTCGCCTGAATGTTCCACTCATGCTTGTTATCCCGGCCGTTCTCACTCGGGAATAGCAATCCGAGCGAGCCTATTGATAAATTGGGTCCCCCTGCGAACCCTCCCGGCGGGATATATATCTTTAGAGGTATAGCTTTGAAAGCGATTTTTGACAGGAACGGCGGACATTGCTCGTGCTGTTGGGATCAAGATCGGTGCGGCTGATCTCGCGCTGCCAGATCAAAAATCGCTCGCAATTCCGTTTTTTTCCCAATCTCCATAACGGACCGGTTCGGGTCCATCCCGGCCATTGATTTCCTTGGGGAGTGTATTGTGTTGCGCGTCGTGGAGTTTGCGGCGTTCGGCGGCTTCCGCCAGCGCACGTTTGGCCGCTTCCGACAGTGGCTTTGCCGCTGCTGCATCAGCGGGTTGATTGGATTCACTCGGGGGTTGTTTGTCTGACGTCATGTCTATTTCCTTGCGATAAAGCAGGCCTAAGGCTTTTACCGGACCGGATTTAATTTGAACTCTTGTCGGATTAGGAAGGCCGCATCAGGAAGAAGGAGAATGCGGCCTTCGAAACTTCCGTTGGCGCAACAGTCGCGACGTGCATAAAATGAAATGTGAGAGATAAAAAGCGTGGCAAATTCATCCATTCGGCCGGCGGCGTCCGGGCGCTCGAAACTCCGCAAGCCAGCCGCTTCGAGCACCGAGGAGCAGCCTGCGGGGCTCGGCGTACGGCGGACAGCAGCGGCGATCTTACGGGCGATTGTGACCAAGGGACAGGCGCTCGACGATTTTTTCGCGCCCGAGTCGAACCCTGAAATTCTGGCGGGTCTCGAGCCGCGTGACAAGGCGCTGGCGCGATCGATCGTCACCGTGGCTCTAAGAAGGCTTGGCACGATCCGGGCGGCGCTCACCGGGCTTTTGGCACAAGGTCTCCCGCGCCAGGCGCCGGACCTCGAATGGATTTTGCTCGTCGCTGGAGCGCAAATCCTGTTTCTTGACGTTCCCGATCATGCCGCTGTCGATCTTGCGGTGCGCGCGACGCGGCTCGATCCCAAAAGCACGCCTTTCGCTCCGCTAGTCAATGCGGTTTTGCGCAATCTTGCGCGTGGGCGGGAAAAAATCCTCGCCGAGAGTGACGCGCTGGCCATGGATACGCCGGCTTGGCTCGCCAAGCGCTGGCGCGAGACTTATGGCGAAGAACTCGCCCGCGCCATCGCTTTGGCGCATCGCGAAGAACCGACCCTCGATGTGACGGTCTTGGCCGAGCCGGATCTCTGGGCGGAAAAGCTTGGAGCCCGCCTGCTGCCGACGGGTTCATTGCGCCTTGAAACGCATGCGCCGATCGCCGATCTGCCCGGTTTCGCGGAAGGTGTGTGGTTCGTGCAAGATGCCGCCGCGGCCCTGCCGGCGCGCCTCATGCCGGCCGGTCCCGGCTTGCGCATCGCCGATTTTTGCGCGGCCCCGGGCGGCAAGGCCGCGCAACTTGCCGCAACGGGCGCGCATGTGACGGCGATCGACCGCTCAGCAACCCGATTGAAACGGTTGAGCGCCAATTTCGCGCGATTGCATCTCGAAGCCGAGGTACTGGCTGCCGATGTCTTAACCTTCGAGGCCGAGCCTTTCGATGGCATTCTGCTCGATGCGCCCTGTTCGGCGACTGGCACTATTCGCCGGCATCCCGACATTGCCTGGATCAAACAGCCGAAGGACATTCTCGCCCTCGCTTTGGCGCAGGCACGCATGCTGGATAAAGCGGCAACCCTTTTGAAAGCCGGCGGAACACTTATTTATTGCACCTGTTCGCTTGAACCCGAGGAAGGCGAAGAGCGGATCGAGGCTTTTCTCCAAAATCATCCCGAATTTCGGCGGAGGCCCATCAGCCCGGGAGAAGTCGGGAACTTGAGCGAAATCATTAACCAAAACGGCGATTTACGGATTCTTCCGGCGCATTTTCAAGGCACCGAGGCGCGTTTTTCTGGCCTTGATGGCTTCTTCGTCTCTCGTTTGGTTCGGTGTGGTTAATAAAGCCGAGAGGTTTTTAGCTTTACATGGGAGGCGGCCTTTACGACGGGCCTCGAAACGCGGGGCAGGGCAGTGGACGTCACCTGGACTCATGTTGGAGCTAGAGGAGAGAATTCCCTGAGCGGCGCATCATTTAAGGATCGGTTGCGCCTTTTGGGTTTGCTCTCGGCGCAAGGAAAAGCCCTGGCTCGGCGTCTCGTCAGCCTGCCGCTCCGGCAATTGCCTAATTTGCGCGGCAGGCCGTTGGAACGTCTGCTGATCGCGCCGCAGGATATCAGGACCAGTGATCCAACGATCGCGGCCGATATTTACGCCGGCTATTTTTCCTTCGAGGGCAAGATCGTCAATACGCACGGCCGCTCGCCTTTCGAGATCGAACCCTTGTCCCCTGCCTGGGCGCGGGCCTTGGCCGGGTTCGGCTGGCTGCGTCATTTGCGTGCGGCCGATACAGCGCTCGCTCGTGCCAATGCCCGCGCCTTGGTCGATGATTTTCTGACATTGCAGGGAAAACCTCGCCCTGGCCCCGCCTGGGAAGTCCGGCCGGCGGCCCGGCGCATGCTGGCCTGGCTCTCGCAGTCACCAATCATTCTTGAAAATGCCGATCGGGCTTTCTACCGCCGGTTCATGAAGGGGCTCACGCGGCTCCAGATTTTTCTCGAACGCAAATTGACCGAGGGGATTGTCGGCGAGGATCGTTTGCTCGCGGTGATCGCCTTGGCCGAACTCGGACTCTGCGCGGAGGGCGCGAATAAAGTTTCGGCGCGTGGGACCCGTCTTCTGACCGAAGAGCTCGAGCGGCAGATTCTGCCCGATGGTGGCCATATCAGCCGCAATCCGCGCATTCTTATTGATCTTCTGCTTGATCTCTTGCCCTTGCGGCAGGCCTATGCGGCGCGTGGGTTCCAGACGCCGGCGCAGCTTTTAAACGTGATCGACCGCATGATGCCGATGCTGCGGCTGTTTCGCCACGGTGATGGAACGCTCGCTTTATTCAACGGCATGGGCGTGACCGCGCCGGAGCTTCTGGCGACCGTCCTTGCCTATGACGATGCCCGCGCACAGGCCCTGACCAACGCGCCCTATTCGGGTTATCAGCGGATCGAGGAACAGGATACGGTCTTCATCATGGATGTCGGCCGGCCGCCGCCGCAGGGTTTTTCCCAGCGCGCGCATGCGGGGTGCCTGTCCTTTGAATTTTCGATCGGCGCGCATCATCTCGTGGTCAATTGTGGCTCGCCCGAAGCCAATCGGCCTCTGGCGCGCGAGGCGGCGCGCGCCACCGCGGCCCATTCGACGCTCGTCATCGATGATAGTTCCTCCTGCCGTTTCACCACCAATGCAGGCCTTTGGCGCTGGCTCGGCACGGAAATCCTTTCAGGACCTGAAAAGGTCGAGGTCAAGCGGCAGAGCCGGGCCGAAGGGGTTGAGATTATCGCCTCGCATGACGGTTACGCACCCCGCTTCGGCTGGTTGCACGAGCGCCGGGTCACGCTGAGCCGGGATGGGCGTCAACTGGCCGGTATCGATAGTTTGCAGCCAGCCGTGACGGAAAAGGCACCGGAGCCTCGGCCCTTTGTCCTGCGTTTTCATATTCACCCGCAGGTGCGGGTCAGGCGTCTCCTCAGCGGAACCGGTGTTCTCTGCTTGCTTCCCAATGGCAGAAGGTGGCTGTTCGAAGCCAAATCCGTGGCGATCGATTTGGAGGAAAGCGTCTTTTATGCCTTGCCCGATGGTCCGCGCAAAAGCGCGCAGATCGTTGTCCAGGATCTGGCTCATGAAAAGCTGGAAATCGCCTGGCGTTTCCGCCGTATCGAGCGCAAGCCGCGAGGGGCAGGCTCTGCTGAGACCATGCAAATGGGCGAACCGCAGCCGGGGACCGAAAACGCTTAAACGCCCTTGATCCCCGTCCGAGGGGAGAAAGCTGGGCATATCGGGCGATTTAAACGCTTGCCAGCATGCAACCGCGCCGTTTCCTGTTATCACAGGCATTGAAGCATTATTTTAAACGCAATGCTGCTCAGGATAGGAGGCGGTGATGTCGGGAAGTGTCAATAAGGTCATTCTCATCGGCAATCTCGGCCGGGACCCCGAGGTGCGGCGGATGAATTCCGGAGAGGCGGTCGTCAGTTTCAGCCTGGCGACGACGGAATCCTGGCGCGATAAGATGTCGGGTGAGCGCCGGGACCGGACGGAATGGCACAATGTTGTGATTTTCAACGAGAATCTAGGCAAGATCGCAGAGCAATATTGCAAGAAGGGCTCAAAGGTCTATCTCGAAGGCCAATTGCAGACGCGTGAATACCAAGATCGTGACGGCAACCAGCGCCGCACCACGGAAGTCGTCTTGCAGCGCTTTCGCGGCGAATTGACCCTGCTCGATAGCCGTGGCGGCGGGCGTGGCGATTATGGCGGTGACGCTATGGTCGAAGGCGGCGGCAATGCCAGTTTCGGGCGCAGCTCGCCCATGGAACGTTCGCAGGATCGCCCGATGGACCGGAATGAGGACAGAATGTCCGATCGCCGCTCGAGTGGTCCGGGCCGCATGGCCGATGTCATTGATGATGATATTCCATTCTAAGAGAGTGTGTGATCAAACTCCAAAATGGATTCACTTTGGAGTTTGATCTGAATACAATATACAATACTCAAGGGGCTTGTTCCAAGCGCTCGACCATGGCGTGGACAGCGGAAAGCTGCGGACCGCTCCGGACCTGGAAATTCAAGCCGCTATAGCCCCACCAGTCCCAACAGCCTTGCGGATTGGCTTCGCTGATCTCGATTTGCGGATACAGCATGATAATGCTGTTGCTGTCGGCCCATTCATTATAGCCGAGCTTGCTATAGACGGCGTCGCCCACCACATCGGCGCCTTGCTGGCAGCCATGGAAAACCACGTGAACGGGACACTGCTCACGGCTTTTCTTGTTGCCATCATTCCGGCACTGGGCGGGAACATACACATAGCCCCTCGCTGCCAGACTGCTGTCGGCGCTTCTGTATGCGCTTTGATCGAAGGCCTCCGGCTGGCTCGAAAGTGTCACCGCCTCAGGCCGCAAGGGCCCGTAAATCTGTGTCAGAATGGCTTGCGGCTGGTCATAGGCCTTCCCGTCCATTGAACATTGATCGATAAAGGGTGGCCTGGTGAGAGGGCAGGCATTGCCGAAGATATTTGAGATAAAGGCATGGCCGGCGGCGAGTTCATGCGTATAATGAATATTGCCAGCGGGGACGCCCGCCGCGAGATAGAAATCCTGGGTCGCGTCGACGACGGATCGTTTGACGATCGTATCCTTGGTGCCGCTGAACAGATAGATCCTTTGCGCGGCAATGGCTGCAGGGGAATCGATCTGCCCCAAGAAAGCGAAGCCTTGTGCTGCCTTTAAGGAGGCAGCACCACTCGGGTTCCCCGTGAGGCAGGTCTGTACCGAGCCCAAATTCACAAAGGCGCAATTATAGGGCCCACCCGCTACGACGCCGACGCCGATCGTGCTGGAGGCGAAGGCGACGCCATATTGTACGGCCATGAAGGCCCCTGACGAGAGGCCGGAAACTGACATATGCCCTTTGTCGGCGCCCAGCGCCGGCAAGGCTGGAGCCGTCGTGATTTTTATTGTCTCTTGCGCCCTGTTTTGGGCTGCATCTTGCGCCATGACGGCGAGAGGAAGGGATAAAAGGAGAAGAAGTGATGAACAACGAAGAAAAGGGGCAAATGTGATAGGCATAGGAAACCCTTAAAGAATCTCTGAAATCATGCCCCCGATCCCGGCGCGCCGCAAACTGGTTTTTTTGGACGCCATGATCGGATAAAATGAATTTTTCTTTTCCTCCTCCTGGATTCGAACTTGGCCGATCATGATGAAAACGGGCAGGGGCCCGGCGGTTCCGACATAAAGCCCGTCTCGCTTTCCGATGAAATGCAGAGCAGCTATCTCGCTTATGCGATGAGCGTGATCGTGAGCCGTGCTCTGCCCGACGTGCGCGACGGCTTGAAGCCGGTGCATCGGCGCATTTTGTTCTCCATGCATGAGAACAACCACACGCCGGACCGGCCCTATGTGAAATCCGCCCGTATCGTCGGCGACGTCATGGGTAAATATCACCCCCATGGCGATACGGCGATTTACGACGCCTTGGTGCGTATGGCGCAGGGCTTTTCCATGCGCCTGCCGCTCATCGATGGCCAGGGCAATTTCGGCTCGGTCGATGGCGATCCGCCAGCGGCCATGCGTTATACGGAGTCGCGTCTCGCCCGGCCGGCCCTGGCTTTGCTCGCCGATATTGATTCCGACACGGTCGATTTCCAGCCGAATTATGACGGCAAGGAGCATGAGCCGGTCGTTTTGCCGGCCCGCTTTCCCAATCTTCTCGTCAATGGCGCGGGCGGCATTGCCGTCGGCATGGCGACCAATATTCCCCCGCATAATCTCGGCGAGGTGATCGATGCGGTCATCGCTCTGATCGACAATCCCGAGATGAGCATCGAAGAACTGACGGCCATCGTCCCAGGACCGGATTTTCCGACCGGCGGCAGCATTCTGGGCCGGGCTGGCATCCGCTCGGCCTATGCGACGGGGCGCGGCTCGGTCCTGATGCGCGCCAAGATCGAGATCGAGGAGATCCGCGAAAAGCGCGAGGCCTTGATCGTCACCGAAATTCCCTATCAGGTGAACAAGGCCACGCTCATCGAGAAAATCGCCGAACTCGTGCGTGAAAAGCGCATCGAGGGCATTTCTGATCTGCGCGATGAATCCGACCGTCAAGGCATGCGTATCGTCATCGAGATCAAGCGCGATGCGGTGCCCGATATCGTGCTCAATCAGCTCTGGCGCTATACAGCTCTGCAATCGAGCTTTCCCTGCAATATGATTGCTCTGAACGGTGGGCGGCCGGAAACCCTCACCTTGCGGGATTTCCTGACGGCCTTCATCGACTTCCGCGAGGAGGTCGTCACCCGGCGCACCAAATATCTGCTTGGCAAAGCGCGCGATGCCGCCCATCTCCAGGTGGGCCTTGCCATTGCCGTCGCCAATATTGATGAAGTCATTCGCCTGATCCGCACCTCCGCCGATGCCGCGGAAGCGAGAGCCGCTCTTTGCGCCCGCGATTGGCCGGCACGCGACATGGCGCCTCTCATCGCCTTGATCGCTGATCCGCGCCACACTTTGACGCCTGAGGGCACGATCCGGCTGTCGGAAGCCCAAGCGCGCGCCATTCTCGAATTGCGGCTGCAAAGGCTGACGGCGCTTGGCCGCGACGAGATTGCTGAAAACCTGAACAAGCTCGCCGCCGAAATCGCCGATTATCTCGACATTCTCGGCTCGCGCGCGCGGCTCTTCGGTATCATCAAGGATGAGATGATCGCGGTCAAAGAGGCCCATGCCACGCCGCGCCGGACGATCATTCTTGATAGTGACGCCGGCGTCGATGACGAAGACCTGATCCAGCGCGAGGATATGGTCGTCACGGTTTCGCATGCAGGCTATATCAAGCGTGTGCCTTTGTCCACTTATCGCGCGCAAAGGCGCGGTGGCAAGGGCCGTTCCGGCATGCAGACGCGCGATCAGGATTTTGTGGCGAGGCTATTCGTCGCCTCGACCCATGCGCCGGTCCTGTTCTTCTCCTCGCGTGGGCAGGTCTATAAGGAAAAGGTTTGGCGCCTGCCCCTTTCGGCCCCGCAGGCACTCGGCAAAGCCCTGGTCAATATTCTGCCGCTCGAACAGGATGAGCGGATCACCACCATCATGCCGCTGCCGGAAGATGAAAAGCAGTGGGAAAGCCTCGATGTGATGTTCGCGACGACGCGCGGCACGGTGAGGCGCAACAAGCTCTCCGATTTCGCGCAGGTGAACAGAGCCGGCAAGATCGCCATGCGGCTCGATGAGGGCGAACAGATTGTCGATGTGCAGATCTGCACTGAGCAAGACGATGTCCTGCTGACAACGGCCAATGGTCAATGTATCCGCTTCGCCGTCACCGATGTGCGCGTCTTCAAGGGACGCGATTCCATGGGTGTGCGCGGCATTGCTTTGGGCGAGGGCGACCGAGTCATTTCGCTCGCCATTCTGCGCCATATCGAGGCCGATAGCGACGAACGCACGGCTTATCTCAAGAGGCGCCGTGCCGTGGCCGGAGAGACGGCGGAAGAGGCTGCGAGCGAGGCGGAAGAAGCTAATGCCGAGGAGGCGCTGGGCTCCACAAGCCTCAGCCTCGAACGTTATGCCGAAATGTCGGCCGGTGAGCAGATCATCCTGACCATTTCCGCCAATGGCTATGGCAAGAGGACATCCTCGTTCGAATACAGGATCACCGGACGCGGCGGCAAAGGCATTGTCGCCATGGCGGTCAATGCCCGCAACGGCAAGCTCGTCGCCTCCATGCCGGTGGAAGAGGGTGACGGCATTATGCTGGTGACTAACGGCGGCCAGTTGATCCGCTGCCCGGTCGAAGGCATTCGCGTCGCCGGACGTGGCACGCAGGGTGTCATTGTATTTAATACGGCCGAAGACGAGCAGGTTGTCTCCGTGGAGCGGATTCCTGAGGATGAGGCAGAGCGCGGCGAGGAAGAGGGACCGGGCGAGCAGGGGCCTTTGGGAGATTCAGGGCCAAGTGATAATGGGGATACGCCCGAGTGAGGCGAAGGGTAGAGGGGGAGCCATAAAGCAAGACACGCTTTGGCTTGCCCCTTATCCTAGTGAGCAGCAGCTTGGTCTAAAAGCCAAGCCTTAAATAGCTTGACGGCTTCAGAAGGTTGTCGTCGTGCATCTGGAACAACGAGGTAATAGCCTTCCGCGAGAAAGATTGTTTCGCCGAGCGTGCGGAGTCGCCCTGCTGCGACATATGGCTTGATATAAGCCTCATCCATCATGGTGATACCGGCACCTGCCAGGACAGCATCCATCGCTTGAGCCCGTGTTTCGACGATGACGCCACGTGTGGGTGGATTGCCGGGCAGCCCGCAGGCTCGCCACCAGCGCAACCAGTCCCGAAATCGGGAGCGTGCACGGATCAGCATACTCGCCTTTGAAATGTCAGATACATCAGGCCTTCCCACGGGCACGAGCGTTTCCCGAAATAGGAGGGTGGATGCAAGTCCTTCCCATTTCCCCAAACCATGGCGCAACGCGCAGTCGAAATCCTCGGCTGTCAGATCGACCGGGCGGGTTGAGGTCGAGATCAACAGATCAATGTGCGGGTGTCGTGTCTGCCAGTCGGGCAGACGGGGAAGCAACCAATGCGATGCGAAGGTCGCTACGGTGCTGATACGCAACTGCTGACGTCGTCGCCGTAGCGGCTCTATTGCGGCTTCGATCCTGTCGAGAGCGTCTCCCATGACGAGGAGAAGTGCTTGCGCGTCGTCAGTTAAAACCGCTCGTCTGCCCGCTTGACGGATCAAGGTGACACCCAATTGCCGTTCCAGTTCGGCGATGCGATGTGACAGTGCGGATCGGGTAGCGCCGAGCAAGACGGCAGCATGGGAAAGGCTGTCTGCCTTCTTCAATGCAGCGAGCGCTTGCAGTCCTTTAATCGACGGTAATTCCAAGACAGACCACCACATGATCGGAAGAGTGAAAATATCTCACGCTTTGGCAGTCTGAAACCCCCTATATTGGAGGCGTATCGAAAAACGAGGAGATAGGGTATGAGCAGAGCCCTTTTTCAGCAGCTTGCAGCCTATAATCGCTGGGCAAATGCACGATTGTATGCGGCTGCAATGACATTGCCTGACGAAGCCTATCGTCGACCGGTCGGTGTCTTTTTCAGCAGCCTGCACGGCACGCTGAATCATCTTCTTACGACCGACCGGCTATGGCTGAAGCGCCTCACAGGTGAAGGTGATCACCCAACGCGGCTCGACACGATCATCCATGACGATCTCACAGACCTTGCTCTAGCGAGACACGCCGAGGATAAGCGGATCATCACCGTGATTGACGGGTATAGCGATGTCGATCTGAGCCGGCGGCATGCCTATCGAACCACGAGTGGTCAACCCCAGGAACAGCGATTGTCGGACATTCTTTTGCATGTGTTCAATCACCAGACCCATCATCGTGGGCAGGCGCATGCCTGCTACTCAATCTTAACCAGGCAGGAACCGCCAACCCTCGATCTTCTTGCCTTTCAGCGTGGGGCCCCGGCCCCACATTTGAATATCGATGAAAATGCCGGACACCGTCTGCGCCAATCCGCGGCAGTTTCGGGAAAGGCCTGACATGACCCACAATTCTATAACATGTGGGGATGGTTTGGCGCTCTAGGTTGCCCAGTCTACGCCAATGACGGTTCTAAGCCGCTACAACGGGCGCATCCTCTGGCTCCATAGGCCCGCGCTTTGTATCCGCCAGCATTGGTCCGAGCTGTTCCCACACCCCCAGATATTTTTCGATCTGATCGAAGGCCGGACCCTGCCAAGCCAGGCGATAGGAGTCCGAGTCCAAGGGCAGGCGACGCAGGCGACAGATGGCGCTTTCGGCTTCGAGGCCAGCCATGGTGGCATGGGTCATCCAGGCATCCATGGAGAGGTCCGACCAGCCTTGCCGCTTGGCGACCGCCGCGACGGTTGGCAGCAGACAGGCTTGGCGTAAGGCTGCTGGCGGCTGCGAGCGGCGGGTGATGTCGGCGCAAGCACTCGCTTCGTCATAGGATCTGAACAGAGCGTAGATTGCGACCCAAGTGAAAAACCAGGACGCTGTATGCGCGCCATCGGCCGGCAGCGCATGGTCCTTCAACAGGCCCTTGGTGAAATCTTGAAACGGATTTTCACGATGGACGCGCGCGAAGACTTTCTGGATGGCGAAGGAATCGGCGTCGAATTCCAACGCCTGCATGAGCGGCAGATCGAGGCATTCGCCCTCATTCAGGTGCATTTCCTGGATCGGCTTCGGGCTCATGCGATGCAGCAGTTCGACATGGCCGTTCCACAGATGCGCGAGTTCGTGCATCAAGGTGAAATCCATCGCGACATCGAAGAGAGCCGTGGCGAGGCGTCCACGGACCGGCTCGAAATTGGGGGCGGGCTGATCCGGCGGGCGCACGAAGAAGAGTTCGCCATTGGCATGCGGGGCCTGTTCCTCGCCCAATTGATCCACATCATCGATCCAGGGGAACATTTCCCTTATGCCCATCATGGCGTTGGTGACGCTCCACATGACGCGCACGACGGTCGTGTAGAAGCCGATTACATCCATGCGGCCGCGCTGGGCGAAGGCATTGAATTCCCGATGTTCGGCGAAACCGAAGGCGACGGAGCCCGGAGCCTCATATTCATCGGCCATGCTGGCGAGCCGGGCATAGCAGCGGTCCGATACGACCTGAAAGACGCTCACGAAACCAGTGGTTAAAATTTTGGCCGGGGGAATCTCGAAACGGCGCAAGCCAAGGCTCGCCAGCGCTTCATTCAGCGCCTCTTCCTGATGGGACATGGGATTTCGTGCCTTTTGATCGTGCGCCACTTCTATCTTTGGTCGGGCCGCTTGGCATCCGAAAAAGTTCAGCCAGCTGCGCTTTCTATCCCAAGCAACTGCAGTTCCAACAGGACCTTTCGAGGCTTCCTTATAAGAATTCGAGCTTAGAGAATTCGAGATAGTGCGCGACAGAGGGTCGCGTAGCGGCATTATTTTTTATGAAAATCATTTCCATTTTTATTCAAAAAATGCCTAGATAGCGAAAACCAGAAGCCTTGCGGGCGCAAAATCCTGCCGTAAAGCCTATGGTAAACAGCTTTTCCTCCCTCATATTGGGGGGTAGAGTAGAGAAAGGTGGACCGAACTCTATGCGGTCCAAAAGGGAGAAGAGAGATATGGTCGATTCAATACCCAACAATCTCGCCGCCAATGCTCTCCTCTATCATCGACTGCCACGGCCCGGGAAACTTGAAATCCAGGCGACGAAGCCACTCGCCACGCAGCGCGATCTGGCGCTTGCCTATTCGCCGGGCGTTGCCGCCGCCTCTTTGGAAATCGCCGATAATCCCGCCGCCGCGACCGAATTGACCATTCGCCAGAATCTCGTCGGCGTCATCTCGAATGGCACGGCGGTTTTGGGCCTTGGCAATATCGGCCCCTTGGCCTCTAAGCCTGTCATGGAAGGCAAGGCGGTTCTGTTCAAGAAATTCGCCGGCATTGACGTGTTCGATATCGAGGTCGCGGAGACCGATGTCGATAAGCTCGTCGAGGTGATCGCCGCGCTGGAGCCGACCTTCGGCGGCATCAATCTTGAGGATATCAAGGCGCCCGAATGTTTCGAGGTGGAGCGCCGGCTGCGCGAGCGCATGAATATTCCGGTGTTCCATGATGATCAGCATGGCACGGCCATCATCGTCGCCGCGGCGATCCTCAATGGCATGGAAATGGGCGGGAAATCCCTCGCCAATGCCAAGATCGTGACCTCTGGGGCGGGCGCGGCGGCGCTCGCCTGTCTTGATCTTCTGGTCGATCTCGGCGCCAAGCGGGACAATATTTTCGTCACCGATATTGCCGGCGTGGTCTACAAGGGCCGTCAGGAATTGATGGACCCGCGCAAGGAAGTCTATGCGCGCGAGACCAATGCCCGCACGCTGAGTGATGTCATCGGCGGCGCCGATGTCTTCCTCGGCCTTTCGGCGGGCGGCGTCCTGAAGCCCGAAATGCTGAAGGAAATGGAAGCCAAGCCCTTGATCATGGCGCTGGCCAATCCCTATCCCGAAATCGACCCGGAAGCTGCCTATGCAGC
Source organism: Beijerinckia indica subsp. indica ATCC 9039 (assembly GCF_000019845.1). Taxonomy (NCBI): domain Bacteria; kingdom Pseudomonadati; phylum Pseudomonadota; class Alphaproteobacteria; order Hyphomicrobiales; family Beijerinckiaceae; genus Beijerinckia; species Beijerinckia indica. The sequence continues at coordinate 2,357,873 of NC_010581.1, read as the reverse complement.
GCGTTCCGATGCGATGATCTGCACCGGCCGGTCGGATTATCCGAACCAGGTCAATAATGTTCTCTGCTTCCCCTTCATCTTCCGGGGGGCGTTGGATGTCGCCGCGACGACCATCAACGAGGAAATGAAGATCGCGGCGGTCAATGCCATCGCCCAATTGGCGCATGAGCCGCCTTCCGATGTCGTCGCCCGCGCTTATGGCGGCGAGGCCCGGCAATATGGCAAGGACAGCCTCATTCCTTCCCCCTTCGATCCCCGGCTGATCCTGCGCATCGCGCCGGCCGTCGCCAAGGCGGCCATGGCGACGGGCGTTGCGCGCAAGCCCATCGAGGATTTCGTGGCCTATGAGGAAGTGCTGTCGCGCTTCGTCTTCCGCTCGGGCTTCATCATGAAGCCGGTGATCCAGGCCGCCAAAGCCAATCCCAAACGGGTCATTTATGCCGAGGGCGAGGATGAACGCGTCCTGCGCGCCGTGCAATCGGTGGTCGAGGAGGGCATTGCCTATCCGATCCTCATCGGTCGTCCCGATGTCATCAATTCCCGTGTCGAGCGCTTTGGCCTCTCGATCCGCCAGGATCGCGATTTCGAGCTCATCAACCCGAATGATGATCCGCGCTATAAGGATTATGTCGCGACCTATCTCGAGGCCGCCGGCCGTCACGGCATTACACCCGATGCCGCGCGCACGCTCGTGCGCACCAATTCGACGGTGATTGCCGCGCTTGCCGTCAAACGCGGCGATGCCGATGCCATGCTGTGCGGCTTGGAAGGCCGTTTCCATAGCCGCCTGCGGCATATCAAGGACATTATCGGTCTGGTGCCGAATGCCACGGATTTTTCGGCGATGAGCTTGATGGTGACGAATCACGGCGCCTTCTTCCTCACCGATACGCATGTGCGGCGCGATCCGGCCGCTTTCGAGATCGCGGAAATGGCATTGATGTGCGCGAGCCACGTCAGGCGTTTCGGCCTGACCCCCAAGATCGCGCTCGTCTCGCATTCGGATTTCGGCTCGGATGACGCGCCTTCCGCCTTGAAGATGCGCAATGCGCTGGAAATTCTCCACCGTCGCGCGCCTGATCTCGAGGTCGATGGCGAAATGCAGGCTGATACGGCTCTGTCCCAGGCGATCCGCGATCGCGTCATGCCGAATTCGCGCCTTAGGGGCGAGGCCAATGTCCTGGTCATGCCCAACCTCGATTCAGCCAATATTGCTTTTGCCATGACCAAAATGATGGCGGATGCGCTGCCGGTCGGCCCGATCCTGATCGGCGCGGCCAAACCGGCCCATGTGCTCACGCCTTCGGTCACCTCGCGCGGTATCGTCAATATGACGGCGGTCTCCGTGGCCGAGGCGCAAAGTGATACGGCGATCGAGAGAGAGGAAGTGCTTTCGCGCGTCGGTCTCGTCTGAGGTCTGAGAAAACACGAAACCCAATCTAGGAAAAGCGGTGGCGGCGCCAAAAGCGTTGCCCCGCTTTTTTCTTTTTCTTTTTTCTCGCCAGCGCTCGGTGCGCCCTGAAAGCGGTTTCTGGTTTTGTCGCAAGGGCGGATGCGATAAAAGAAACAGCCAAGGTGGTCTCAGCCACCGGCGTCAGCGTTTTTTGAAGCGCTATCGGATCGCCATAAATCAGAACTCGTTTTTGGACCGATGCGGAGACTCAATCGGTTCACCCTCCAACCTTCGCCATTCTCGTCAATCTTCGGCAAGGACCTCACAATGCTTCGGACATCGACCTTTCTGCCGCGCGCGCGGTCTTCTCAAAAAATGACGGCCTTAGCATTTTTGCTGGCGGGCCTGAGCTGCTCTTCGGCCGCTCTGGCAGAAGGCCCCTTCACGAATCTGGCCGGCTATTGGGGCGGTGAAGGCACGATCAAGATGAATGATGGAACGAGCGAACGCATTCGCTGCAAGGGGAGCTATGCGGTGGCGACCGGCGGCGGCGCGATCGAACAGAAGCTTCGTTGTGCGAGCGATAGCTACAAGCTCGAAATCAGCAGCAATGTCATTGCGTCGGGAACCGCGATTTCTGGCTCGTGGACGGAAGCGACTCGTAACGCGAGCGGCGCCATTACGGGTACCGCGACGCCAAATCTCATCCACGCCCGTGTCGATGGTGCGGGCTTTTCGGCCGGCCTTGCTATTTCGACCAGCGGCCGGAAACAATCGGTCACCATCACGCCGCAGGGTTCGACGGATATCGCCGGCGTATCCATTACCTTGCACCGTAGTTAAGACCGATTTTTTCCTCCGATCTCTCAACCCGGGCCCTTTTCAGGGCCCGTTCGTTTATTTAGACGATGCAAGCTTGCTTTGCGGCGCGCTGCGCAGCTTCCGCGCGATCATGCGCAGGACGGTCACAGTCGGACGCAGGATGAACAGATCGGCTGTCAGCGCGGCGATCATCGCAAAGGCCGAAAGCCAGCCAAACAGCCGCAGCGAGGGCAGATCCGAAAAGACTGTGACGGCGAGGCCACAAGCCAGCACGATGGAGGTCAGGATCAGAGCCGGACCGACTAGGATCGTCGCCTTTTCCACCGCCAGGGCGGGATCGGCTTCCGAGTCATCCTCCAGACGCAAGCGATTGAGGAAATGGATCGTCGCGCTGAGGCCCAGGCCGAACGAGACCGTCAAAGCGACGACGCTGGAAAATTGCAAGCCGTCGCCGGTCAGGCGGAGCAGGGCGCCCGAGGCAACGACCGGAAAAATGCCGGGCAGAATACTCGCCAACATGACGACGAAGGACCGGAAGGCGAGGCCGATAAAGGCGGCGACGAAGAAGAACTCAATGGTCAGACCGCGATTCAACTTGTCGATCATGGCCGCGCTGTTGCGCGCGGCAATGGCCGAAAGACCGGTCACGGAAATACTATAGCCTGGATGCGCGACGCGCACCGCATCGAGGGTTTTATCGAGCTGTTTGACGACCGGGAGCAATTGGCTGGCGTCGATATCGGGAATACGGCCGGAAACAACGACCGCATCTTGTCCCGCGTCGATGAAACGATGTGTCAGATGCTCGGGCAGCATGTCGACATATTGCTTCAAGGTGGCGACATCGTTCTTGCCGGCTTTTTCGGCGAGCCAGCGCCGTAGCGTTTCGAGCGACCAGACATTGCCGACACCGGCCTGGCGTTCCAGGATTTCATGGACCGTGGCGATCGTATCCAGGGTGTTTGGATCGTAGAGCGAGGCGCCCTTCGGGAATTCAATGAGAACATCGATTGGATTGGCGCCCGTCAGCTTGGTGTCGAGGCGACTGGCAGCCGCGACCGCCTGTTCCCGGTCGGGCACCTGATCGGCGAGCCTGTAGCGTGGTTCAAGGCTCCCATAGACGAAAGCGAGCGAAACGACCACGATAATGCCAAGCAAGCTATAAAGGGCGGGGTGGCTGACCATGCGCGCGGCGATCCAGCCGCAAAAAGCGCGTAACGCCTGGACGCCGTGATCGCGCTTGCGGGCTTTGGCCGTGAAGACATCGTCCTTGCGCAAGAGCAGCAGGCCCAGCAGAGGCACGAGGGTCAGAACGGCGACGAGGGCGATGAAGGTGGCGAGCAGCCCGGCCTCGCCAAAGGTGCGGATGAGGTCGGAACTGGAAAATTGCAGCGCGATGAAGGACAGCGCCGCCGTCGCATGGGTGAGGACACAGGCCGGCCCCACAATGAGCAGGGCATGGCGCAAAGCTGTGCGTTTGGACTGGCCGGCGATCAGACGATCGCGGATCGCGAAGGTCAATTGCATGCTGTCCGAAAAGCTGATCACCATGATGAGCGGCGTCATCACGTTAAGGAACATGTTCAGCCGAAAATCGAGCCAGCCGAGAAAACCAAGCGCCAGCAAAATCGCGGTGAGCGGTGGCGCCGCGGCGACGATCATGAAGGAAACGCGGCGGAAGAAGAGGATGGCGATGAGGCAGCCGGCGACGAAGCCGATGGCATTATAGGTGAGCCTGTCGCGCTCCACGGCATTGCGGATTTCAAGCTGCATGACCGGCACGCCGGACAGTTCGGCGTTCAACTTGGTGCCATCGAGATCGTCATTCATGAGCTGACGGATCTCGTTCACCGTTTCGTTCAGGCCCTTGCTCGCGGCGACCTCTGGATCGAGCGCCAGCACGATCATCGTCAATTGGCCGTCCTCGGAGAGAAGCTTGCCGCGGATGATCTCATTGGTGCGGATCTTTTCGACCAATTGGTCGTAGGCCTCGCCGGTCGGCAGGGTTTCTGGAAAGAGCGGGGCGGGGATGTGGCCGTTCTCGGGCGGCTGGCGCGAGGAGAAGATCGAGATAATGCCGCGCGTTCCCTCGACCAATTGCAGATCGGTGACGAGGTCACGCAATTTTTCGAGCGATTTGCGCTGTAGCAGGGTCTTGCCCTCGATCACCACGAGGACGTCATATTCCGTGGACGGGAAATGCTTGGTCACTTCCTCATATTGGTGAAATTCCGGCGTGTCCGAGCGAAATAATTGGCTCAAGGAATCGTCGACCTTGAGCCGGTTGAGGCCCAACCCGGCAAAAGCCACCAAGGCCGCGACGATCAGGCTGATGATCAGGGGGAATTTGAGCGAGATCAGGCCGAATTTCTCAATTCCGAGAGCCAGTGGGGGCAGCTTTTGCTGGTCGGCATATTCGATATCCTCTTCACCGTCGCCGAGACCTGGTTGCGAAAGAGTGCTCATCAAGCCGTATCTCCGAAAGACCTGCGTGCCGCTCGACAGCGTGGAGCTACCTCGCGAATGGGCTCATGCGTCCCAGGATCAAAGGGGGCCGCCGCCCCACCATTGCTTATCGATCGAGGTTCTCGTGTCCTTGTCGACGCGCGCTTTCTCCCTGCGGCACACGGCATAGGACTCACTGCCGGGGGCCAGCCCATAGGAGCGGCAAACGGCATCGTCATTGGGGAAATGACCGAGAGAGGCGTCGCCACGCCAGCAATCCTCACGCGCGATGCCGAGCTGGCAACGGCCAGGAAAATCCGCGCAAGAACCAAGCGCGAGGGGCAAGGCGACCGCGCAGGCGGAAAAAAGGAAGATTCGGCGCAGGGAAGGCGGCAATGAAGGAGCTCCCAACCGCAATAGTATCAAACCCAAAAGTGTCCACAGAGTGTCAGGCAGGGATTCTCAGGCCGTGGCTTCCTGCTTAGCTTGCGAAAGATCGGACGACAAGTGACGGTTTGGTTAGGTAGGCAAGCAGACGAAGGTGGCTTGCTTGTCCAAAAAATATATAATATCTATAAAATAGATAATTTAAGATAGCCTCTGGACTTTGGAGACGTCCCTTACAAAGACCTCTGGAGGCGCCGCGAGAGTCCTGCCATGCGAATCGCCCCTCCATCTGCGCTTCTTCAACGCCGTCTCTTCCTCAAGGGAGCGGGGGCTCTAGGCCTGATCGCACCATTTGGTGCGACGATAGGAGATGTCGCCGCTGGACCCGAACTGATGTCTCCCCTGGGTCTTGATTGGCCGATGTGCCGTACCGCCGCCGAAGAGCCGGCGCATAACGCTGGACCCTTGCGGAAAATCAATTTTGCCTGGAACGCCACAGCCGCCTGCCTGCCGACGATCACTGCGGCTCTGGATAAAGGCTTTTTCGCCAAGCACGGGCTCGATGTCTCACTCGTCAATTATTCTGGTTCGACCGATCAATTGCTGGAGACGCTTGCCACCGGCAAAGCCGATGCGGCGGTTGGCATGGCCTTGCGCTGGCTGAAGCCCCTGGAACAAGGATTTGATGTCAAGATCGTCTCGGGTCTTCATGGTGGCTGTATGCGATTGATCGCCCCTAAATCCTTGGGTGTGTCTGATCTGAAAGGTCTCAAGGGCAAGACGATCGCCGTGAGCGATATGAATTCCCCGGCCAAGAATTTCTTCGCGATCCAGTTTAAGAAAAGCCGGGATCGATCCCGAACGCGATATCGATTATCGAATCTATCCGCAGCCTTTGCTGCGGGCGGCGGTGGAAAAGGGTGAGGCGCAAGCCTGCGCCGATGGCGATCCTTTTGTGTATTCCTTTCTGAAGGATGGCACCTTTGTCGAATTGGCCTCGAATATCGAGGGTGACTATGCCCATCTGACCTGCTGCATCGTCGGCGTGGGGGGCAGGCTGGTGCGGGAGGACCGCAAGGCCGCCGCCGGTATCGTCAGGGCGCTTCAGGAGGCTTCGGAATTCACCGCCCAACATCCTGAGGAATCCGTGGCGACGCTTGCGCCTTATGTCACTTCGATCAGTGTCGCGGAATTGGCGGCGCTTGCTCGTTATCACACACATCACGCGCATCCTGTTGGCGAGGCTCTCAAGCGTGAATTGGCCTTCTACGCGCAGGACTTGAAACTCATCCAGGTGTTGAAACCTGGAACCGATCCGGCTCGCTATGCCGATCGGATCGTCGCTGATGTGTCAGCCTGAGGGAGAGGGCTCATGTCGGCTTTAACCTCCCCGCGCGAGACGGAATCAGGTGCGGGTATCGAGACTGGCACAATCCCACTGTCCGTTGCGGCGCAGGCGGGTACAGCGAAAGGGCTTAGACAAGCTTTGCTGGCCTTGGTTGCAGCCACGGCCTGGGGACTTGCGGCGTTTTTGACCTGGGCTCTGCCGGATGTTGGCGATTGGGGCCGCGCGACGGAATTTGCCCTCGGGAGTGGCGTCATCGGTGGGGCTCTTTTGTTGTTGGGCCTCCTCTTTATCTTTTCACCGCGCGTTGTTTCGGGCGCTGATCGGTTTCTGCCGTGGAGCCTTGTCCTCGGATTGTTTTTCGCGGCATGGGAATGGCTCACCGCCAAGAGTGGCGTTCTGCCCATGCCCTTTTTTCCGCCACCGCAAGCCCTGCTCGAGGTTTTTCTCGATGAGGGCGGCAAATTGCTGGAAAGCGTTCTGGCCTCGCTGGAATTGCTGAGCTTCGGCATTTTCTTTGGTGCTCTCACGGGTTTCGCACTCGGGGTCGGGCTCGGCTGCTGGAAAGCGGTCGGCTATTGGTTTCATCCCGTGCTGCGTCTCATCGGCCCTCTGCCGCCCGTCGCCTGGTTGCCCATCGCCTTCTACGTCTTTCCCTCAAGCCATTCGGCGAGCATTTTTCTCATCGCGCTCGCGGTCGGTTTTCCGGTGACAATCCTGACGTGGTCGGGAGTGCGCGGTGTCGATCCCACATATTATGATGTTGCCCGGACCATGGGGGCTAGCCGTTGGTTCCTGATCGTCAAGGTGGCGATTCCGGCGGCTTTGCCCCATGTTTTCATCGGTCTGTTCATGGGGCTTGGCGCTTCCTTCGTCGTGCTGGTGACCGCCGAAATGATGGGCGTCAAGGCGGGGCTCGGCTTTTATATGCAATGGGCGCAAGGCTGGGCCGCTTATGCCAATATGTATGCCTGTCTGCTCGTCATGGCTTTAATGTGTTCGAGCCTCGTGACCTTGCTGTTCAAATTGCGTGACCGTGTGCTGTCCTATCAGAAGAGCTCATTGCAATGGTAGACACTGTATTGGAAGATGCGACTATCATCGATGCAGTCGCTCGGCGCACCAATACGGCGCCTGTTGAATCTGTTGGACCCAAAGGGCTGGCGCTGACTGTGCGTGACGTCAGTCATGGTTTCACCTTGCGCGGTGAAAATCTCCGTGTGCTCGACCATGTGGACTTCACGGTCGAGGCGGGAGAATTCATCGCCTTGCTTGGGCCGAGCGGTTGCGGAAAATCGACGCTTCTGCGCCTCGTCGCCGGCTTGGAACAACCGCTCACGGGCAGCATCGAAACGGGAAAGGGACCGATCCTCGGTCCGGATCCCTCGCGCATTCTGGTCTTTCAGGACCCGACCCTGTTTCCCTGGCGCAAGGTCTATGACAATATCGCGCTCGGCCTCGAGGCGCGAGGCCTGTTGCGCCAGAACCGTGAGCGTGTGACGGATGTCTTGCGTCTGGTGGGCCTGCAAAATTTCGCCAATGCCTATCCACATCAATTATCCGGCGGCATGGCACAGCGCGTCTCGCTGGCCCGCGCGCTTGTCAATGATCCGAGCTTGCTGCTTCTCGATGAACCACTCGGTAAACTCGATGCCTTGACCAGACTCTCGATGCAGGGTGAGATCGTACGGCTTTGGCGGCAGGCCGGGTTTACGGCGCTCCTTGTCACGCATGATATCGAGGAAGCCCTGCTGATGGCGACGCGCGTGATCGTTTTCAGTGATCGTCCGGCCCGGATCAAGGCCGATATCAGAGTGGACAAACCCTATCCCCGTCATCGTGATGATCCGGAACTGGTTGCTCGCCGCCATGAGATCCTGGGACTTCTCGGGTATGAAGCCGATTGGTGATTAGCTTCATACCCATTCATGCGAAATGACTATATAATACATACATTTTCTCAAGATTTACTTTTTCATTTGTTTTTTGACTCTAAGGATTTCCTTAGCGCAGCCGACGGTCAGGCTATCGGAATTTTTCTTCAAACATTCCTTGATTCTGCCACCGCCTGGTTGGACGCCTTGACAGAGCTGACGGATTTCTGGACCGCAAACGGCGCGCAGTTTTTTGAGTTCCGCCATTTGTTCCTGAGCCAAGGCGGAACCGGAGATTGCCGATAAGGCGAACACGATAACAAGACGTGAAAACATTTTTTCCTCCCCTTATTATGACGCATACGCTTAATCTTTTGTGGAGCGGCCAGAGAATATTAGATCCATAATAGTCTCAAGCATAGAGCGTATACAGTTCATAACGCCCAAGGGGCGGATATCATATCAAATCGTGATGACAGCCATGGCATAAGCATGACTGTTTCAAGAGCCACGCTGCGGGTGTTTTCCGTAACCTGGCACTTGATAGCGCAAGTGACATTTTCCACTGACAGGCGAGGCAAAGCGGAGGAAAGGCAATAGCTGCGGCTCAAAAGGTCCTCCACTCGCCTTTCTCTTTCGTTCGAGGTCTTGCAGAGCCGCTTAACTCGCCGAAATCGGCAAGGCGGTTTCCGTTTTGATGCCTTCAAGAGCGATGCGCGACGTGACTTTCTTCAAGGAAACAAGCCCGATCAGGCGTTTGTAGAAAGCATCGAAGGCAGCGGTATCCGGCACGACGACGCGCAGAAGATAATCGATATCACCGGCCATGCGGTAGAAATCCATGACTTCTTCCATTTGCGCCACTTCTTCGGCGAAATGGTCAAGACCTTGTTCGGAATGATCACCGACCTCGATCGACACGAAGACCGTCATCTGCAATCCGAGCTTCACCGGATCGAGCAAAGCGATCCGCCGCTTGATGACACCCGATGATTCGAGCTTCTGGAGCCGCTTCCAGCAAGGTGTCTGCGACAAACCGACCTGTGTGGCGATCTCGCTGATTGAAAGCGAAGCATCCTTCTGGACCAAGCGCAAGATACGCTTGTCGATCGTATCCATAAGTCTCGGTTCGCTCATCTGAATGGTCCTGCCAGCGGGGGATGGCCTCGATCGTCCGGGGGGAGAAGCCGACACTTTCTCTCCCGGGAGCGCTCGACAAGCCGGGTTAAAGTAGATAATATCTATGAACTATATGGTTATAGTGGTCGAAAGAGCGGGAGCGCAAGTGTTCTTTGCGCGGATCTTTCAAGAGGGATGTCGGGCTCGAAAATGAACCCGGCAGGAGCCGCGGCAGAAACGACCGGAGCTGATCCATTCTTTGATCAGCGCGGCCGGGCTTCGGCTTTGCTGGCGTCTGGATTGCCAATTGTTGAAAGCAGGTGAGAATGACGATTCGATCAGCTGGGCCTGAAACAGTGCAGGACGCCTTTCCGGCACGGGCCAAGATTCCTGAGCCGGCTCATATCCTGCGTGATGATGCGGAAGCTATTGCCATCGCCCATGCCCTGGCTGAGGATTTCGCCAAGGGAGCGGCGGAGCGCGATCGCGAGCGGCGTCTGCCTTTCGCCGAGCTCGATCGATTCTCGCAAAGTGGTCTGTGGGGCATGACTGTGCCGCGTGCCTATGGCGGGGCGGCGGTCTCTTATGTCACCGTCGCCAAGGTGTTTGCCATACTGGCCGCCGCCGATGCCTCAATCGCGCAGATCGCGCAAAATCATGTCAGCCTGGTCGATATTTTGCGCTTCGATCCGGTCGAAGCCCGTAAGAGTCGTTACTATCAGGCAGCGCTCGAGGGTGTGCGCTTTGGCAATGCTCTTTCGGAAAAGAGCGGCAAAACGATTTTTGATATGAAGACGCGCCTGATCAGGAAGGGCGATCGCTTCATCGTCACGGGCCAGAAATTCTACTGCACCGGTGCCCTTTTCGCGCATATCGTCCCGGTCCTTGCCATTGATGAGGCTGGCAAAGGCCATATGGTCATGGTGCCGCGCGATGCGCCGGGCCTCAGTGTGATTGATGATTGGAACGGCGTGGGCCAACGCACGACCGCCAGCGGCACGGTCATTTTGGCGGATGTCGACGTGACAGAGAGCCAGATCGTGCCATCCCATCTCGCATTCGATCAGGTATCGGTACATGGAGCGGTGGCGCAAATCATTCAGGCCGCTATTGATGCCGGGATCGCTCGGCGCGCCTTCGAGGAAACAGTGACTTTCGTGCGGCAATCCGCAAGGCCCTGGGTCGATAGCGGGCAGGATCGCGCCAGCGATGATGTCTATTCCATTCAGGCGATCGCCGATCTCCAGATCCGTCTGCATGCGGCGGAGGCCGTGTTGGAGCGCGGTGGCGAGGTGATCGATGCCGGTCTGCTCGAGGAGACGGCGGAAACGGTCGCGGAAGCCTCGATCGCCATCGCCGAGGCCAAGGTGCTGACCACTGAAATCTCGCTTCTGGCCGGCGAGAAACTTTTCGAACTTGGTGGCAGCCGTTCGGTTCTCTCCACATACAATTTCGATCGCCTGTGGCGTGATGCGCGTACGCATACATTACATGATCCGGTGCGGTGGAAATTCCATGCTATCGGCAATTACTATCTCAACGGCATCAAGCCGCCACGCCATTCATGGTTGTAATGTCCTCATGATTGTTCAATCTCGTGAAGGATATCCGGCGAAAGGAATTCATGCATGAATGCGCCGCAGAAAATCCAAGCTTTGTCTGTGACACCCCCTAGAGTGTCCAGCGACGCGCAGGCAGTTGCTGCTGCCGCGAATCTTGCCGAAATCTTCAATCAGGCCGCCGTCGAGCGCGATCGCAATCGCCGTTTGCCTTATCCCGAGATCGAGCAATTCTCGCAAACGGGCCTTGGTGGCATGACTGTTCCCAAGGACTATGGTGGCGCCGATGTCTCGGCGCTGACGGTTGCGGAAGTGACGGCGATCCTGGCCTCCGCCGATGGGAGCCTTGGGCAGATTCCGCAAAATCATTTTTATCTCGTGGAGGCGGTTCGGCTCAACGGGACGGATGCGCAGCGGCGCTTCTATTTCGAACGTGCTCTTTTGGGGGATCGTTTCGCCAATGCTTTGGCGGAAGCGGGTGGAAAATATGCCACCGACCAGACGACGACTGTTCTGCCCGATGGTGATGATTATGTCTTGAATGGCAGGAAGTTCTATTGTTCTGGATCGCTGTTTGGTCATTGGATCGTCGCGGCGGCGCAGAATGATCAAAACAAGCGTGTTCTTGTTTTCGTACCCAGGGATACACAGGGCCTGACCGTGATCGACGATTGGTCGGGCATGGGCCAGCGCACCACCGGCAGCGGCACGGTGATTTTCGACAATGTCCGCGTCTCCGCTTTCGCCATAATCCCGCATTATCTGGCCTTCGAGCAGCCGACGCAGATGGGCGCCTTCGCGCAGATCATTCATGCCGCGATCGATCTTGGTATTGCGCGCGGCGCCTTTGCGGCGACGGTCGATTTCGTACGGACCAAGGCACGGCCCTGGGTCGATAGCGGCCAGGAGCACGCCTACGAAGATCCTTATACGATTGCCGCCATCGGCGATTTGCGTGTTCGTATCGCTGCGGCGGAAGCCTTGGTGCGTCGCGCCGGGAAAATCATTGACAAGGCTCGGGTTGAGCCGGAAACCTATTCCGAACCCGCTTCGATCGCTGTGGCGGAAGCCCGTGTTGCCACCAATGATGTCTCGCTCCTCGTGACCAGTAAATTGTTCGAGCTCGGCGGTTCGCGCAGCGCTTTGGCCTCCCTCGATCTTGATCGCTATTGGCGCGACGCCCGCACGCATACATTGCACGATCCGGTGCGCTGGAAATATTTCTCTCTTGGCAATTATTGGCTGAATGGGGTCAAGCCCCCGCGCCGTGGCAATTTCTGAGGGAGGCTGGAATGAGCAAGGAAATCCGCCTCAACGCTTTTTCGATGAATTGCGTGGTGCACCAATCGCCCGGTCTCTGGCGTCATCCGCGTGATCGTTCGACGGATTATACAAAGCTCGATTATTGGATTGAACTGGCGCGGACGCTTGAACGCGGGAAGTTCGATGGTCTGTTTCTCGCCGATGTGCTCGGTGTCTATGATGTCTATGGCCAAAGTCCCGATGCGGCGCTGTCCGGCGCCATTCAGGTCCCCGTGAATGATCCCATGCTCCTGGTCCCGGCCATGGCGCAGGCGACGCATCATCTGGGCTTTGGCGTTACCTCCAATATTTCGTTTGAGCCGCCTTATCCTTTCGCGCGGCGCATGACGACGCTCGACCATTTGACGAACGGCCGCGCCGGCTGGAACGTTGTGACAGGCTATCTCGACAGCGCGGCGCGAGCCGCGGGCAATGAGCGGCAGACGGCGCATGATTCCCGCTACGACAAAGCGGAAGATTACATGGAGCTTCTCTACAAGCTCTGGGAAGGAAGCTGGGAGGATGATGCGGTCCTGCGCGATCGCACACGAGGGATTTACGCCGACCCCTCCAAGGTCCATCGTATCACCCATCGCGGGCCGCATTATTCCCTTGATGCCATTCATCTGAGCGAGCCTTCGCCGCAGCGCACGCCAGTGCTCTATCAAGCGGGCACTTCGCCCAAGGGGCGCGAATTTGCCGCGCGTCATGCCGAATGTGTCTTTGTCTCCGGTCCTTCGGCGAAGGTGATCGCGCCACGTGTTGCCGATCTGCGCCGTCTCGCGACCGCCTATGGTCGTGGGCCTGATGCGTTGAAGATTTTTGCCTTGATGACGGTCGTGCTCGGTGAGACAGAGACTCTGGCGCGGGCGAAATATGAGGACTATCGCAGCTATGTCAGCCATGAGGGCGCGCTTACGCTCATGTCCGGCTGGACAGGCGTCGATTTCTCAACCCTCGGCCTCGACGAAAAAGTGCGCCATGTGACAAATGATGCCGGGCGCAGCGCCATGGACAATATCACGCGCGCCGATCCCGATCGTATCTGGACTGTGCGCGAGGTCGCCGAACATGTGGCGATCGGCGGCATTGGTCCCGTTCTCGTTGGATCACCGGCGCAAGTTGCCGACGGGCTCGAAGCCTTCGTCGCCGAAACCGATGTCGATGGATTCAATCTCGCTTTCGCGGTAACACCAGAAACCTTTGTCGATGTTGTCGATCTGCTCGTGCCCGAATTGCAGGCGCGCGGTCGTTACAAGCAGGATTATGCGCAAGGCACCCTGCGCGAGAAACTTTTCGGCGCGAACCGGGCGAGGCTTTCAACCCCGCATCCGGCCGCGCTGGTCCGCCCGACGGCTTTTGCTACAGCGGCTGCCGAATAAACACTTCCGAAGGATAAACCTATGAATGATATTGCCGCCGAATCCGCTAATGTCCTGTGGTTTCTGCCAACCCATGGCGATGGACGTTATCTTGGCACCTCTCTCGGTGCGCGCGATGTCACCTTGCGGTATCTGTCACAGATCGCCGAGGCGGCGGATGAGCTCGGCTATTTTGGCGTTCTGCTGCCAACGGGCCGCTCGTGCGAGGATTCGTGGATTGTCGCCTCGGCGCTCGCGCCGCGTACGCGCCGGCTGCGTTTTCTCGTCGCCGTGCGGCCAGGTCTCCAGAGCCCAGCAGTGGCCGCCCGCATGACCGCGACGCTCGATCGCCTGTCGGAAGGCCGGTTGCTCATCAATGTCGTTACGGGTGGTGATCCGCTCGAAAACAAGGGCGATGGGGTTTTTCTGAGCCACGATGAGCGCTACGCCGAAACCGACGAGTTTTTGCAGGTTTATTCGCGTTTACTCGCGGGCGAAGAAGTCGATTTCAACGGCAAATATATTCAGATCGAAAAGGGCAAGCTGTTGTATCCGCCGCATCAGCAGCCGGCACCGCCGCTCTATTTCGGTGGCTCCTCCGAAATCGGCCAGGATATTGCCGCGCGTACTGTCCAGAAATATCTGACCTGGGGTGAGCCTCCGGCGCAGGTCGCGAGCAAGATCGCTGGTATGCGGGAGCGCGCCAAGGCTTACGGCCGTAAAATCAGCTTCGGGATCAGATTGCATGTCATCGTCCGCGAGACAGCGTCGGAGGCCTGGGACGCCGCCAATGATCTCATCAAATATGTCGATGAGAAGACCATCGCCGAAGCGCAGAAGGCTTTCGCGCGGATGGATTCCGTTGGTCAGCAACGCATGACGGTTCTCCATGGCGGTGAGCGCAGCAAGCTGGAAATTAGCCCTAATCTTTGGGCCGGAGTAGGCTTGGTGCGTGGCGGTGCGGGCACGGCTCTTGTCGGTGATCCTGATACGGTTGCTGAGCGTATGCGTGAATACATGCGCGCTGGCGTTGATACATTCATTCTCTCAGGCTACCCGCATCTTGAGGAGGCTTATCGCTTCGCCGAACTCGTGCTGCCACGCCTGCCGCTTTCGGCCGGTACGCATGCGCCGCATGCGGCAAGCGCCCATCGCGGCCCGTTTGGAGAAATGGTCGGCAATACATTTGCTCCGCAGGATCGCCGCGTCAGCGCGTCCTGATGTCTGTATATCTGCTATGGGTATGGGCCTGATTGGAGGCTTGTTCCCCTTGAAGAAAGCCCCTCGCTGACATAGGGTCCCTCGCGGCATGCAAGCCTCGCGAGGGAGACAGCCGCGGGATGGCTCTATTGGATATTATCGTGATTGGAGGCGGTTTCTCTGCCGCTTCCTTCACTCTCCATCTCCTTGACTTGGCGGCGCAACAAGGCGTGCAGCCAGGAACCTTTCGATTGCGGTTGATAGAACCGCGTCTCACGCTGGGCGCTGGCATCGCCTATTCGGCGCGAGACCCGAACCATCGCATCAATGTCGCCGCGACGCGGATGAATTGGAGCGGCGATGGATCGGATGATTTCGATCGCTGGACGCGCGAAACGGGGGCAGTCGCTGAAGATCCCGCAATGGTCTGGCAGGATGGGAGCCTCTATCCCGCCCGCGCCGTTTTTGGGCACTATATGCATACGAGGCTGATGGAACTGACCGCCTCGTCGCCTCAAATCGCTTTTGAACATGTGCGTCAGCGTGCCGAGGCGGTCGCCGCGTTCGAAGACCGCTATCGTGTGCGATTGGCCGATGGATCGTCTCTCGAGGCGGATCTCGTCGTGCTTGCGACTGGCCACCCGCCGCCCAATCTGCCGCGCGGTTTGGAGGTTCTGGCGGGTTCGGATCGTTTCATCGCTGATCCCTGGCGGCCGGGAGCCGTCGCCGACGTTCAAGCGGATGATCGTGTTCTTCTGGTCGGCACCGGTCTCACAATGGGTGATATGGTTGCCTCATTGCGCACACAAGGCTGTGGGGGACAAATGATGGCCCTTTCACGGCGCGGTCTCATCCCGCGTCCGCGTGCGTCAACCGTTGAAGCCTTCGGGGACTGTGATTTCTCGCATTTTGCCAGGGTTTCGCAGAGCCTGAAGGCCATGCGCTCCGAAATCCGTAAAGCGCGAGGCGAGAGCCGGCCCTGGTCCGATGTCCTCGAAAGGATCCGGCAGCAGAATATGGACATCTGGGCCGCTTGGCCGCAGGCGGAACGGCGGCGGTTTCTGCGCCACCTCAAGCCCTATTGGGATGTCCATCGTTTTCAGGCGGCACCGCAGATTGATTCCCTGGTCAAGGCAGTCTGCAACAGCAGACACCTGACGATCGAGGCGGGATCGATCGTTGGGGCCAGACCTCATGCTAAAAGTATCGAAGTGGACATCAAACCGCGCGGTTTGCCGGCGGAACGCGCCAAAACTCATGTCTTCGAGCGCGTCGTTAATTGCACTGGCGCCTCGGGCGCGCATATCACGCGCGATGATCCTATCTTTGCTTCGCTTGCTGAACAGAGGCTGGTGCGAAGCGATTCCCTGCGGATCGGTCTCGATCTCGATTCGAGAAGTCACCCTGTCTCATGCGAAGGCAAAAGTGTGACGGGGCTTTTCGTCATCGGTCCCGCAGCGCGCGGCTGCCTAGGCGAGGTCACGGGCGCGCCAGAACTGGCTCTTCAGGCAAGGCGCGTGGCCGAATGGGTGCTGGAAGCTGGAACGCTGAAAAATGGCGATCAGGTAAGGCAGAAACAATTATCGTGAGCCGATTAATAGGCTTGCTGAAGGCCTATTACTTTAATTTATTATAATCGCGTCAAGTTTAGCCCGGTGCCAATTTTTTGGCGTGATGCCGCAATAAAATGACACTTACGCCCTATTCTTGAAAAAGAAGCTTTTCTTGGGCATTGGTTCGAAAGACCACGTTTCTCTCGAACAGTTTGAAAGATTTTTTGTTGAGCCCTGAAGGTTTAATATACTCGTTATATGTGCAACCATAAGGTGCGAGGCATTTTACTTGGTCCACTCTTCAGATCGAAGACAGGCGTCTGGATATGAGCGAACAGAAATCGGTGCAGGAAATAATTATACCAGATTATGTAGCTCGACACGCCACGAGTTATCAGATCGATGAGTTTCGCAAATTTTTCAATCGTATCGATTTACGGGGTAAAAGAGTTCTTGAGATTGGTTGTGACTACAATCTTGTTACAGCCCGTTTGTTCGCCGCCAACGGTGCAGATTATGTAGCGACGACAATATCACAGATTGTATTTCCGATGAGCCTCTGCCGAAAAACGTTGAGTTTTTTGCAGGGGATGTTGGGGACATCGGATTTGACAAAAAGTGTTTTGATATTGTCTACGGCGTGGCCATTTTAGAACATATTCCGGATTTGGAAAAATGTGTCGCCAAGATCGATGATCTCCTTCGGCCAGACGGCGTCGCCTATTTGCAGGGTTGTCCCTTATGGGCAGGATCTCATGGCCATCATGTATGGGTGCTGAAGGAAGAAGGAGATTATGATTCCGAGCTTACGCCTGAGATTGAAAATCGGACAAACGGACCCCTTTTCAGCTTTGTCGAAAAAGACAAAAATCCGATACCTCATTGGGCGCATCTTGTTTTGACGCCGGATAGTCTCACTGAATTTCTGACAAAAGAAAATGTATCGGAGTCTCATGCACGGAGAATTATCAATTTTGTCTATAATGTCGATGGGACGATGATCGGATGCTGCTCGAACTTCAAATCGGCCAGTGAAATCATCAAGACATTTCAGACAAAATTTATCGTGGATGCAGAGCGTATTCCAAGTGCTCATCCCAATGAATATTTTACTGCCGCCAGAAAAAAATATTCGTATTGGGATTTGCAAACACATGGCCTGATGCTTTGGCTTAAGCCAAAATCATATATGCTGGAACGCGTCCGGGAACCTGATCCCAAAGTGTCTGTTATTGTGCCTTTCTACAAGGTTGAGGACTATCTGGGGGAGTGTATCGAAAGCATCATTCGCCAAGATTATAAAAACATCGAAATTATTTTGGTTGATGACGCTTCTCCCGATGGCTCCCGTGGGATTGCCCAACGTTTTGCGGCAAAGGATTCAAGGATCCGTGTTCTGACCCATGAGAAAAACGAAGGCCTCGGTCCGGCGAGAAATACGGGGGTCCATCATGCGACAGGCTTTTAT
The DNA here is from genome assembly GCF_000019845.1 of Beijerinckia indica subsp. indica ATCC 9039. NCBI lineage: Bacteria > Pseudomonadati > Pseudomonadota > Alphaproteobacteria > Hyphomicrobiales > Beijerinckiaceae > Beijerinckia > Beijerinckia indica. The sequence continues at coordinate 2,340,045 of NC_010581.1, read as the reverse complement.
GTTTTTTTCCTGGATTCGGATGATCTTCTGCATTCCTCTCAAGCAATTGGTAAACTTGTCTCTGCAGCACAAAGCCATAGCAACTGCCCGGTCGTCGTTGGTGGATGCGTCCGGTTGATGGCCAATGGCAAGATTCAGCCCGTCGATCATATTGATGATAGAGGCGGCTTAAATAAATCAGGCGGCGTGGTGCATGGCGTCGAAGCGTTTCTCGCAGGTGTGCGATTACCGAATGCCTATTATTTGCCACCAAGAGCCTGGGGAGCTCTGATCGAACGAACCTTTTATGAAAACCTGATGCTAGACTTCCCATCTGGCGAACATGAAGATCTTGTTCATACACCTTTCCTTTATTTTCTCGCTGACAATGTTCTCTATGTAAAAGATATTGTCGTGACTTATCGATACCGTGACTGCAGTATTTCCAATGCGCGATGGACACCGGAAATGGTTCGGCGCTACGGAGATCTTTGGCGCAATTTTAAATCAATTGCTTTGCGTCGTGGGCTTGAAAATTATTTGGGAGATTGCGCATTCAAATTTATTTATCATTTGATTTGGAGAATGCGGAACAATTCGTTCGATGATGACTCCAGGACAGAGGTCCTTAACTTAGTGGGAAATATGTTTCAGGATGTAGAGAATGTCACATACAAGCATGAGTTTTATCGCTCGATGAACTCTGTTCGTAAATTCGTTGGTGGCACCTTTCGTCGGGATAAATATTATGAATGGTTGACCAAATCGTTGCCGGAGGACTTAGTTCTGGATTATTATCGCAATCATAGTGTTTTAGGGCGTTTGTCGTTTGGTCAGTGGTTACGATGGTTTTGAAAAGGCGGCGAATACGGTGTAGAGGATTGCTCCCTTTGATTGGCGAGGTGTCGCGATAATTCGATGCTTGCCGTTAACACGGCCAGGCGTTGGTGAAATCCCGCCTCGATTTCCAACCAAAGGTTATGCTTAATCCCTTCATCATACAGAAGGTTCGATTAAGAACAGAATCTATTCGGATAGCGTTCTAGTCTTGATCCTACATGCAAATCTGTTCCAATTCCTCGAGCATGCCCAGGGTCTTTAAATCCCCCATATTCTCGAGCAATTCGCGAAGCGTTGGCAGATAATTGTGCAACACGCGCAGATCATCCAGCCCCTGGCTATGGGCGAGTTTTCTTTGGCGCGTGAAATAGGGCCAGAAGGGGCTATTGGCCTGGTCAATATGGGATTGCAGTCGGGCAAAAATCTCTCGAGATCTCCCGACCCAATCAATTCCCTTGAAACTAACATAGCGATCGACTTGCGCTGTCATTGTCAACTCCCTGGTTGCGAATGACAGGTTTAGTCCTGCGCTTTTTAACCGTCTGTCAGATGGCTGACGTTGGTTCCTCGCTGGCCCAGTTCAGGAGGCGCTCCGGAAGGCAGAGCTTGAAATGTTTGCGCCCCTGTCTGGCGATGGCGCCCGCATGGATCATGGCGTTGAGTTCGGTCGAGGCCGTTTGTCGTGTCGTGCCGAGAAGGGCGGCAAGTTCCTCGACATTGAGATCGAGACGAATGAGGCTGCCCGGCTCGATAGGCGCCTTTTGTGTCTTGGCGCAGCGCAAAAGATAGCGCGCGATGCGTCCACGCACCTGATGGAAGGTCAGGTCTTCAAGAAGGGTCATGGTTTGGTTGAGGACAGTGGCCAAGACACGGATCACGGCGGCCTGAAGGGCCGGATAGTGGCCAAGTTCACGCTCGATGATCTTGCGGGGGGCTAAAAGCAACAGACTCGGCCGTACCGCCTGAAGGTGTGCTCGCGTATGTGTGCTGAAGACGTCGCCTTCATTCAAATAGACCAATGTCAGTTCGCGCTCGGGATCAGCGAGATAGACACGCAGGCGTCCCTGTTTCACCAGAACAATTTGATCTGCGTCCTCTTCTTGCCGAAACAAAGCGCCATTGGCCAGCGCTCGCTCGTGGAAACTGGCCCGCAGTGCGGCGCCAGCTTCGCTGTCGAGAAAATCGGCGAGAGTGGAGGGATGCATAGATGGCTGGGACGCAAACGACGGGGTTCAACTGGCAGGCTTGAATTCGGCAATACCACCATGCGCTGCCGACCATTGCGCCGGGGATTTCAGAAATTCCTCGACCTTGTCGAGGGTCGCTGGATCGATCAGCGCAGTCTCGCGGGCGACCTTCAGCACGTCCCACCAGGTCACGAGATAATGCAGGGTAAGACCGAGATCGGCCATGACGGTCTGAGTATGGGGAAAAATATCATAATAGAAAAAAACAAACGCATGATCACAGCGCTGTCCGGCTTCGCGCAAGGCATTACAGAAATTGACTTTGCTGCGTCCGTCCGTCGCGAGATCTTCGACGAGGAGCGCGCGGCCGCCATCGTGAAGATTGCCCTCGATCTGCGCGTTGCGGCCGTATCCTTTCGGCTTCTTGCGGATATATTGCATGGGCAGCATCAAGCGGTCAGCGAGCCAGGCGGCATAGGGAATGCCCGCTGTCTCACCGCCAGCGATCACGTCAAGGCTTTCGTAACCGATTTCCTGTTCGATTGTGGTCGCCGCGAAATCGATGATCTTGCGACGCAGGCGGGGGTAGGAGATCAGCTTGCGCATATCGGTATAGACAGGGCTGGCCCAGCCGGAGGCGAAAATGAAGGGCGTCTCGGCATTGAACAAAATGGCCTTGACCTCAAGCAGCATTTTGGCTGTTTCGCGCGCGATGCTCTGGCTCTCGAACGATGGTTCGGTCATGAAATTCGGGTGTCCTTTCAGGCTGTGACACAAAGGCGCTTGTTTCAACGGTGCCTTTCAATTCTATTGTGCCTGCTTATAGACGATTTTTTACAAACGTGGAGCCGGGAGACGTGACGGAAATTTGATTCTTTGTCGCGGCAGAAATTTCAAAAATCTTGGCCGGCTCAACTTGTGTTTTTCGCGACAGGGAATTGAACAGCCTTCATTCCGACCTTGTTTTATAAAGCCGGGAAATCGCTGAAACGGAACGTTTCATGGGAGAGGATTGATTGCAGGCAATGTCAGCTTTTGCAACAAATGGCGTTCTGCCCTGGTACCTGCCCTTGTCCTTCGTGACCTGGACCGCGCAGATGATCGCTTATCACGGCATCGGCTTCGCGTTTGAATGGTGCGATCGGCGAAAGCTTCTGCGCTCCTGCAAGGTGCGTGACGTCGATCGCCTGAGCTATGCGCAATTGCTGCCGCGGGTCCTCGCCAATCAGGTGTTCATTCTGCTGCCGGCGATGATGGCAGCAGAATGGGCCGGCCTCGCCTTTGTCGGTGAGCCGCATTTAAGCCCATTGCGTTTCATCACCAATATCATCCTGATCGGCATCGGGCATGATATCGTGCAATATATTGCCCATCGCGTCGTATTGCACCGCCCCAGCCTGATGAAGCCGCTCGGCCATAGCCTGCACCATTCGACGGGCGCCAGCAAAAGCATCAGCGCCTGCTTTATGAGCGGTGCCGATTTTCTCCTCGAAATTGTCCTGCCGTATCTCGTGCCCCTGGCACTCATTGGTGGCGGCGGCAGTGACATTTTGTTCCATTGTCTCGTCGCGAGCCTCGGCGCTTTCGGTGGGCTTTATGAACATTCCGGGTATGATTTTGCAGCGCCTTTGCCCAAAAGCTGGCTGGGCCGGACCCTGCCGGGCGTCGCCGCTGTGGTCGCGACCTTGATCACCAGCAAGGCGCACGCCGAACATCATCGCCGTGGTTCGGTCAGTTTCAGCGATGGTTTCGGCAGCCCCGGCATTTGCGACACTTGGTTCGGAACGCGCTGGGACAAGGTCGGGGATGAAGGACGTACACTGGCGGGGAAACCGGCCTTGCGGAGCGATCCTTCCACAACGGCGTCTTGAACACGGCTCACGCGTGAAAGGCCACGTGTTCGCATCATTCGTTGGATCATCGCCTTCATGATGATCCAACGATTTTGTTTTTCCAAGGGTCGCGGAGTGCGAGCCTTGGTTTTTCTGTCCCGAGGACATCTTTATAAGCGATGGTCTCAGGCGGTGCCATGCGCTTTGAGGAACGGGATGAGGTGAGCATTGACCTTTGCCGGAGCCTCCCGTTGCGGGAAATGGCCTAACCCCTCCAAAATGACGCGCTCATAGAACCCGCTGAAAAGGGCCTCCTTGCCGGCAGAAGTCGTCGGATCATTGCAAGGATCAGCGCCGCCATGCAAAGTTAGCGTGGGAACCTTGATCAGCGGAGGATTTGCGAGGGGCTTCTCTAAATCGGCATAGTCGGAATCTTTCGGTGCGAGATCCCAGCGCACTCGATAGGAATGCAGGGTAATGTCCGCCCAATCTGGATTGTCGAAAGAGGCCGCGGTCGTCTTGAAGGCTTCTTCGTCCACGGGCACGTCAGGTGTCCAGATCTCCCAAATATAGTGGGTAAAGCGGTATCGTTCATCGCGAACGAGTGCGGCACCCCGGTCAAGCGCCATCAGCCAATGATACCAATAATTCTGAGCCTGTTTGAGGGAGAGTGCCTGAGCAGGCGTATTGGTGCCCCAGCCTACGGAGAGCGCCGTGCAAGCGATGATGCGCTCGGGCTTGAGAGCAGAGGCAATATAGGCCGCGCGTGCGCCCCAATCATGGCCGATGACAAGGAAACGGGTCAGACCAAGGGCATCGGCGAAATCGAGAAGATCCTGGGCAAGAGCGGCAAGCTGGCCGCTTCGAAAAGCTGCCGAATTTTGAAAGCGGGTCGGGCCGAAACCACGCAGATAGGGCCGAAAAGTTCGAAATCCCGCTTCATGCAGAGCGGGAACAACACTGTCCCAGGTCCGAATATCGTCAGGCCAGCCATGCAGCAGGATGACAGGAAGACCAGTGACCGGACCACCGGTCTCATAGCCGATGACAAGAAGCCGCGTTTCAACGGTTTGAAACGTCATGGGGAAGTTCCTGATGAGTGGATTTCACGAAATACTATAGACCGCCGATCAACATTGGTATGACGCTTATGCCGGGAGAGCGATCTTTAGGGACAAAGTGTGGAAAAGGGTTCCAGAGTCTTGCTTAACAGTCAAAGCGCAAAAGCTTCAGCCGTTACGCTCTTTCCGAAGCCTTGCCCAATAATCGAGACGCTTGTTAATCTCACGCTCGAAACCGCGCGATGTCGGCTCATAGATCGTTTGTGGCCCCAAGATCTCCGGCCAATAATCCTGCCCTGAAAAAGCGTCTGGTTCGTCGTGATCATAGCGATATCCCGAACCATAACCTTCGTTCTTCATGAGTTTCGTCGGCGCGTTGAGAATGATTTTGGGCGGCATCAAGGAACCATGTTCCTTGGCGAGTGCTGTCGCTTGTTTGAAGGCGCGATAGACGGCATTCGATTTCGGCGCGGTCGCCACATAGACCACGGCTTCGGCGATCGCCAGTTCGCCTTCTGGAGAACCGAGAAAATCATAGGCGTCTTTGGCGGCATTGGCGATGAGCAGGGCCTGCGGATCGGCAAGGCCGATATCTTCCACGGCCATGCGCACGACGCGTCGGGCGATAAACAGCCGATCCTCGCCGCCTTCGAACATCCGGGCAAGATAGTAAAGCGCGGCATTGGGATCGGAGCCGCGCACCGCTTTATGCAAGGCACTGATCAGATTGTAATGACCTTCCTGCGCCTTATCGTAGATGGGCGCACGCCGTTGCGCGACTTGAACCAGGGTTGCGGGGGAAAAGATCTCCCCCTCGCGCGCAGCGCGCCACACTTCCTCCGCGAGTGTCAGGGCGGCACGACCATCGCCGTCCGCCATGCGTCTCAATGTTATGCGCGCTTCTTCATCAAGGGGCAGGGGGCGACCTTCAATGGCTTCGGCGCGGGCCAGGAGCTTTTCGATCGCCTCTTCTGAGAGTGCGTGGAAGACGAGAACACGGGCGCGCGAAAGAAGCGCCGCATTGAGCTCGAAACTGGGATTTTCCGTCGTGGCTCCGATCAAGGTCACCGTGCCGTCTTCCATGACCGGCAAAAAACTATCCTGTTGCGCGCGATTGAACCGATGGATCTCATCGACGAAAAGCAGGCTGCCTTGGCCGAGTCGTCGCCGCGCCCTTGCTTCCTCAAACACTTTCTTGAGTTCGGCGACGCCGGAAAAAATCGCCGAGATCTGCACGAAGGCGAGCTTCGTCTCGTTCGCGAGCAAGCGGGCGACGGTCGTTTTGCCGGTTCCGGGTGGACCCCAAAAGATCAGGCTGCCGAGGCTGCCAGCCGCGACAAGTCGCGTCAGGGCGCCTTCGGGACCGAGCAAATGCTCCTGGCCCGCCACTTCGTCGAGCCGGCGCGGACGTAGCCGATCGGCGAGCGGACCCGGCACATCCTTTTCAAGACCGGCGGCACTGAAAAGATCGCTCATCGCGGCCGATCCGCCTCATGGAACAGCAATGAATTCGCCGGCGCTTTCGAGCTTTCAGCCGCCGAGCACCGTCGTCAAAATATCATGGCCACGACCGACCGTTACCTTCCAATAATAATGCTGTTCGCTCATCGCTTTTTCAAGCTGATGAGTCGAGGTGATCTTGGCACCGTTGACGGCGATGATCACATCGCCACGTTGAAAATTGACATTGGCCGCGGGAGAGTTTTCGTCAATGTCATTGATCACCACGCCTTCGAATGCGCCCTGAATTGAGAATTCCTCAGTGACGGCGGGAGAAAGATTGACGACACTCAAGCCGGTGAGGGGCGAATGGCCGTTGAGTTTGACCGGATCGCGCGGGGGTTGTTCCGGAGCGGCGGAAAGATTCAATGTCGCGTCGATCGGCTTGCCGTTGCGTAAGACCGTCAATTGGGCCTTGCCGCCAAGTGGGCGCGTCGCGAGACGATAGCCGAAAGATTCCGGGTCCTCCAGCGTCTGCCCGTCGATGCGTGTGATGAGATCACCCCGTTTGAGGCCCGCTTCCGCAGCAGGGCTCTGGCTCGCCACCTCGACGATGAGGGCACCCGAAGGGCGATCAAGGCCAAGGGAATCAGCGATTTCGCGGGAAACACCCTGGAGGCTTGCGCCGAGCCAGGGCCGATGCACCTGATGGCCGCCACTTTTGGCGGCGGCGACGACCACTTTCACCATATTGACCGGAATGGCGAAACCGATCCCAATCGAACTGCCGGTCTGGGAGAAGATGGCGGAATTGATGCCGACGAGGCGGGCCTTCATGTCGATCAAGGCGCCGCCGGAATTACCGGGATTGATCGCCGCATCCGTCTGAATGAAGAAACCATAATCGGAAATGCCCACCTGTGTCCGCGCAAGCGCCGACACAATGCCTTGGGTAACGGTCTGGCCGACGCCGAAGGGATTGCCGATGGCGAGCACGAGATCGCCGACCTGGAGCGTGTCCGAATCACCCACTTCCATGGATGGGAAGGCCCCATCGCCCCCCTTCAGACGCAAGACGGCCAGATCAGTGCGCTGATCCCGTAAAACGATCGTTGCCTCGAATTCCCGCTTGTCGGTCAAGGCAACCTTGACGTCGGTCATGCCTTCGATGACGTGAAAATTGGTGACGACAAGGCCTGACGGATCAACGAGCACGCCGGATCCGAGGGATTGCGCCGTGGGACCGCCAGGCCGGCGGCCATTGCCGTCGCCAAAGAAACGCCGGAAAACCGGATCGTCGAGGAGAACGTTGCGCGGCTGCCGCTCTGTTCGCGAGGCATAGACGTTGACAACGGCAGGCTGCGCCTTTTTCACCGGTCCGGCGAAGGAGAGCAGAACGTCATCATGAGAAACCGGGATTTCTCGCGTCTCGGCCGAGGCGGAAGGACCAAAGTCACAGAGCAGACCGGTGGCCAGACCGAGGGCAACGAGGAGGCGAAGGGGAGAAAAAGGGGAACGGCCGCAAGAGGTCATGGCGTCGGCACCCTTTCTGGGCATGAAGCAACTGGATCATCCGCTTGGAATGTTCCACTGCCTTGTCGAATGATCTGGAAAGAGGATCAAGGCCATCTGAGCCTTGATCCATTCACATTCCTTTTTACGGAGCACCGTCCCTCAGGCCAATGCCCCGGATCTTGTCATTTCGTCGATATTCTTGTCGGAAAAGTGATGCTGCTTTTCCAGGCAAGATTTTAGGCGGCTTCCTCTTCGCCTGCCGCATTCAGGACAGGACCCGAATCCTTACCCTTGGCCGTGACATCGCGATCGACGAACTCGATCACCGCCATGGGAGCATTGTCGCCATAACGGAAGCCGGCCTTCAGCACGCGAAGATAACCGCCGTGGCGATCCTTGTAGCGCGGTCCGAGAACCTCAAAGAGTTTGCCGACGAGAGCAACGTCCTTGATCTGCGCAATGGCTTGCCGGCGCGCGTGAAGATCGCCGCGCTTGCCGAGCGTTACGAGCTTTTCAACGATCGGCCGCAGATCCTTGGCCTTGGGGAGCGTGGTGACGATCTGCTCATGCTTGATGAGCGCTTGGCTCATATTGGCGAACATCGCCTTGCGATGCTCATGCGTGCGGCCGAACCGGCGTTTGGCGTGACCATGGTACATTTTGGCTTCTCCATTGATTATACGGCCGCCGTGCCAAGGGTCGGCCGTCTTTGCTTATCCGCGTTGTCCAATCAGTAACACGCAGAGCTTATGCGAGGCTTTCAATAATGTTCTTCGAACCGCTTGGCCAGTTCATCAATATTATCCGGCGGCCAACCGGTGACTTCCATGCCGAGATGCAAGCCCATTTGCGCCAGCACTTCCTTGATTTCGTTCAAGGACTTGCGGCCGAAGTTCGGAGTGCGGAGCATCTCCGCCTCGGTTTTCTGGATCAGATCGCCGATATAGACGATATTGTCGTTCTTGAGGCAATTGGCGGAGCGGACCGAAAGCTCCAATTCGTCGACTTTCTTGAGCAAGGCCGGATTGAAAGCAAGCTCGGGGATCGAGGGGGTTGCTTCCTCGCGGCGCGGCTCTTCGAAATTAACGAAGACATTCAACTGATCTTGCAGAATGCGCGCGGAAAAGGCGACAGCATCCTCTGGAGTCAGGGAACCGTTGGTCTCGATTTGCAGGGTCAGCTTGTCGTAATCGAGAATTTGGCCTTCGCGCGTATTCTCGACCTTGTAGCTGACCTTCTTGACCGGCGAATAGAGGCTATCGACCGGAATGAGCCCAATCGGCGCGTCCTCGGCGCGGTTGCGGTCGGCGGCGACATAGCCCTTGCCGGTATTGACGGTGAATTCCATGCGGATCTCGGCACCTTCGTCGAGGGTGCAGATCACCAGATTGGGGTTCAGGATCTGCACGTCTCCGACCGCGCCGATATCACCAGCGAGCACCTTGCCAGGTCCTTGCTTCTTCAGGACCATGCGCTTCGGGCCCTCGCCCTGCATTTTGATGGCGATATCCTTGATGTTGAGGATGATGTCCGTCACATCCTCACGCACGCCGGGAATTGAGGAGAATTCATGCAGGACTCCGTCAATATGGACGGAGGTGATCGCCGCGCCCTGAAGTGAGGACAACAGGATTCGGCGCAAGGCATTGCCGAGCGTCAGGCCAAAACCGCGTTCGAGAGGTTCGGCGATGATCGTCGCGAACCGCTTGGAGTCGTCGCCCGGCGTGACATCAAGCTTGCTTGGTTTGATGAGTTCCTGCCAATTCTTTTGAATCACGAATGGCACCTTTCTCTATGCGGAATACCTGGCAATGGCGCCGCAGCCTCTTCGATCTGATTGCGATCTCTAGTGCCGCTGAAGCTCAAGAGGGACTTTACCTTCCAGCTCACGCGAGATTAAAAAGCTTGAGGTTTTTATCACTTTACGCAAATTCACCGCGGAAGTGATCGCCACCGCCGCGTTGAGGAATTTTGGACTTTCGATCTCGAACGCCCGGATCGCCAGCGGCTTTTTCCGGGTGTTCGATGCGAAACAATCAGACCCGGCGCCTTTTGCGCGGGCGGCAGCCATTATGCGGAATAGGCGTCACGTCGCGGATCGAAGTCACCGTGAAGCCAGCAGCCTGCAAGGCGCGCAGCGCCGATTCGCGACCCGAACCGGGCCCGGAAACTTCCACTTCGAGAGTCCGCATGCCGTGTTCGACGGCTTTACGGGCGCAATCCTCGGCCGCCATCTGCGCTGCATAGGGCGTCGATTTACGTGAGCCCTTGAAGCCCATCATTCCTGCCGAAGACCAGGAGATCGTATTGCCCTGAGCATCGGTGATGGTGATCATCGTATTGTTGAAAGTGGAATTGACGTGAGCAACACCGGAAACGATGTTCTTGCGTTCACGACGGCGTACGCGGGTAGCTTCTTTTGCCATTCTATAGTCCTTGCGAACGCGCCCGTAATGCCAGGCGCTCGGGAGCGAGAGGTATTCAGAAGAGAGCAGCCTTATTGGGCGACCCTCTCAATGGATGACGAGTAAACGAGAATTCATCCCAGCCAGCAGAAACTAGCGGGCAGGGATCTCCTGCGTCAGGCTCCGCTCCAAGAAGGGGACGGACGAAGTCTCTTATTTCTTCTTGCCGGCGATGGGCTTTGCCTTGCCTTTGCGGGTGCGGGCATTGGTGTGCGTCCGCTGGCCACGAACGGGCAATTGGCGGCGATGCCGCAAACCCCGATAACAGCCAAGATCCATCAAGCGCTTGATGTTGATAGCGACTTCACGGCGAAGATCGCCTTCGACGATATAATCCCGGTCAATCGTCTCGCGGATCTGAAGAACCTCAGCATCAGTGAGGTCGACAACGCGGCGTTCAGGGGGAATGCTCACCTTTTCGCAGATTTCCTCGGCTTTCTTGGGGCCGATCCCATGAATATATTGCAGCGCGATAATGACGCGCTTGTTCGTCGGAATATTGACGCCAGCTATACGAGCCAAAACTTGATCTCCATGCGGCTTTCAGGGGCTGACCTGAAAACGTGATAGGAACGCGTCCGGTGGAGGCCGGCCCTTGCGATCCATTCGATTGAGAAGGGACTGAAACGCGAAAGGGAATATTGACGACCCTCAGCGATAAAGGAGTCCATTAGAGAACTCATCTCTCAACGTCAATAATTTTCTTCCAGTATCCCATTGCTGTCGAAAACTTTGGGACAAGCTTGGAAGATTAATCTGAATTACGACGTGGAACGCTTCACGATATGAAGGCTAGTATCGTGGCCTTTTTAAGGAATGCGGATCGGAACATCCGTTAATGGCGCCGATCCACTCGATCCAAGCATCTTCAGTCGCTGGCGATAATCACATTAGAAGTCTTGAAGATGGCCCAGACTTTTTTGCCGGGTTGAAAATCGCCGCCTTCCGTTTCCTCGCTGGAGACGACCGCGGTGATGGTTTTGCCGTCACCGATATCGACCAAGATCTCGGAATCGATGCCACCATTGATTTGGCTCAGGACAGTGCCGCGAATCTTGTTCCGGGCCGAAATTTTCGGAGGCTCCTCGGTCGGCGCGAGCATAACGGAGGAGGCGTTGACGAGAGCGACGGCGGGACGCCCCGGTGCAAGGTTGAGATCTTGGACGCTGGCATTAGTGAGAACGGCGGCGATCTCGCATTCCGGCGAGACTTGCAACACGACCTCGACATTGACGGGCGCCGGGATCACATTCTTCACCGTGCAATGAAAAGCATTGCGTGCACTGAGCCGCATCGCGACGCCCCAGAACAGGAGATCGCGATCGTTTTCGAGGCCTTCCTCGGCGATAGCGGCGGAAATCCGTCCGAGCTTTTCTTCAAGCCGGCGAAAGACCGTGATTAATCGCCTGCCTTCTTCCGTGACTTCGGCGCCGCCGCCACGCGGGCCACCAGTGCGTGTGATAAAGGCTGGGCGAGGCAGGAGATTATTGATGGCGTTGACGGCGTCCCAGGCCGTTTTGTAGCTGAAGCCGGCAATCTCAGCAGCCTTGGTGATGCTGCCGTGCTGGATGACGGCCTCGAGTAAGGTGATCCGTTCACGGCCAACGAGCAGCCTTCCGTCGGCCCGCAAAGCCAATAATGTATCTATTTTGCTGGAAATCATGCGAGCCAATTGTAATCTCCTGAGATTAAATAGCTAAAAATGTCCATGGATGAATAACTGGAGGGCAAACATTCATCAGTGATCTGTTCAAGTCTCGGTAATATATTTATTTCAAATAACGATATTCATTGCTTAAAATATTAGATGCCTGCTGTGTCACGCTTTGCCTTTGAAGGCGCCGCGCACTGGGCCGGCCGGAGTTTCAATCTATTTTATACGGTCGCGGAATAAAGCAATTTCCGTTAGCGCACTATGCTCAATCGAGCAAGTATCAAATCAAAAATTTAATGAACCGTTCCTCGTTCATCAATAACCGCCGACCATCTTTTTGTCAGAGCTTTTCGGGGGCCTTTTCGGGGAGGGCTGGCAAGATCAGGATTATGAAATCATAGAGAATAGAAGTTTTGATCGCTGCAGGATCGATTCGTCGGCTTGGTGTGATCGGAATTTGGGTCATGAGTTTACGGAATGACGGTGGCAGAGTTCACTGTCATAATATAGATTTATAGACGCTAAACTGACTTTACAATCCCTGTGTGATTGCGTTCGACTTGGTTGTAGGGCGCGATCAGCGGGGAAATCTGCCGCGATCTATGTTGAACTCGTCGAGCGAGCAGTTCTTTAGGTGGATTTTGTGTTTCTTCAATATTGAATAGCAGCAATGTAAGAATAATATTAATATTTTCACTTGATTACGAAGAACGGATATTCTTTAGGCAATATAAAAACTTTAATAAATTTAATATTTAAATTGAATTATGAATAGTGTGCGGGGCGAAAGCTTTTGATCCGTGAGCGATCTCGTCTCGATCATCGAAAAGAGGCGCTGATCCATCCCCTTTAGCAGCTTGAGCCGTAGTATCAGAAAATTTGAGGCTGCAAGGATAAAAAGGGCTTGACGTCAGTTTTCCACAAAACTCTTTCCTTCACCCTTCTTTAAGGCCTGGACAAATAGGTGAAGACGCCTTCTGATAGAGACGATTCGAAGAGATGCGGCACATAGCTTCGAATCGGTTTCGAGGGGGCCTGTGACATGGCGCGTGCAGACGCAGCCAATGTGTCCGTGCGAGCGGGGACATTGCTAGGACTTGCCTGTACGACGACGCATCGCGCGTTTTCACGGCTCATTGCGCATGAGGTCTGGATTCGCCGTGCGGTTCCAGTCATGGTCGCTTTTTTTGTTGCGGCTTTGGTGGCACTTGCCGTCGTTATTGGCCGTGAATCCTACGATCATGGCGTGGCCGAAGCCATGGAGAATCTCGATCTGGTCGGGACTCTCGTCGCCCACGATCTGTCGGCCCATCTGACCAAAAAAGGCGTGGTGCCGACGGATGACGGCTTGCGCCAGATGATCTCTCCTTCGCTGCTGGCGCGTGGGCAGGAAGTGCTCGTCGCTGATCCGAGCGGGCGCATCATTGGTGCCTATCCGGCGATTCCCGGGCTCAAAGGAACCCTTGCGGATTATTTAGGCCCTGCCCAGCCTCTGACGACATTTGCTGAAAAAGCGGGTGTGTTGCGCATCACCTTGGCCGATGCGACGGAAGCTCTGGCCACGGTTCGGACGCTCGGCCTTGCCTCAGCCGGTCAAGTGGCTTTGATCCACCCCATGACAGAGGTTTTGTCGGAGTGGCGTGCTAACAGTTGGCGCGCCGGTCTGCTTCTGTTCTCGACATCCTTTGTCCTTGTCGCATTGGCTTGCGCCTATTTCTGGCAGGCCACGCGTGCCAAGGAGGCTGGCGAAACCTGCGAGCGCATGCGCGAACGGATCGACACAGCGTTGAACCGGGGCCGCTGCGGCCTTTGGGATTGGGATCTTGCGCGCGGGCGCGTGTTCTGGTCGCAGTCCATGTATGAAATTCTCGGCATGTCGCCGAGCGAGCAGTTCATTTCCTTCGGCGATATTAATGCGCTGATGCATCCTCAGGATGGTGATCTCGCGGCCATCGCCGAAATGCTCGCTGCCTCGAAAACGGATGCCATCGATCACGCCTTCCGCATGCGCAATGTCGCGGGAGATTGGGTTTGGCTGCGCGCGCGCGCGGAGCTTGTCCGTGACCATCTCTCGAACACGCCGCATCTCGTTGGCATTTGTGTTGACATTACCGAGCATAAGGTTCTGGCGGAACGCACCGCCACGGCCGATATGCGGTTGCGTGATGCGATCGAGACTGTTTCTGAGGCCTTCGTGCTCTGGGACGCCGATAACCGGCTCGTCATGTGCAACGAGAAGTTCCAGCGTTTCCATAATCTCGCGAATGATATCCTGGTACCGGGCACGCCCTATATGCAGGTGATGGCGAAAGGCACGCCACCTCTGATCCAGTCGCAGATTGCTTTGGGTGAAAGACCGCAGGCGGGCGCGCGCACCTATGAAGCGCGGCTGGGCGATGGCCGCTGGCTACAGATTAACGAAAGGCGCACCAAGGACGGCGGTTATGTCTCCGTTGGCACGGATATTACCACGCTCAAACGTCATGAAGAGCAATTGATGGAATCCGAGCGCCGGCTGATGGCAACCATCGCCGACCTGCGCAAATCCCGCCAGACCTTGGAACTGCAGGCGCAACAGCTTGCCGATCTCGCCGAAAAATATCTTGAGCAGAAGGCGGAGGCCGAAACGGCGAACCGCGCGAAATCTGAATTCCTCACCAATATGAGCCATGAATTGCGGACCCCGCTCAACGCGATTATCGGCTTTTCCGAATTGATGGGCCAGGAGCCCTATGGCCCCCTCGGCTCACCGCGTTATCTCGATTATTGCAATGATATCCGCCAAAGCGGGCAATATTTGCTTGGCGTGATTTCCGACGTTCTCGACATGTCACGTCTTGAGGCGGGTCGCGTCCGGCTCGAAAAGACCGATTTCGAGATCGACACGGTGGTTTCCAAGGCGATTGCGGGCGTCAAGGCCACGGCGGAGGAAAAGGAAATCACCCTTCTGGCCGAGACGACGCCGCAAACAAGCGTCCACGCCGATCGAGGAGCGATCGAGAAAATCCTGCTTATCCTGCTTCGCAACGCAATCAAATTCACGCCCGCGCAAGGCCGGGTAACTGTGCGTACGCGCATGATCCAGGGGGCCTTGAATATTTATGTCGAGGATACCGGCATGGGTATTCCGCCGGCTCCCTTGGCGCGTCTTGGGCGCCCCTTCGAGCAATTGCACGGGTCGATGGCCAATGGCATGAAGGGATCGGGCCTGGGTCTCGCAATCGCCCGCTCACTTGTTGATCTGCATGGAGGTTCCATGCGTATCCGTTCGACGGTGGGCTCCGGCACGATCGTCCTCGTGCGTATTCCCGAGCCCAATGATATCTCCCGTCAGAAGATCCTGCTTGCGTCCGCCGTTGCTTCATCCGCCAACGCCAACCGGTTGGCAGCCCAAAAACAAGATGTTTCGGTGATACGGGCTTCGACGCGGCGATAAGCTTTATTGGCTACAAAGTGGACGGCCACACGCTTGTTTCGAACAGCGAGTGGACATCGATAGCGTGCTCGAAGACATTTTCGCGCGTGAAGACGTCGGCGACTTGCTGAAGACTTGCGATGCTTGCCTCATCCACAGGCTGGAGCTGACGTAACTCCCGAGTGACGACCCTATGCACCACATCGGCAGGCAAGTTGGTCAAGCTGGCGAAGATTTGTTCGTAATTGTCCTGGTGCGCGTTCGTCCATATTTCGGCGCGCCGCAAGCGGTCGAGGAGATTGGCGATGGCGAGCCTTTTGGCCGGGTCGGCGAGGGCCTTGTCCGAGGCGGTGATGAAGCCGAGACCGGAATGGATACCCTGGCCATCACGAATAATGCGTCCGCCGTCATGTTCGGCCATGGCGAGGTAAGTGCCGAAAGTCGCCCAGATGCCGATATGGCCGGCTTGGAAGGCCGAGAGGGCATCGACGGGCAGCATGAACGAGATTTTCACGTCGGCGGCTGTCAAACCGACCTCGGCGAGGGCACCAAATAATTGATATTGTGAAATGCTGCCGCGCGCCGAAGACACGATAATGTGCTGGCCCTTGAAATCCGCTACTGTCTGGATCGGAGAATGGGCTGGCACGACAATGCCGACGCTGGAGCCCGCTCGGGTTCCCACACTCACGGCGACGATTTTCATCGGCACGCCGGCGAAAGCTGCAAAGAGAACCGGGCTGTCGCCGGCCGGTGCGGTGTCAACGGCGCCAGCGCGCAACGCTTCAAACAGCGGCGCCGCACCTTGAAAATTGACCCATTCATAATCGAAAGGAGCGTCATCGAAGACGCTCGCCGCCTCGACCTTGGCTCGTGTGAAACGGGCCTGATCGCCCAGGAAGAGTTTGATTTTGGTGCGTTCTGATTGGGCACCGTCTCGAGGCCCCGGAGGCGTAGAAAAATCGCAAGCGCTGAGCAGGGCGTTCGAGCCGAGGGCCGTAAGTGTTTGCCGTCTCGTGAGAAGACGGCATGCGTTTGATGCCGACGCAAAGGCTTTGCTCATGAGCATTGTCGCGTTACAAAAATGAACACAGTCTCGGCCCTGCCTGATCGTATTCTAAAAATCATAAGCGAGCCGGGTATAATAAAATCCGCCGGCCGGTGAGAAAGGCGAATTCCCGTAAGCGAAGCCGGATGCGCCGGTATTCGCATCGATAATTCCGTTTGCGCTCGGACGGATATTGAAGAGATTGGTGGCGCCAGCCGAAATTCGTAAACCTCCCGCGATTTTGTAGGTCACATCGAGATCGGTGATCCATTTCGCGCCGAAGGAACGGTCCTGCGATGGGAGCTGGCTTTGAATATATTGATAGGAGCCATAACGTGTCGTCGTGGCACTGACGATGAAATCGCCGATCGACCAATTGACGGCAAACATCAATTTGGTGCGAGGTTGGTTGACCGTTAGATCGGCGGCGGTCGCGCGGCCGAACCAGATCAGGCTGCCGCCCTTGTTCGCGGAAGCAAGCGCGGTCAAAGCAGCTGGGGTTTGAGCGACGCTGTCGATGACATTTAGATTCCAGTTGAATCCGAGTGTGTAGCGAACGGAGCCGTAATCTCCGTAGTCCTCTGTATCCTCGCCGACGAGATCGATACCCGTTGTGCTCGTATTGACACCATTGGCGAAATATTGAATCCATGTGCCGGCGCTGCCGCCATTGGCGACGATAAGAGGGTCGACGGCGGAACCATAGATGTAATTGGTCCGGAAGATCCGGTTACGCAAGTCGATGCGATAACCATCGAGCGTGATATTTCTATTTTCCTGTAGTTTCCACACGAAACCAAGTCCGAAATTCGTTGACTTCTCCGGTGTCAAGGTCTGGGCACCAAGCGCTCGTGCCAGCGCCGATGTATTACGGGCGAGGGTGGAAAGACTCGGAACGATCAGACCCGTCACGGGATCGATATTGGTGCGGCTGTCGGTCTGCGCGTAGCCGATCTGGGTCAGGGAAGGGGCGCGTTGTCCGGTGCCGAGCGAGCCGCGTATCGCGAAGTCCGGTGCGATATCCCAGCGTGCGGTGAGCTTGGTGCTGTAAATGAAATTCGGCAAATCATCGTAACCCTCGCCACGCAGCGAGCCGTTGATGTAGAAATTATCAACTGGATAGATCCCGAGCGAGCCATAGCCGGCGACGACATTTCGGAGGATCGACGTTGCATTCGCTGGGTTGATGGTAACGGCGCCTTGTGCGCCGACTGCGGCATAGCTGCCGAGATTGGGATCATGCGAAAGGGCCTGATCGCCGGGTTGGTATCGGTAGCCACCATTCATATAGCCGAGTGGATCGCCCGGAAGAGTCGAAAACCGTTCGATGCGATGTTCAAAGCCGAGACCGAGTTCAATCGGTTTGGGTAGGGTCGAGGTTGCGAAGGCGTGGTTGAGGTCGAGGTGCGTGACCTGCTGCGAAAACTGATAAGTGGCGAGATCCTTGAACTGAGTCGGTCCCGTGGGGCCGAGTGACGGATTGATCGTGAAGTCGCTATATTGTTTGTTGTGGTTGATGCCGTAGGATGTGCCGAGATTGTAGTCCCAATCGTAAAGTCTTCCTTTGAACCCGGCGTTGAATTGCAAATCATATTCATGCGTATTGTTCAAAGGATAATAGCCCCCGGGAAATAAAGCATCGAAATCGGCATTTGTGTTAGGACGCCGGAAATTATTGCCGATGACTGTGTCTCTGACACCAAATGTCGCGAAGGAATAAGCATTGATATTGGGTGTCAGGGGGACTTCGGCATTATAGGCGAGATTATACGCCCTGATTTCGGGGTCCCCATTGTGGGCGCCGTCACCAGTCCACGTGGCGTTGAGCGGATTTGAAGCGGGTGAGTAGGGCAGGTTTTTCGCGTAGAAATTCCACCAGTCCATGCCGCGTTTGCGCACATCGGCGCTGATATGGACGAAACCTCCTTCGTCGCCGAGTTTGAAGCCGGCATCGGCCTCGCCCTTGGCGGTTGAACGGTCGCTTCCCGGATTGCCCTGATAAAGATTACCGGCCAATGCTGCGGCATGACCTCCATGGTCGCTCGATTTCAGGATGATGTTGATGGCTCCGGCGACGGCATCGGAGCCATAAGGCGCGGCGGAGGCATCGCGCAGCACTTCGATATGATCGACCGCGCTCAAGGGGATCATGTCGATATCGACCGGATTGACGCCGCTGGTGTCGCCACCGCCATTGGTCAGAAGCGCGCTATTGTGTCGCCTCTGGCCATTGACGAGCACCAATGTATAGGCGGGCCCGAGACCATGGTTGGTGACAGGCCGCACGATCGAATTGACACCAGCTGTTGTATTGCCAAAATTGAAAGCGGGCAGAAGTTTTGTGATGGCCTCGCTGAGTTCGGCGCGCCCCGTCTGGTGCAATTGCTGAGCGCTGATCACATCGATGGGCGACGGGCTGTCGAGAATGACGCGTTGGTCGCTCCGTGGCCGTTCCCAGCCGCCACCGGTGACGACGACATCCTGGACCACCGCCGAAGCTTGAACTTGATCACTTGTCGGTGACTCTTGGGCCTCAAGGGAATGTCCGGACGCGCCCAGGATCAGTGTGAAAACCGAAAAAGTGTGAGCGCTCCCCATGAGCAGCTTTTGCTTCGCCATGGCACTGTCCTTATGGATGTTTAGGCGCGCTCGTCCGTTGTCCTCCGGCCTGTCCGGTGAACCGCTATTTCAGGGATGTGCGCCTTGGATATCGAAGGGGGAGACGTTCTTGACGCCGCATGGCTTCGCTCGTCAGGGGGCGTCCATTTCAAGCACGATGCTGTCAGAAGCCAATGACCCTGGGAGGCTCGGTGGTTTTCTGTTGGTCCAGCATCAGTCTATCCAGTTCAATTAAGTCGATAGAAAATATATAAATTAATATTTTCCCTCGCGATATTCAGAATTTCCAACGCGATTAATTTGCAAAGCTTATGATAAAGCGCGCTTGGCCTCGCGTTGGCGGCAAGCAATTTGATAAATCCTACGTGCCCGAAGCGGTAAAACGCCGGCATGCCCTTGTGCGAGCTCGTATGTTGTGATTTCCAGCATCGGCTACCGTTCCCGACACTCTGATCCGATCGATTCCCGCCCTTGTCCATCTCTCCCTTCGACGATATCCGTGCCCTTCTGCCTCTCATGCCTGCAGCCTCCGAGGCAGCCGTTACTGCTGTGCGCGAACGCCAGGCCCGTCTCACCAAGCCCGAAGGTTCGCTCGGGCGGCTTGAGGAGATCGTCGCTTTTCTGGCAGCGTGGCAGGACAAGCCACAGCCACAAATGGAACGTCCACTGGTCGCGATCTTCGCTGCTAATCATGGCGTGGCGGCCCGTGGTGTATCCGCTTATCCGCCCTCAGTGACCCGGGCGATGATGGAGAATTTCGGTAACGGGGGAGCGGCGGTCAATCAGATCTGCGCCAGTTTCGGCACGGGCCTCAAAATTTTCGAACTGGCCCTCGATCTGCCGACCGAGGATATTACCCAGAAACCAGCCATGGACGAGGCCGCCGCTGCCGCTACCTTCGCTTTCGGCATGGAGGCGATTGCTGGCGGCATCGACCTCCTGTGCCTGGGAGAGATGGGGATCGGCAATACGACCGTGGCGGCCGCCGTTTATCATGGGCTTTATGGCGGCAAGCCGGAGGATTGGGTGGGGCAGGGGACCGGCGTCGATGCCGAGGGCCTGCGCCGCAAGATCGACGCGGTTGGGACGGCGGTCGCGCTGCACAAGGACAATCTCACCGATCCCTTGCAAGTCATGCGTTGCCTTGGCGGACGTGAAATCGCCGCCATGGCGGGCGCGATCCTGGCTGCCCGCATCGAGCATATTCCCGTGATTCTCGATGGTTATGTGGCCTGCGCCTCGGCGGCCATTCTCCAGGCCTTGCATCCCGGTGCCATTGATCATTGCCTTGCGGGGCATGTTTCCGCCGAGAAGCCTCACGCCAATGTGCTCGCGCGGCTCGGCAAGGCGCCGCTTCTCGATCTTGGTCTGCGCCTCGGTGAAGGCTCCGGCGCTGCGCTCGCCATCGGCATTGTCAAGGCGGCCTTGGCTTGCCATGATGGCATGGCGACCTTCGATGAAGCCAAGGTCCCGGGCCAAGTTTAAGTTTTGCCAGTTTAATCCTTCAGAGTCTGTGGACTGTCATCGCGAAGCGCCTTGGCGAGTAGGCGCCAATCCGCCCATGCGCGTTTTTTCTCCGCCGGCTGACGCAGCAGATAGGCTGGATGCAGCATCGGCAGGACGTGAATGGTCTTGCCGCCGCAGGACCAATCGCGCCAGCGGCCGCGCAGCCGGGTGATGGCCTCCTTGGTGCCGAGGAGCGTTTGTGCGGAGGGCGCGCCGAGGCAGACAATGAAACGTGGCGAAACCAATTCGATCTGACGGCGGATGAAGGGCAGGCAGGCCGCGATTTCGAGCGGGGTCGGCGTGCGATTGCCCGGCGGGCGCCAGGGCACGATATTGGCGATATAGACCTGGGTGCGGTCGAGATCCACGGCTGCCAGCATGCGATCGAGCAATTGCCCGGCGCGGCCGACAAAGGGGCGGCCCTGGCGGTCCTCGTCGGCACCAGGCGCCTCGCCGATGATCATGACGGAACTGTTTGGATTGCCATCGGCGAAGACGAGTTGTGTCGCCGTGTTTTTCAGGCCGCAACCTTGAAAGGCATCGAGTTTCTCGCGCAATTCATCGAGTGTCTTGGCCGAAGCGGCGGCTTCCTCGGCATTTTGGGACAGAGCCTCTTGGGAGAGAGCCTCTTGCGCGAAGCCTGGGAGCTGCCGAGGAGCGGGGGCCTGTTGCCGAGATGGCGAGACGCTGGATGGTGGTGGATGATCTGCCCGCGCCTGCCGGTCGTCTTGGGGGACGGAGGGGGCTCGCCGGCTGGCCATGGCGGCGGATTCCGCGAACCGGTCGTGTGGTGCTTCGTCGAGAGCGATATCGACGCCCATCGCCGCATACCAGCGCAAAAGAGCGGTGAGGGAATCCGACATTTGGCTTTAGACTTATCCTGAAAATCGGGGCTCGTGTTGCTTAAGGTCGGCCGTAACGTGCGAGGAACATCGCGACCGCCTCGTCCACATACATTTTCTTCTCCTCCTCGCCGATGATTTCCACACCGGGGATCGCCAGTTCCCGCATCTGATGCGAGGAGCTGACGGCACCAAGGAATAATTTGGCGGCAAGCACGGGTTGGGGGCAGTTGAGTTTGCCCGCGGCAGTCATGGATTTGAGATAATCGCTGACCTGAGCGAGAAGCCGGTTCGGACCAAGGTTGAAAAAAATATGGCCGAGTTCCGGGGTACGCACCGTTTCAGTGACGACGATCCGATACATTGCGAGACCGTTGGGGCTGAGGATCAGGTCGAGCAAAGCGCTGCCAATGGCTGCCAGAACGGTTGCCGGATCATTCTCATGAGCGCAAACCTCGGCCGCACCGGTCATGAAGCGTTGGCAACGTGCGTTCATGACTTCGGAAAACAGTTCCGCCTTACAGCCGAAATGCCGGTACAGCGTCTCCTTGGAGGCGCCAGCGCGGGTCGCGACGATCTGCATCGTCGTCTCGGCAAAACCTAATTCCAGGAAAATCTGTTCCGCGATCGCGGCGATTTCTTCCCGGCGTTTCTGGCCACGCGGCACACGATGTTCAAGCGGTCTCACCTTGACGTCTCGACCTTTCCATTTTATACGAACTCATCAGTTCGGATATGTGACATTGCCTTTGGACGGAGGCTAAAACAAGTCCGAATTGGATCCTTTTACCCCGAAACGCCTTATGTCTTTCAGGATAAAATGATCCAAAATCAAACAAAGCGAAACACGATTGGCTATTTGGGCCAATGCCATCTCGATGAGCGTTCCTCTGGCTGGATGGCCGCCACTGAAGATAGGAATTGCGATGGACGAAGCTTATCACAGTGGTGAGACCGCGGATTTGGTGAAAACCTCGTCCCCGGAGGATCGGTTGCATGCCCGTGTCAAAAGCGAAGGTCTTGCGCCCGAACGTGACAAGCCGCTGATCGAGGACAACGGCAATGGCGGTTCGCCGCAAAACGACAAGGCCCGCCAGAAACGGGGTGGCACGGTCAAGCTGGTGGGCTTTCTTGTCGTTGCCGCCTTGGCCTTGGGCGGCGGCTATTATTGGTTCACTTCGCGTAATCTCGAATCCACCGACGATGCCTTTACGGATGGCCGGGCGATCAGTGTCGCGCCGCGTGTGGCGGGGCAGGTCGTGGCCCTCGATGTCACGGATAATCAGTTCGTGCGCAAGGGTGATCCGCTGATCCATATTGATCCGAGCCAGTTTACGGTCAGCCGTGATTCCGCCCAAGGCAATCTGGATATGGCCAAGGCGCAATTTGCTGGCGAGCAATATGGCGCCGAGATCGCCCGCAAGAATTATCCGGCTGTGTTGCAACAGTCACAGGCGCAATTGGCGGTCGCGCAGGCCAATCTGTTCAGGGCGACAGCGGATAATAAACGTCAGAAAAGCCTGCCGAAACAAGCAACGACCCAACAGGAGGTCGATGCCGCCGAGGCTGCCTACCGCCAGGCCGAGGCTCAAGTGCAATTGGCGCAGGCCCAGGTTTTCCAAAATTCGCCGGTCCCGCAGCGGATTGGTGTCGCCGACAGCACGGTCGGCCAATTGAAGGGCCAGGTTGAACAGGCACAAGCGCAGCTCGATCAAGCCAATTTGAACCTCGACTGGACTGTGGTGCGGGCCCCGCAGGACGGCTGGATCACCAAGCGCAACGTCGAGGTCGGCACTTATGTATCGCCCGGCCAGCAGATTTTCTCGATTGTGTCGCCGGAAGTCTGGGTCACCGCCAATTTCAAGGAGAACCAGCTTGATCGGATGCGTGCTGGCCAGCCCGTCAAGATCGAGGTTGATGCCTATCCTCATCTCGACCTTCATGGCCATGTCGATAGCATTCAACTCGGTTCCGGTTCGAAATTCACGGCTTTCCCGCCGGAAAATGCGACGGGTAATTATGTGAAGATCGTCCAGCGTGTCCCGGTCAAGATCCTAATCGATAAGGGGCTTGATCCGGAGCAGCCTTTGCCGCTGGGTCTTTCGGTCGTGCCGACGGTCACTTTGAAATGAGTGCGGTGGTGGATTCAAACGACCACGCGGACTGGAGGCCATCGCATAATCCGTGGCTGATCGCGGTCGTCGTCACGCTCGCCGCCTTCATGGAAATTCTCGACACGACGATCGTCAATGTCGCGCTTCCGCATATTGCCGGAGCCTTGTCCTCGTCGAACGATGAAGCGACCTGGGCTTTGACCTCTTATCTCGTCGCCAATGGCATTGTGCTGACGATTTCCGGCTGGCTCAGCGATGTCATTGGCCGCAAGCGTTATTTTGTTATCTGCATCATCATGTTCACGGTCTGCTCGTTTCTCTGCGGGGTCGCGACGAGCCTTGGACAACTCATCGTCTTTCGTCTTTTGCAGGGCTTCTTCGGCGGTGGTTTACAGCCGAACCAGCAATCGATCATCCTCGATACCTTCCCACCAGCAAAGCGTGGTGCGGCGTTCGGTGTTACCGCGATCGCGACGATCGTCGCGCCGGTGCTGGGGCCGACGCTTGGCGGTTGGCTGACCGATACTTACAATTGGCGCTGGGTCTTTCTCGTCAATATACCGTTCGGCATTATCGCGGTCTTTCTCGTCTCTGTCCTCGTCGAAGACCCGCCGTGGGTAAAGGCGCGGCGGAGCAAGGGTATTGATTATATCGGCTTGACTTTGATCACCGTCGGTCTCGGCTGCCTGCAGGTGATGATGGATCGCGGCGAAGATGAAGATTGGTTCAGTTCCCATTTTATTGTCATCATGGCTCTGTTCGCGGGACTTGGCATCCTCGGCGCCATAGGTTGGCTGCTCGTCGCGAAAAAACCGATTGTCAGTCTGGAGGTCTTCAAGGACCGTAATTATGCGGTGGGCAGTATCTGCATCGCGGCGGTTGGTGGAGTGCTTTATGCTGGCGCGGTCATCATTCCGCAATTTTCACAGACCGTCATCGGGTACGATGCGACCTGGTCGGGCCTCATCCTGTCGCCAGGCGGCGTTGCTATTATCATCCTTATCCCGCTTGTCGGGCGGTTGATGAGCTTCGTCCAGACGCGTTATCTTATCATTGTCGGCTTTATGATCATGGGGGCCGCCTTTCTTTATTCCAGCACGCTCGTTCCGACGATCGATTTCAAGACTCTTGTGCTGATGCGGTCGTTTCAGACCATGGGGCTCGGTTTTCTCTTTGTGCCGATCAGCACAATCGCTTATTCGACCCTGCCGCGTGACTTGAATGGTGATGGGACAGCGCTCTTCACCATGTTGCGGAATGTCTTCGGCTCGATCGGTATTTCGCTGGCGACGGCAATGATTACCGAACGGACACAGGTCCGCCAATCCTATCTATCGCAATGGATGACGCCGTTTTATCAGCCTTTCAACGATCTCGTTGCTCAATATGAGCGGACCTTGATCTCGATGGGTCACGCCGCTGGAGCTGTGCATGATATTGCCTTGGGACGTGTCTATCAGACGTTTCGCACGCAAGCACAAGTCTTGGCCTATTCGGATGTTTTTCTCTACATTGCCGTTATCGCTTTTGCCGTCATCCCGTTCTGTTTCCTGTTTTCAAACGCGAAGGGCGGCGGCGGCGGTCCCGTGCATTAGAGCATGAGACATGGGATAAAAGTCAGATATCATGCGTCGGATCATGGTGCCGATACATAAAACTGATAATATCGGTGATCTATACTCTGTTTCTCGATTGGTTGCGGACTGACATGGCGGATAGAAAAAGCCTCACTCCGGCAATATTTGCCATTGTCTCTCTCAGCACTGGCCTCGGTGGTTGTCTCTCTGTCGGTCCCGATTATGTGGGGCCGGACCCGATGCTTCCCGCGAAGTCCTTTTACGGGCCACCGGAACCGGCAGCGGCGGTCGCGGCCTTGCCATCGCAAGGACCGGCCAAGGGGCCGGTGTCGCCAGTCGATCCTCTCTGGTGGCGCACGTTCCGAGACCCCACTTTGACGTCGCTTGTACAAAGAGCAGCGGGTGCCAATCTGGACGTTCGTACAGCCTCGATGCGCTTGGCACAGAGTCGCTTTGAACGTGGTGTTACGGCTGCGGCCGCATTGCCGACCGGCAATGGCAATGCAAGTTATAATCGTCAGCAAATCAGTAATCAGGGTGTTGTCACTCTGGTTAATCCGCTCGTCCAACAACTCGGCGTCGGTGCGTTTACCGTGCCGCCAATCAATGTCTGGTCGCCGACATTCGATGCATCCTGGGAACTCGATATCTGGGGCCATGTACGCCGGCAGATTGAAGCAGCAGATGCGCAAATGGATGCCGCCGAAGAACAACGCCGCGCCATGCTTGTCTCGACCATGGCGGAACTCGCGCGTGACTACATTCAATTGCGCGGGGTTCAGGCGCAGATTGGCATCCTCAAAGACAATATCGTGAGTTCCGAGGATATTCTGAAACTGACCCGGACCCGGGCCGAGAAAGGCATGACAACAGGCCTTGATGTCGAGAATGCTGCCGCACAGGTCGAAAGCGAGAAAGCGCAATTGCCGAGCCTTGAGGATCAGCAAATAGAGCTCATCAATGCTCTAAGCCTATTGCTGGATAGCCCCCCTGGGGCCCTCAATGATGAGCTCATCAAATCGAAGCCCATCCCTCCCGTGCCCCCACAGGTTCCGCTGGGCATTCCTTCCGAACTCGCTCGCCGGCGCCCGGATATTCGGCAGGCCGAAGCGCAACTCCATTCAGCGACCGCCAATATTGGCGTCGCGGTGGCGGAATTCTATCCAACTGTCAAACTGAATGGCAGCGTGGGTGCCAATGCCCTCGATTTCAAGAATTTGTGGAAGCCGAGTGCATTGCAATATAATTTTGGGCCGAGCTTTGCTGTTCCGCTCTTCGACGGCGGCCGGTTGAAAGCGACTCTGCACTTGCGTGAGGCTCAGCAGCAGGAAGCGGCGATCGCCTACCATAAGACCGTGCTCGGTGCCTGGCATGAGGTGGTCAATACATTGACTGCTTATCAGAAAGAGCAGCAAAGGCGGGCGAGGCTCAACGCGCAGGTCGATCATGCGCGCCAAGTGCTTTCGCTCTCACGCACACGCTATAATACAGGCGTCACCGATTTCATTACCGTGCTCGACGCGGAACGCACGCTTCTTGGAGCGCAGCAGCAATATGCGCAGAGCACGACCAATGTCTCGACCGATCTCGTTGCCCTTTACAAAGCACTCGGGGGTGGCTGGGAAATGGTGTTTCCCGACAAGGATGCACCAACTCTGGCTACGCCCGAGATGACCGCTTCGGTGGCGCCGGCTCCAGCGGCCCAATAGGCTTATGATGCTGGATGTCTTGGCGCGGCGGCGCGGCGCAGCCGGTCGTTGATCGCCTCGCCGAGACCGGTTTCGGGGATGGGCGCCACCGCGATCGTCTCTAATCCCAAAGCGTCGAGATGGCGGAGATAGGTGAAGAGATGTGCCGCAGCCTCGGTGAGATCGCCGCTCGGCGACAGATCGAGAGTGTGGGCCGCCTTCGCGAAGTGACCGCCGAAATCCAGTCCTGCTTCTCCTTTTTGTAAGTCTGTGGCGTCGAGCCGGACCTTGGCGCGCGGCGCATAATGAGAGGCCAGGAGTCCAGGCCCGCGCAAGGGAGAAGTGGCAGTAAGACGCGGTGGTGCCTCAAGGATGCGGCCGAGACAGGTTTCGATGGCCTCGCGGGGAATGCCGCCCGGCCGCAAGAGGCGAGGTTGTGCTTCGAGACAGTCGATAATGGTCGATTCCACGCCGACAGGGCAGCGACCGCCATCGAGGATCAGGTCGACACGATCGCCAAGGTCCTCGCGGACATGCTCGGCGCTGACCGGGCTCACCCGGCCAGAGCGATTGGCGGAAGGCGCCGCGAGCGGCAGACCCGTCGCTTCGATCAAGGCACGCGCGATCGGATGCGCCGGGACGCGCAGGGCCACGCTGTCGAGTCCAGCCCGCGCCAGGGCGCAAATCTTGCTTTCCGGTGAAACGGGCACCACGAGCGTGAGAGGGCCAGGCCAAAAGCAGGCGGCGAGCCGCAAGGCCATATCGGAGAAAATCCCGTGACACTGGGCTTCTGCGAGGCTCGCAACATGGGCGATCAGCGGGTTGAAGGAGGGCCGTTCCTTGGCCGCATAGATTTTGGCGACAGCTTCATCGCGCGTCGCGTCGGCGCCGAGCCCATAAACCGTCTCGGTCGGGAAAGCGACGAGGCCGCCTTGGCGAAGGATCGAAGCCGCCTTCGTGATTTCAGACGTGAGATCATCCTGTGAAACAGGGGGAACAGACAAAGGATTGGCCTTTCGATTTGCTGCCGACCGCGCCAAAGATAAGGCTGATGGATAGGGATGGATGAGATGGGGGAGAAGCAGCCATGTGCGGGCGTTTTGCCATAAATTCGAGCCCCGACGCCATGCGCGAGTTCTTTGGCTATGATGAAGCGTTGGATTTCCCGCCACGCTATAATATTGCGCCGAGCTTGCCCGTGCCAGTCATCAGGGCCGAACGTCGGGGTCGCGCCGCGCCCACGCGGCATGTTTTGCTGATGCGTTGGGGATTCCTACCGGGTTTCGTCAAGGATCCGAAACAATATCCATTGGTTTTTAACGCCCGTAGCGAAAGCCTGTTCAGCAAGGCAAGTTTCAAAAATGCCATGCGAAGGCGGCGTTGCCTCTTCATGGCCGATGCTTTTTACGAATGGCGTCATGAGGTGAAAGGCAAGCCAGGCCGGCCCTATTTGTTGCATCGGCGCGATAGAGAACCTCTTGCCTTTGCCGGTCTTTGGGAAACTTGGATGGGACCGCATGGCGAGGAATTGGATACCGCCTGTATTGTAACCACGGCGGCGAATGGAGCGACCGCCGCTTTGCATCCGCGGCTTCCTGCGATCATCGAGAAAAAGCATTTCGATCTTTGGCTCGATCTGGATGAGACCAGCACCGAGAAAGCCTATGGCCTGTTGCACCCGCCCGAAAACGATGTTCTCGATTTTTATGAAATCGGGCTCGCCGTGAACAAAGCGGGACATGACGCGGCTGATATTCAGGTCAGGGTCACGCCGGAAGAGCGCCGCGCGCGCGAACAATCCGTTTCCGAGCTGCCGAACGAGCCCGTGCAGGGAAGCCTCTTTTGAGGCTCCAGCCCAGGGCTTGTTTAAAATAGCGAGGAAGGGATCCTCCGGCCCCAGACGTGTTACGCACGAGGCCCGTGGTGATCCCCACCTCTTAATCAAGCGGCTTATAGGTCTGTTCGCTCTCCTTGATCGCTAGAGGATCATGAGAACCATCAGAGCCATGCCGCCTCAGCGATCGGCCTTACTGGCCGTTCGTGACACCATGGCCATTACCTTGGCCAAGCGCGGGAAGATTGGCCGGGATGTCGCCATAGCCACCCAATCCGGCATTGCCATAGGTCCTGTCGAGGATGGTAGAAGTTCTGTTGATGTTGATCTTCACCGTCGGAGCCAGCGCGCCACCGCGACGAGTGCCGATGGCATCGATAAACGATTCAACGAGGCCGCCCGGCATGACATAATGCGAATAGGACTGGAACGTCCGAGGATTTTGATTTGGATTCAAGGCGTAAGGAGCGCCGGCCGGCTGATAGAGATCGGTCGGGTTGCCGAGCGTGAGGCCGCTGAGGCCATTCAGGGGAATGAAGTCGCTGCGAATGCCATCACCGACGAAGCCATAGACGCCGTCCGGCCCATCGACGCCCGCCGCATAGGTCGTGCGGTGGCTGATCGTGAACAGGTAATATTTTCCATCCTTCAGATAGATCTGAGGACGTTCGGTCTGATCGTTCACGCAATTACCGGACAGGATCGGCGGCAGGAACTTCCACTGCGTCAGTTCATCGTTCGTCGCCACGGCAAGACCGACATTGGCCATTTGGTAAATGGCTCCGGAGTCCATGACCGCATTCAGGTCTTCTTTGTTCGGGTCATTGGGAGAATATCCGAGATCTGCCTCGGTGCAGGAGCGGGAGCCGCGCTGCACGGCGGTATTGCCTTCGAAGACCATGAAGGTCTTGCCCGGATGAGCGGGGTCAAGGAAGACATAGGGATCGCGGAAGGAGAAGAACTCGTTCTGCTGACCGGTCTGATAATATTTGCCGTCGGGTGCGAGCAGCGGGAGATGTTGATCGAATCCCGTGAACCACACATGCTTATCATCTGCTTGAATTTGTCCATCCGCGCGCGAGATGATGGCGATCGGCGGTGTGATGTTACCGCCCTGAGCATTACGGTTGAACGATGTCGCCGTGTAATAGAGGCTGACGTTGTTGTTCTTCAGGTAGGCGTGTTGCGGGCCATCAGCATAAGGGCCGCCCACGAAGCGGGCGCCGCCGGACCATTCCGCGTTTTGCGTCATGGGGACGTTACCGAAGACTTTGACGCTGCTACCATCCGGGAACAAATGCCCGCCATAGATCCAGCCGCCATCAATCGGGCGCTGGTTCGCGGGAATTCCGGCCTTGCGATAAAAGAAGCCGATACGTGCGTGAACGTGGCGATCATCGAAAACATAACCGGCATGCGGATCAGCGGTCAGCGAGAAAATGACCTCCCACCCCTGGAAGCTCAGCTGATTGCCATGCACATCGGCGAGAGGCCACGTATCCCACACCCACACGTCCGGGTTGGTTTGCGGGAAATCGGCAGGGATATCGGGCATCGTCAGATTGAGCGGCAGCGAATTCTGATCGGGTGACACCGGGACATGTGATTGCGCCTTGATTTGACGGGCATTGGCGCGCGTCCATTTGGCGGTAAAATCCGCAAATGGATCATAGGCTTGTCCCGAATGCGGAGTCGGTATCGGGTAACCCGATTGAGCCTGAGCGGACAGTGCTGTGGCAGTCAGAAGCGAGCCCGCGATGAGGCTACGTATACAAACATTAAACGATCGACTTGCCATAAATATGTCCTCTGAATGAATCGAGCAGCATGATTGCTGCTCGATTCTAGCCGTATTGTAGAGAAATGACATATTTAAGGCAAAATGAATTAATAAGTTGGCCTTTAGGCTGTTGATGAGCATGATGAGGCCGTATGGCAAATATATCCGTAAAATTGTAATTTTACATAAAAGCAATTATGGCGTTTATTATTTGTATATATGAAACTCTCTATATAACGTATTTAATTCCATAAAATCAACACATTAAATTTTTAGATCGAGCTTATCGTATGAAATTCATTTGATGAAATGGGGTTGTGGTGCCATGTGCCATGATCGTGTGACGGAGGCTATTCTTCAGTAAAATGAGAGAAAATGACGAGATGCTGTATAAATATCCTCATCTAACGACTGGATTAGGGGGCTTACTGGCCCGCTTATTCGCCACATTCGTGATTTCATCTGCGATAGAGCTTGGTTCGTTCGGTCTGTTGCATGCCGAGGAGACAGGCACGGTCCAGTGGCGTCCGGCCTTGCATTACACGCCCGAACGGAACTGGATGAACGATCCAAACGGATTGGTATTCAATAACGGCCTTTATCATTTGTTCTACCAATATAACCCCAAAGGAAATGTCTGGGGTAATATGTCATGGGGACATGCAACCAGCCCTGATCTGATTCATTGGAATGAACATGATGTGGCGATGTCGGCAAACGAGACCGAAGAGATTTTCTCCGGCTCAATCGTCGTCGACGAACACAATACATCCAGATTAGGCTCGGCGAATTCATCCCCTCTCATCGCACTTTATACGAGTGCGTATAAGGCTGGGTCGGGTCACCCCGCAGGAACTCAGGCACAATCGCTTGCCTACAGCCAAGACGAAGCGCAAACGTGGCATCCGTATGATCATAATCCCGTATTGACTCTTAGCCCGGAGTCAAAAAACTTTCGAGATCCAAAAATTTCCTGGTATCCGAAAGGAGGTTATTGGCTGCTGACAACTGTTGTCGCGGATGCGCAAGTCGTTAAAATCTATCGCTCCAATAATCTGCTCAACTGGGAATTCCTCAGTGATTTCAGTCTCCCTGGTATCCCTCATCAGGGTGCGCTTTGGGAAATGTCCGATCTTTTCCCTCTTCCTCTTGACGGCGATAAAAACGATCAAAAGTGGGTTATGATTGTCAATGTCAACCCTTGGTCAATCGCGGGAGGATCCGGCGCGCTTTATTTCGTCGGAGGTTTCGATGGCAAGGTGTTTGTTCCTGAGCATCTTCCTCCGGCAGGCTCGGACCCTTCCCAATATTTGTGGCTCGACCACGGCGCCGACTTTTATGCGGCTGGAACATTTGCCCATGAGCCCCATGGCAAAGCGGTGATCATGGGCTGGATGAGCAATTGGGATTATGCGGAGCATGTCCCGACGGCACCATGGAAAGGGGCAATGGCCCTGCCGCGTGTGCTCGCGTTGAAAACAATCGATGGTATCCCGCAACTCGTCTTTTCTCCCGTCGATCAATATACATCCCTAGTCCAGGGACAGCCGGCGGCGAGAATTGAGACTCTGACCGTCTCCTCGTCAATCAAGGAACTTGACCCGTCCACGCAAGGAACCGTGCAGAATATCGCGGTTACCATCCATCCCGGCGCCGCTCAACGTGCTGGGCTCATCATACGCGGTTCAGCAAAGGGTGATGTGGGGACGCGGATTTTTTATGACACATCCAACCACACATTGACACTCGATCGTTCCCAATCTGGCGAAACGAACTTTTCAAGTGCATTCAGTAAACAACATATTGTCAACTTGCCGCTAGAGAATGGGGAACTGCGTCTCACAATCATTGTGGATAGGAATTCGGTCGAGGTTTTCGCCAACAATGGCCGCGCAGTCATCACGGATCTCATTTTTCCGACTCTTGATGACAATCGCATCTCTGTCTTCGCGGAGCATGGCGATGCGACATTCAATGACCTCGCCATTACCAATCTCTCCGATCTGACTAATATAAAGCAGTAAACTTCATTCAGAGCCCGTTCCGCGTCGATTAGCGTGGAGCTGGCTCTTTCTTTGTCCAAGACATGACTTTTGTCGCAAAAGTGAAGCCCCCTTTTGGATTTGATGCTGTGGCGTGACCTCCCGTTTTCCTATCGAAAGTCAGGGCGCGGCCATGCGGTTTCGGATAGTAAGAGAAGGAATCAAGAATTTCGCTCTTTCTCCGAAAACCCCGACCGAACGGCTGGGGTCTCGGACCCAGCAAGGACGCCGCGATGAAATCAACGATCGATGATGAAGATCCGGAGGCGCCGAGCCCCGTCATCGGTCCCAGCCGGCCTCGTCTCTTCAAGATTCTCGGACCTGGCCTCATTACCGGGGCGTCGGATGATGATCCGAGCGGGATCGCTACATATTCGCAGGCGGGTGCGCAATTCGGCTACCTGCTTGGCTGGACGATGCTGTTCACCTTTCCGCTGATGGTGGCGATACAGATGATCAGCGCCCGCATCGGACGCACGACGGGGCATGGCATCGCTGGTGTTTTGCGGATGTATTATCCGTCCTGGCTGTTGAGCTTTGTCGTGCTGTTGCTGCTGGTCGCCAATATCATCAATCTCGGCGCCGATCTTGGTGCCATGGCGGATGCGCTGACCTTGCTGTTGCCAGCGCCACGCGTGCTTTATGTCTTGTTGCTCGCCGCTATCTGCATTTCCATGCAGCTATTTCTGCAATATACGCGCTATGTCGCCGTGCTCAAATGGCTGACCTTGGCCTTGTTTGCTTATTTCGGCGCCGTCATGATCGTGGATGTCGATTGGGCGGATCTTGCTTTGCACCTCGTCTGGCCCAAAATTCTCTGGGACAAGGACTATTTGACGACGCTAGTCGCCATTTTGGGAACAACGATCAGCCCCTATCTCTTCTTCTGGCAGGCTTCGGAGGAAGTTGAGGATTTGCATGTCTATCCTCGCCGCGTGGATCTCGTCGATGCGCCAAGTCAGGCTCCGGCTGCTTTGTATCGCATCGAGATCGATACTATGGTCGGTATGGGTTTTTCAAATCTGGTCGCGCTCGCCATTATCGTGACGGCCGCGGCCACTTTGCATCCACATGGTATTACCAATATCGAGACATCCGCCCAAGCTGCTGAGGCATTAAGGCCCATCGCCGGTTCCTTTGCCGCGACGATTTTCACGCTCGGCATTATCGGAACCGGCTTGTTGGCGGTGCCGGTGCTGGGCGGTTCCGCAGCCTATGCAATCGGTGAAATGCGGCAATGGCCGATGGGACTCGCGCGCCGCCCCAAGGAAGCGCAGGCTTTTTATGCGACGCTTGTCATCGCGACCTTGATCGGCATGATCCTGAATTTCACGCCGATCAATCCAATCCAGGCGCTTTATTGGAGCGCCGTTATCAATGGTGTCGCCGCCGCACCGGTTATGGTGGTGATGATGGTCCTCACCGCCCGTTCCGACATTATGGGGCCCTTTGTCGTCACCGGCTGGCTTAAAAGGCTTGGTTGGGCTTCCACAATCTTGATGGGAGTGGTGGTCATTGCCATGCTGGTGACGTCATTTTGACTGCTTAAGCATATTGGGCAAGGCCGAGACCAAAGGACCAGTTTTCCTTGGCGACTTCCACGAGACTGATCAAGACATTCTCCGGCTTAATGCCGGGCTTGTCTTTCAGTAATTCGGCAATGCGTGCGTAAAGCGCCTTTTTCTGCTCCGTTGTGCGGGTATTATTGGCGAAGATCTGGATCATGACCAGATCATCGTCGCGATTGATGCCGAGATAATCCGCACCATAGACGAAATCGTTTTTCTCATGTTCGGTCAGGATCATGAAACGATCTTCTTCCGGTACGCCAAAGGCTTCGCGCATGGCCAGATAGACTTGGTCGAGAATGGCGCGGCGATATTCGGGTGATTTCCCTTTGATAAGGGAAACGCGGGTGAGGGGCATGTCGGGACCTTTCCTCGGGAATCGGGAATAGCCCTCTTTTATAGAGGGTTCGGTTGTTTCCCAACAGGCGAGCGGATTTTAGGGCCTACGATCGCATCATGGGCGATAGCCATCATACTGCTCTCCAAGCCCGAGAGCCTGGAACGGGGCCATAGGACCCTACTATGATATCGGCTGAAACGCGGTCAGCATGATCGACGGGCTTATGTGAAGCTTTGCCGTAAAGAGACAGAGTATATCCGATATCCCATCCGCAGTTATTTCACTGTGAGGTTATAGTCTAATAATATCTATTATATTCAATAAGTTATTGATCATGATGGGGCAATGTCTGGTTGTTCGAAAGAGATTGAACTTCCGTTGCCTCTTACGCGTTGTCACTCCAAATTTACTGTCTGAAAATGTATTTCAGACAACATCTTTCAGGTTCTGAAATGATTAAAAATTTCACGACCTTTGTTTCAGAAAATATTAAAACGGGTGACCTTGTCATCATCGAAGCCAATGGATGTCAACATCATTTTGGCGATGGGACAGGCAAACGTGTCACCATCCGTTTTACTGATAATAATATTCTCTTGGCGATCCTTCTGAAACCAGAACTTGCGGCGGGCGAGGCGTTTATGGATGGACGTCTGCTTATGGTAGAGGGGGATATTTATGATTTTCTCGCCTTGATATTCAGAAATACTTATACATTAAAAACTTCTAGACCAATAAAGCTTATTCGTCAGTTAATTAATTTCACCAAACGATTCAACGCGAACAATAAGCTCGGTAACGCGCAAAAGAACATCGCCTATCATTATGATCTTGATCAGTCTTTCTATCGCCTATTTTTGGATGAGGATTGTCAATATTCCTGTGCTTATTTTGAGTATCCGGGGGAAACATTGGATGCGGCACAATCGGCAAAAAAGAGACATATCGCCGCTAAACTGTTACTGAAGTCAAACCAGCATGTTCTCGACATTGGATCCGGGTGGGGTGGGCTTGGCCTTTATCTGGCTCGTCTGTCAGGGGTCGAGGTTACAGGAGTGACGCTTTCCAAGGAACAATATATCAGTTCGAATAAAGAAGCCGAACGGCTGAACCTTGCTCACCACGTACGATTTTTCTTAAAAGACTACCGCCTTCTGGATGAAACATTCGATCGCATCGTCTCCGTTGGCATGTTGGAGCACGTCGGAATTGGATCCTATGAAGAATATTTTGCTAAAGTGAAATCCCTGCTGAAGCCCGACGGCGTGATGCTTTTGCATGCGATTGGCCAATTTGATAGTCCCACTTACACCAATCCATGGATTCAAAAATATATTTTCCCGGGTGGCTATATTCCTGCCCTTTCCGAAGTTCTTCCCGCTATCGAACGACATGGCCTTGTCGTTTGTGACATTGAGATCCTGCGATTACACTATGCGGAGACACTCAGGGCGTGGCGTGAGCGTTTTCTAGCGCGTCGTGAGGAAGCAGTCGCTCTTTATGGGGAACGGTTTGCGCGGATGTGGGAGTTTTATCTTGCTGCATCCGAGACAGCGTTTCGTTACCAGGGTTTGATGGTGTTCCAGATCCAGCTTGCGCGTGATCAAACGGTCGTGCCCCTAACGCGCAATTATATTGCCAAAAACGAGGAGGCTCTGAAGACGCTGGAGAATGCCAAGCTTTTCTCTGTCCTCACTCCAGAATATTCGTCCGCGAAAAGCTCAGATGTGGATATCAATTCGGATATTGATATATTTTGATATCAAATATTTGATCTTGAGATCCGAATGTGTTTGCGACGAAGCCCCTATAAAACTTTACCGGGATTGAGGAGGTTTTGGGGATCAAGCGCTGTTTTCACGGCGCGCATCACATCAAGGGCCACGGGATCCTTCACCTGCGGTAGCAGCTTGCGTTTCAATTGCCCGATGCCGTGCTCGGCCGAAATCGAGCCGTGATATTTGGCGACGAGCCCATGAACCAGCGTGTTCACCTCGTCCCAGCGGTCAAGAAAAGCCTGTTTGTCGGCACCGATCGGTTGTGAAATATTGCAATGAATATTGCCATCACCGAGATGCCCGAAGGGCACGGGACGCGAGCCGGGCAGGGCTTTGGCGAGAGTGTTTGCGACATCATCCAGGAAATCCGGCACGGCGGCGATGGGTACGGACACATCATGTTTGATCGAGCCGCCTTCGCGGCCCTGCACTTCGGACAGAAGTTCACGCAACCGCCAGAAGGCTTCGTGCTGAGCCAGCGAGGCGGCAATGGCGGCATCCTCGATCAAGCCTTTTTCCATCCCGGCTTCAAGCACATGCAGTAGAATGGTATCGAGCCCTTGCTTTTGTGGGCTGGCCAATTCGAGAAGAACATACCAGGCGTGTTGCTTGTTGAAGGGATCACGATTGCCCTCGCTATGCGCGAGGACGAAATCGATTCCGATGCGAGGGATCAATTCGAAGGCCACGATATTCGGGCCCGCCTCGGCGCGAGCCAGCGTCAGAAAATCGACAGCCGCGCGTGGGCTGGAAAGGCCAATGAAAGCCGTTTCGCGTGAGCGGGGTTTCGGGAACAATTTCAGGACAGCGGCCGTGATGATGCCAAGCGTTCCTTCCGAGCCGATGAACAGGTCTTTCAAATCATAACCCGTATTATCCTTCTTGAGCTTGGAGAGATCGTGAAGAATCCGGCCATCGGCGAGAACGACTTCGAGACCCAGCACCAGTGCTCGCGCATTGCCATAAGCGATGACATTGGTACCCCCGGCATTGGTCGCGAGATTGCCACCGATTGTGCAGGACCCTTCAGAGGCGAGCGAGAGAGGGAATAATCTTTCGACCGTATCCGCAGCGGCTTGAACGGCCGCGAGTGTCATTCCCGCCTCGACAGTCATCGTTTCCGATGGCAGATCGATTTCACGTAACTGATTCAGACGGGTGAGGGAGAGCACGATCGGCTTGGTGCCGGCGAGGGGGATTTGGCCACCCACAAGACCGGTATTGCCTCCTTGCGTGACCACATTGGTCTGTGCCTCGGCGCACAAGGTCATCACGCTCGCGACCTCTTGCGTCGATCCCGGCCGGACAACGGCGAGCGCGTGGCCATGATAAAGGCCCCGCGGTTCCTCAAGGAAGGCGGCCATATCCACGCCCTCCGTCAAAACATGTTTTTCGCCAAGCACAAGGCGCAGACGTGACAGGAGATCTTCGCCGGAGAAAGATTGTGTGTCCATGGCAAAATCAG
Source organism: Beijerinckia indica subsp. indica ATCC 9039 (assembly GCF_000019845.1). NCBI lineage: Bacteria > Pseudomonadati > Pseudomonadota > Alphaproteobacteria > Hyphomicrobiales > Beijerinckiaceae > Beijerinckia > Beijerinckia indica. The sequence continues at coordinate 2,302,456 of NC_010581.1, read as the reverse complement.
CCTGTTCGGGCAAGCATCATGGGTGGAAGACGCGTTTGATATCTGCCCAATTAATGATCAATCGCGGAATGGATAAATGGAGAACGGCAGGAAGTCCGCCGAGGACCAGAATAAGACGGCCCGCTGCGGAGAGAACAGCCGCGATCGCAACGCCATTGATACCATAAAAGGGTATTAATATCACCATGCTTGTCGCGGCGATGACGAAACCGATGGCTTCAAAAACAGTCACGATTTCCGGCCGACCTGAGCCGCTGTACATTTGGTAGAAAGTCCCTACGGCATTGCTGACGAGAGCTGACAACAGGAGAATGCGGAAAGGAACGATCGCTTCCGCAAATTTTGGCCCATACAAAAGCAACAGAAAATAAGGGGCAAAGATTCCGAGAAAAACAGCGGCGCTGGTCGTTACAATGCTTGTCAAACGGGCGGTAATCCCGACAATTTCGCGAATATCATCCTTCGAGCGGCCGGCAACGGAGGGAAATGTCACCGTGAGGATGGAGGCGGGGATGATGCCCAGCACGCGTTCAGCGGTCGTTGCAACGGAATAGAGACCGAGATCCTGTGCATTGAGAAACAAGACCATGAGGAATTGATCAAGATAACCGCTGACGGTGCAGATCAGATCGACTCCGAAAAATCTCACGGAATAGGTGAACATTCGCTTGAGACAGGCGCCATGAAAGGGAGTGGCCGGGCGCAAAATACTCGTGGCACGCCAAGCGAGCATTGCAGTGATCGGAACTGTTGGCAGGAGATAGCTCATTGCGGCTGTGGCCGGCGTCAGCAATCCCGAGAGCCATAAAAGCGAAAGACTACACAGGATGAAGAAATTGTTTAAAAGGCCTAGTCGGCTCACGAAATTGAATTCGTGATGTCCATCGAGGACACCGTTCAACACATAGGAGATCACGCTGACCGGTACGACAAAGGTCAAGAGGCGCCCGGCGAGCAAAGTATGTTCATCAAACTTGTCCAAGATCCAGGGGAGGGCGAACCAGCCGATGGTGACGCCGATGAGACTGACGATTAATCCGATCAATAAGGCGCTGCCAAAATAATAGCTTTTATTTGGTGGATCGGATTTCATATTGTAAACGAGCGCTGTATGCAGACCGAAACTGCATATGCCACTCAGGGTCAGAGCTCCGAGCAATATGGCGGCTTGTGTGCCGCGCCCCGCTGGACCAAGTGACCATGCGGTGATCATGCCGGTGCCAAGATTGGTCACCAAAGAGACGACGCGCAATGATGCAATTAAGATCATCGAATTGACGCGTTGATTGCGAAAAAGTCCCCGCATTCTTGTTACCGTGCTCCGATATTTTTGTTGCTTATTTTCTTGTAGGCTATCCGTTTCATGGGGATCGATCGACTGCTTGGCCCGTCTCCAATGTGTCCTTGGGATGGGCATTATCGATAAATTTTATTGAGTGTTGAACCGAGAAACCAACTGAAAGACCCGAACAAAACCTCGCGTTCGCAAAGCTCTCCTCTCATTCGGTTCATAATATTTCAGACCAGGGCATTTTGATGCCATGCGGGGTGACGTGCAAACCCTGATGACCATAAATCTTATTGATTACAACTGCTTTTTTCGCAATGTGAAATCTCCATCTATAGGAATTGACAGGTCTCTTCATTGGAAAGCTATCGATTATTAAAATCTTTTGATAAATTTTTATGCAGCAGAGAGCAGAAAGTCATGTCCTGGTTGCCATCATCCTCAAATAATAGGCGTTATATAATAGTTTTATGTCATAGTAGTTTATAATTAGAGTGGAGTAAGGCGGATTCCCGCAAACCCTTGGCATGGCCGATGAGCTCTGTTGCTTCTTTGGTCGATAGCTCCTGCGCCAATGTAAAAGCTTTCTCTTTCGCTTTTGCGGGATGAAGACGCGTAAGATTGTCTATTTTGTCATGGACGCGAAGAGCGTGTCGCGGCATCAAACCGCGAAGCAGCACCTGTTTGCGGACGCAAACGTCAGGGTCGCTGCACTAGGTATGGATCTTGCTTGATTTTAGGGGAATGTCATAATCAGTCAGTGGTTTATGCAGTTTCCTCGACCCGTCCATCCGCTAGAGCCTCTTGATGGTTTTCTCCTATAAATCGGCTTTGGCTCGTTGATTAAACCCATTTCCTTGATGCGAGCTGGATTCGCGACAGAGGAAAATGGTTTCGTCGTTTGAAATTGCGCGTGGCTTCTGCCTCAGCTTTTTCGGCATCCACTTCCCTGCCACAAGCCTTGTCAGGACAAATGTCATGAAAGTCTTGTTTATGTGTGGCTATTTTCCTGACTTGGCGGGCGTGTACGATGCATGGCCTCTGGATTATCAGGATGCTTTTTCGTTTTGTCGCGCTGTCCGAACTGGCCAATTCGAACGCAATTTTTCCGTTCATACGCAGAAGGATCCAGTCAGGGTTTGCGCGTCCAATGTTGGTGTCGCTCGCCGTGCTTTCGGACGGTTCATTGAACGCCGTATCACGGAGGAAACATCATGGCCTTCGCCAGTTCTCGTTCCCATGCCGTCTGAAGATGCGGTCATCGGCGTTGGAACATTTCGTTCCTGGTTTATGCTGAACGAGGCCATGGCTCCGACCGAATTCAAATTATCGCCTGTTGACGCCTTGTTCTGGCGGGAAAAGCCTTCGCCGCAGGTTCTGACCGCGGGGCGGGATGAGCTTTCAACGCTGACGAAGGATTTGATTTGTGATTTCCCGTTGCGTGGTCAGACCGTGGTGTTAGTGGATGATCTGGTCAGCAGTGGAACCACGCTTTTGGCCGCGCGCGATTGCCTGCAACGTGAAGGCGCGGCCGTTCTCGGTGCGGTGGTTTGCGGCAAGGTCATTCATGATCGCAAGACACCTGCATTCGGAAGGCAGGAATTTTGGGTCGATGACGATGGAACGGCTGATCCATCATGAGCGCCTGATGGGGCTATGAGATATATTGTGTTGGACGCTTCGGGCGACGCTAGAGTATCAGACACGAGACAAGTCGGACGTCCGATGCCTAGGGTGAGTTCGATCGTGATGTAAGGTTTGATCCCATGGAAGAAGTAGCTGCATTTTCGGTCGATCAGGCTGATCAGGAGACCATATTGATCCGGCATTGCGCAGAAGCGCATCGCTATGCGTTTTTCATCGTGTCTCAGGATGGCCGCCGTATACTCGGTGACGGTGTGACCATCGGCAATAATGCAACGGCTAATGATGGCGCTGATTTTGCCGGTGAAGCGCGTTTATTCGCCGAGGCTGCGGCGCGCGAACGCAATCTCATCGATTGAGATATGAGGATCGGGATTGATGCATAGGATTTGGCGGTCGCATGACCGCCAAAACTTCGTGCAAATCAACCGATATAATTTTGGACGATATCGCCCAGGATGCGGTTGATATCATGGATGGATTCGCTGGAAAATTTGGTAATCTTGCTGCCTGAGGCCTTGTCGGCCAGGTAGAATTTGTCATGGGCAAAAGTGATCTGCTTGCCCTGGATATCGAAGGGAATGGTGAGCGCAGCCTTCATGGGGCGCGAGACCTCGAGGGCGCCACTGACTTTGCCTGTGGCAAGATCGACTTCGGGTTGACTCACTACGAGGCCGAATTGCGGGCCCACTTGATCTTGAATCATGCCGTTCAGCACATCGGCCCATTTGAAGAAGCCGGAGAAATCGGTTCTGGCGTTGGCGATCAGATCTTCTGCGGTTTCTGACATATTATCTGCCTCGAATTTAGCCTTTTCGCCGAAGGTCCCGAAAGACCTTTCTACGAAAAGCGCCGACTTCTCCAATAGAAGCTGCGTTCATACGATAAAAGCGACACTTTCCGAGCGAGCTTGAATGGAAGGTGCAAATCCACACCCGCGCTTCGCTCTATTCGTCAGAGGACGCTTTGGGAAACCACTGCAAAGGAAAAGCCAGATTTCCGTGTCCTTGGGTCCCCACTTTGCCGTTGGGGGACCAACGCATTGTGCGTGTCGTTTGTTCTTCTTACACCCTAAAAATGCGTCCTTTTATAAACTGGGGTGTGATAAAGTCGAAACGACAGCACGATTTGAGGCCTCATACTGACCCAAAAGAGGCGTCCGCTTTTGGGTTTGATAGTGTAACGTTGCGCAAACAGTGGGATTGAATCGAGCGATGGTTGAAGAAGCGAGACGGCGCACAACGGTCGACGCCGAGGATGTGGCCCGTTTCGATCGCGTCGGCGGCGCATGGTGGGATCCACAAGGGCCTATGGCGGCGTTGCATGCCTTCAACCCGGTCCGAATTGCCTATCTGCGTGATCTCTTGTGCCGTCATTTTCCACAAGACGGGCAGTTTCGAGATCGCCACGCCGCGCATCCGTTGCAAGGATTGCGGCTGCTCGATATCGGCTGCGGCGCGGGCCTTTTATCAGAACCTCTGGCGCGGCTTGGCGCGAGCATGACCGCGATTGATCCGGCCCCCCACAATATCGAAGTCGCTCGTGCTCATGCGGAAACCTCGGGTCTCGCCATCGATTATCGTTGCATGCGCGTGGAGGATCTCGATCCGGCCGCTGAATGTTTCGATGCCGTGCTCACCATGGAAGTGCTGGAACATGTCGCTGACGTTCCAGCATTTTTGAAATATGCGGCGGATTTGGTCAGGCCGGGAGGGCTGCTGATCGCCGCGACATTGAACCGGACATTGAAAAGCTTCGCCCTGGCGATTGTGGGCGCGGAATATATTCTACGCTGGGTTGAGCCCGGCACACATCAATGGCGGCAATTCATTACACCGGAAGAATTAACCCGGATGTTGCGCGCCAATGGCTTGACCCTCATCGACAGAACCGGTGCGAGTTACGATCCCCTGCGCCGGCAATGGCGTCTGTCACATGATCTCGATATCAATTACATGCTCGCCGCCCGCCGGTGAATGCCATCCGCTTGTCATGTTGATGGTTTGAACAGGGACGCGAAGATTAATTTCGTCAGAATCTCCGGTATCACCCTTGGCATCCTTTCAGGGAACAGCTAAGCCTTTGTTGCCTTGGCCAATGTTTTTCCGAAACGGTCATGTAACCGGTTTGCTGACTAAAAGGATACTCGATGAAGAAGTTTCTTGTCGCTGCCCTTCTCCTTGCAAGCTCGACACAAGCTTTTGCCTTTTCACGCGCTGAACAGACCAGGGCCTGCCGCCCGGACGCGGAACGGCTTTGTGGTCGCTTCATCCCCGATGTGACCAATGTGACCCATTGCATGAATCATTTCTATTCTCAGCTTAGCCCCGAATGCCAGAGAATGTTTGGGCCCCGACATCATCACCGCCAGGGCTAAGATTGCTCATCGTTCTTGCGATGTGGCATGGGCGAAGCCGGTCACTGGCACCGCCCGGCCGTCCAGCCAATGCGAAAGCATGGCGAAGAGGGTCGCGATGATTGCGATTGTCATCCCAACCCAGGGCAATTGGGCGTAGGAAAGGCCCTGTGTGAGGAGCAGACCTCCGATCCATGCGCCAATAGCATTGCCGAAATTGAAAGCTCCTTGATTAAGGGTCGATGCGAGGTTGGGGGCCTCTCGGGCTTCATCGACAACGCGCATCTGTAAGGGTGGAACCATCGCGAAAGCGAGCAGACCCCAACAAAAGACCGTTATGGCGGCAGGCAGCGCCTCTGAACTCGTCATGCGGAACAGGCAGAGCAGGGGAATGAGCAAAGCGAGTATGCCGATGACAGAGGGCATCAGCTTCCAATCGCCCAGGCGTCCACCCAAGAAATTGCCGCAGGTTACACCGACACCGAACAAAAACAAAATGAGTGTCACAACGTGGGGAGACAGGCCTGTCACGTTTTCAAGGATTGGCGTGATATAGGTAAAGACACTGAACAAGCTCGCCGAAGTCAGGATGCTGATCAGCATGGCCAGGATCACTTGCGGGTGGCCAAGTGAGCGTGCCTCACGTGCGAGCTGCATTGGCGGTACGGGAATGTTGCGCGGCAGCCAACGATAGAGCGTTACGATAGCCACCAGGCCGACCACGGCGACACACCAGAAGGTTTCGCGCCAATTCAGGGTCTCGCCAAGCGCGGTGCCGAAGGGGACGCCAAGGACATTGGCAACGGTGAGGCCACCGAACATCATGGCAATGGCTTGGCCCTTTTTATGAGGCGGCACGAGCGCGGCCGCAACCACCGCGCCGATGCCGAAAAAAGCGCCGTGGCAGAGGGCCGTCACAATACGTGCACCCATCAAGAGCCCATAGGTTGGCGCCAGGGCACAGAGCACGTTGCCGAGGATGAAGACACTCGCCAGAACGAGCATGGCGTTCCGGCGATCCATGCGCGCGGTGGCAATCGCCAAAAAGGGCGAGCCGAAGGCAACGCTCAAGGCATAGGCGCTGACCAGAACGCCAGCCTGCGGAATCGTGACATCAAGATCGCGGGCTATATCCGGCAGAAGCCCCATGATGACATATTCGCTGGTCCCGATGCAAAAAGAGCCGATGGCAAGTGCTGCAAGTGCGCGTTGAATGGTCCGATCGCTCGGCTGAGAGGGAGAGGGCATGGACATGAGGCATTGACCGTGAAAGCAGGAAACGGCTGGCGGTGTTGAGGGAATCAAAGGAAAACTGCCGCGGAGGAGCGCGGCAGGTTATCAAACAGATCAATTGTATAGAGGGTACACGTGATCCCTTGAGATTGAATCACAAACCTGAATGAATCGTGTATTTTTGCGCCTGGGATCGCTCAATCCAAGATGAGGCATTCCGAAATTAAACCTCGCCGTAGCGCAGTAAAACGCGAATTTCCGCATGGCAGGCCCCTGAAAGATGAATATCCTTCAGCGGGCTGTTTTTCGGGAGATATGAGCGCCGGCATCGGGTTTCAGAAACAGACAATCCGCGATGGCAAGCAGGGCCGGTGTGGCGATGATGAGAAAAGCCAGGCGATAGGGGCCCGCTGGCAAGGATAATAGGTCGAGATCCTGACAGAGCATCGTGCCGATCCGGATGGCGATAGCGCCAACCGCAATGCCCATGCCCATCGTGAGTTGCAGCGCGGTGCTGAACAAAGTATTGGCGCCGCTCATCTGCTTGGTTGGCACATCGGCAAAGGCGATGGCATTGAGCGCGGTAAATTGCATCGAGCGACACAGGCCGCCGATGAACAGGATCGTCACGATGACAAAGACCGGTGTGGTCGGGGTGAACAAAGTACAGGCCGCGAGCATGATGGCATTGATGAGACCATTGACCACGAGCACGGGTTTGAAGCCGAAACGGCGGAGAATTCTCGTGGTCGCGGGCTTCATGGAAAGATTGCCGGCGAAAACCGCAAGCGTCAGAAGACCCGCGTGAAAGGCATCGAAACCGAAGCCGAGTTGAAACAGGAGGGGTAACAGAAAAGGAACCGCGCCGATCGCCATGCGGAACAGGGAACCGCCCAGGATGGTGACGGTAAAAGTCGGCTGCGCGAGCGCGTCGAGAGCAATCATCGGATGTGTCGCGCGGCGGAAATGCCGGAAGGCCAGACAAAGAAACAGCGCGCCCGTGGCGATTAACAGCACAATTTGCCAAGCGCCGGGGCTGGAATGGCCGAGCAGCTCGAATCCATACATCAGGCTGGCAAGGCCGATGCCGCTCGCCACAAATCCTGGCCAGTCAAAGGGTGTTTTTTCCTGTCCGGTCGTCGCCGGAACCAGGCGCAGCGCGAAGACGAGGGCCAGGAGGCCCAGGGGCAGGTTGAGATAGAAGATCCAACGCCAGGAAGCATGATCGGTGAGAAAACCGCCGATCGGTGGCCCGAGGATAGGCGCGACCAAGGCGGGCCAGGTGATGGTCGCAATGGCCTGGATCAGCTTGCCCTTGGGGGTATTATTGAGGACGACGAGGCGCCCGACAGGCACCATCATCGCGCCGCCCATGCCTTGCAGCACGCGCATGGCGACAAAGGTGCCAACGCTATTGCTCACACCGCATAACATGGAGGCAATCGTGAAAAGGATGATCGCCGAAGCGATCGGCGACCCAGCCGCTGATCGGAACGAAGACACCGAGCGTCAGCAGATAGGCACTCATGCCGATATCGAGCTCGACGGGTTCGATGCCAAATGTATGCGCCATTTGTGGCAGCGCCGTCGCGATGACCGTGCCGTCGAGATTTTCCATGAAGAAGGCGGCGGCGACGAGGAGAGCGATCCAGAAGGGGCGTCTGTCCATGGGCTGTTCGATGATCTGGGACGCGCTCATGTCCACTTGTGGCGCGGATGGGGTCGTCGCTCGCATCGTGTTTCCAAATGGGCTTAGCCTTCGGACAAATCTTCGAGAAGCGGATGACCCGCAACAGGCAGGCCGGCCGCTCTCCTCGCTTTGTCTCCAAGAGCTTTGCGCATTTTGAGTGCGAAAGAAGAATCAATTTTTGCTGAAATGGCCGGGAGAGGCGTCCTCATGCCGGCGCTCATCAGGGTGTGAATGGGCTCCTTTCAACCCTTGTCACGAAAATGTTATGCGTTCCGTCAGGCTTGTCCCTGACGGCCGGGCCAAGGCTTGAATATATTCAGAGACCAGGGTTCGGGGGACGGGGCAAGACATGAATCAAAACAGAAGCCGATAAGTGTCATCATCCCTCGACCTCCATTCTGTTCCGCTAGGCCGCGACCATGGTCAATCCTCAAAGCCCGAATGATCAAGAGCCAATGGGCCGTTCAGCGCCGCAAGGACCGCAATTCGCGGTTCTTGGCGCGATCAGCCTTTGCCATATGCTGAATGACACGATTCAATCCTTGATTGTTGCCATTTATCCCCTCTTGAAAAGCTCCCTGGCCTTGAGTTTCGCGCAGATCGGGCTGATCACGTTCGTCTATCAATTGAGCGCGTCTCTGTTTCAGCCGGTCATCGGATATTACACGGATCTCAAGCCGAAACCGTTCTCGCTCGTCATTGGCATGAGTTGCAGTCTTATGGGCCTGCTGCTCCTTTCGGTAGCGCCGGCCTATGGCATCGTCCTGGCGGCGGTCGGGCTGATTGGACTCGGCTCCTCCGTGTTTCACCCGGAATCCTCGCGCATCGCTCGATTGGCGTCGGGCGGTCAGCCGGGCCTTGCTCAATCGGTTTTTCAGGTCGGCGGCAATTTCGGCACCGCGATCGGTCCTTTGCTCGCGGCCTTTATCGTTTTGCCGCAGGGCAGGGGGAGCCTCGCCTGGTTTTCCGTGCTGGCCTTGATTGCCATGGCGTTTCTGTTTCGCATCGGCCTCTGGTATGGCCGTGAACTCGTGCGCAGAAAAGCCAAGGCGCGACAGGCCAATGTCCGAGCGCTGCCCTTGCCGAAAAAGCAGGTGGCGGTCTCAGTCGCGATTCTGCTCGTCCTGATCTTTTCTAAATATTTCTATCTGGCGAGTATCTCCAGTTATTACCTTTTCTATCTCATCCACAAATTCGGGATCAGTCCTGAAGAGGCGCAACTCCGCCTGTTCATCTTTCTTGGCTCGGTCGCAGCCGGCACCTTGATCGGCGGGCCGATAGGAGACCGGATCGGCCGCAAATATGTCATCTGGGGCTCGATCCTCGGCGTTCTGCCTTTCTCGCTGGCGCTCCCCCATGCGGACCTGTTCTGGACGGCCGTGCTCACGGTGCCGATCGGCATCATTCTGTCCTCGGCCTTTGCGGCGATCCTTGTCTATGCCCAGGACTTGATCCCGGGGCGAACCGGCACGGTGGCCGGCTTGTTCTTCGGCTTTGCTTTTGGAATGGGCGGCATTGGCGCGGCGGTGCTGGGTGGTCTTGCTGATAGCCATGGCATTGAGTTCGTCTATCAGCTTTGCGCCTGGCTTCCCGCCATCGGCCTGCTCGCCATGTTCTTGCCGGATCTGCGCGAGAAGGAGCCGAAGGTGAAGGTCGTGACCAATGTAACCGAACAGGCCTCGCAAGCCTGAAGGTTACAGAGCCGGAATCTGATCGAGTCCGTAGAGATCCTCGATAGCCTCGGCGGTCAACACGCTGTCCGCCGGACCATCGGCTTTGATACGGCCTTTCTGGATCAAAACCGCGCGGTTGAAAATGGTTCGGGCGCGCAGCGGATCATGGGTCGTGGCGAGAACCGCATAGCCCTCCTGCGCGAGTTTTCTCAGCACCGCGAAGAGGCGCTGCTGCTGGCCGAAATCGAGTCCGGTTTCCGGCTCGTCGAGCACCAGAATGCCGGCGCCTTGGGCGAGCGCGCGGGCAATCAACACCGCTTGCCGTTCGCCTCCCGACAAATGCGTATAGGGGCGGGCGGCCAGATGTTCGATGGCGAGTTGGCGCAGGGCGGCGCTCGCCACCTCGCTATCAGAGGAAGGGGCGATGCGCCCGAAGGGCGAGACGGGAAGCCGCCCGAGCATCACGATTTCAAGGACGGTATAGGGAAAAGCGGGCACATGGCCTTGCGGCACATAGGCAATGGCGCGGGCGAGGTCCCGGCGGCTGTAATCCCGCAAGGGCTTGCCATCGATATGGATCGTGCCGGAAGCGGGCTCGAGGAGTCGCAGAAGAAGCCGCAGCAACGTCGTCTTGCCGGCGCCATTCGTGCCGAGCAAGGCGATGAGGTCCCCGCCTTTCACGCTGAAGGAGAGATCGTTGAGGATCGTGCGTCCGTCCACGGCATAGCAAAGGTTTTGCGCGATCAATTCCGTGCTCATGCCCAGCCTCGCCGCAAAAAGCGGAGAACCGCCAGGAAGATCAGAACGCCGAAGAGATCGACGAGAATGCCAACCGGGATTTCTTCCTCGGATAAGGTTCGCGCCAGATCATCACAGATCAGGAGGAAGATCGCCCCGTAACAAGCGGCAAGAGGGAGCAACCGTCCGTTGGAGGGACCGCCCATGAGACGGGCGATATGCGGCACGATCAATCCGAGCCAGCCGATCATGCCAGCGGCCGAAACAGTCAAGGCGGCGAGAATCGTGGCAATGGCGATGGCGCCAAGACGCAGGGCTTCAACCGGCACGCCCAATGTGCGCGCCTCATCGTCGCCCATTGATAGAGCGTCGAGCATACGTCCCAGGGTAGAGAGCACAAACAGGCCAAGGGCCAGCGCGCCGGCGAGAAGCGGCAATTGACGCAATTGAATCTGTGTCAGACTGCCGAGCAGCCAGAAGACAATATCCGGCAATTGGCGCTCTGGATCGGCAATATATTTGAGGATCGACAAAAGCGCCGTGAACAAGGCCGTGCTGACGAGGCCGCCGAAGACCAGCATGAGCATCGAGCGAGACTCGAAACTCCGCGCGACCGTGACACTGATGGCCACCGCGCTGATCCCACCCAAAAAGGCCAGGACCTGCATGCCGAAGGGGCCGGTGTCGTAAACAATGCCGAGAGCTGCGCCGAAACCGGCGCCGCTCAGAACGCCGACGAGATCCGGTGAGATAAGCGGATTGCGAAACACCGCCTGATAAGTTGTGCCGGCGACGGCCAGGGAGGCGCCGATGATCGCCGCCCCCGCGATGCGCGGCAGGCGTGAGCCGACGAAAATCGAATGGATCAGGGCATAGCGATCAGAGGGCAGGGCATGACCGCCGAATGCCGTGACCGTGAAAAGGAAAAGGTCACCCGGCGCGATGGGGTAACGGCCGATACAGAAGGAGATCGAGACCACCAAAACAAGGAGGAGACACGCGAAGGCCAGCAGGCTTTTGCCGGGCGCGGTTTTGATTGTGTCTTTTGCAAAGGTAATGGCGGTCAAGGAGCGGAGCCCTCCGGTGGCTGTGCGGCGAGGATCCGTTCTGCTTCCGTGGGGCTCAGAGGATAGTCGAAAAAGGTGCGGTAGAAACGCATGGTTTCGGCTTTCATATCAATGTTCGGAAAGAGACTGGGATGCAGGGTTTGCGCCGTCCAGAGGACCTGCAACAGGAATTCGCTGCTATAGCGGTCCCAGGGGAAAACGCCGTAAGGATTGCGATAGACGCGATGATCGTGCACGGCGCGGACGGATTGCCATAGGCCGCCCGCGGATTGCGGATCGAAGGCGCCGGTATGACCCGCGACGATGATGACATCGGGATTCCAGGCCGCGACCTGTTCGGGGGAAACCTGTTTGCTATTGCCCTTGAGGCTTTCCGCCACGTTCCGGCCACCGGCGATCTTAATCCATTCATCGATGATCGTGCCAGATCCATCGACCTTCAGGGGGCTGACGGATGGAATATGCAGGACGCTCAATCGTTCCTCGGGTTTCAGGCGATCGGTGATCTCGCGCGTCGAACGAACCGTTTCTTTGAGAGCCGTTTCATAGCGGCGTGCAATCGCGCGGGCTTCATCCGTATTGATGACATCGGCTGTAAGGTTGATGGCACTCAGCAGCGACGCGGTATCAGAAAAGCCGCCGTCAAAGGTCGGAATATTCATCTGCCGCAAGGGGCCGATGGCTGGTGAATCGGAAAAAACGAAAGCCGCATCCACACCCTTGCGAATGAGAACTTCCGCATTCGGCACCAGCCCATTGATCTCGATGGCGTTCTTCAAAACGGGCGCGACTTGGTACATCCAGGGTTGCATTGAGGGTCGATCGACGGTGACGGCGACTTTGTCAGCGGCGTGGAGCAGGATCATGAGGGCTGGATGGGCAAACCAGAGTTCGGCGAAATGGGCAGGATGAGCGGGGACCTGGCTCGCGACGCCGCTCATATCGGTGATGGTTCGTGTTTCCTCAGTCCTTGAGGGTTCAACCTTTACGGGCTCTGCCAATGAGGAGAAGGGCAGGCCCGTGATGGAAAGGACCGACAAAATTCGCAAATAAGGGTTCATCAACCATGCCTCTTTCGGCAGAACTTATATTGCGATTTATATACGATGGCCAGCCCGGGCAGGCGGCGCGGCGGGCAACGCGGAAAAACCGGAAAGTTTCACAAAATTAATATGTTTTGGCGGGAGAAACCCACTAAACAAACCCGGGGACAGAGATGATCGCGACAGTGTGATCACGGATCGATTTTATATCCTATTGATACTCTGTCCTTCGGAATCAATGGCCTGGAAAGGCGGATCGCAAGCCGTCTGATGATGGAAGGAATGGCAATGTGCGGCAATGAGAAAACGACCGGTGTCGGCGAGGATGAGCATAATCATTTGCATATTGATCGCCGGGCGCTTTTCGGGCTCGCCGCGATGACAGGCCTCCTGCCGTCCCTGCTCCAGGCCGAAGAAGTGACCAAGGAAACAGCCAAAGTGCCGACTCCGCCGGTGACTCTGCCGAAGCTCGATGCCGACCATCAGGCGATCCTCGACGATCTTCTAGCGGGTCATTCCCGCTTCCTGGCCAATACGCCGCGTGAAAAGGATTTTACGGCCAAAAGGGTGCTGCAATCCGAAGGACAATCGCCGGCGGTTGCCATTCTCTCCTGTTCCGACTCGCGCGTGCCACCGGAAACGCTCTTCGATCAGGGGCCGGGCAGCTTGTTCATCGTGCGGATCGCCGGCAATTTCGTGACCGACGAAGGACTTGCCAGCCTCGAATTCGGCACGAAAGTCCTCGGGGCCAAATTGATCCTGGTGCTGGGGCATACACACTGCGGCGCTGTGAATGCGGCGATCAAGGTTTTGCAGGAGAACGCAGTTCTGCCCGGACATATCCAGGATCTCGTGCGTAATATCAAACCGGCCGTCGCGCCGGAACTTGCGAATAAAGAGCCTGATCTGGAAGATCGCGCTGTCGCCGCCAATGTGCGTTATAATGTCGAGCGTTTGAAACAGGCGACGCCAATTCTTTCCGAGCTTGTGGCGGACGGGACTGTGGTCGTTATCGGCGGTGTGTATGATATCGAGACTGGGCGGGTCAGTTTGGTTTGATAGTGGTCTTCTTATCGTTTACAAAATATAGTGTGAGTGGTGGCCTTGTTTAAGGATTGGACGTTCAATAACGGACGAAACAGAATTTCGCCAAACCCGGGCAAATTCTGTTTCATGGTTATCGATCAGGCCACCCATGAGGTACCTAAATTAGAGTTCGAGGTCTAGAGCATCAGAGGTTCAAGTGGAATTAGGTCTGATGTTCGATATCTTTCTAAACCCGTCAGATTTTTTCCAAGGGCGGAAAAACTTTGGGTCTGATACTATAGATGGATCTGACCCAAGGTGGGCTTTGCTAATTCTAGTTGGAATGTCTCAAAAGGAAGTCTACTGCGTGGCTCTGGACTCGGTAGCGCTCCATTGTCATTGTGGGCTACAAGCGTTCTGGGGTAAATGAGCCTCGAAGGGGAGGGGAAATGTCGAGGCAACTTCGGTTAACAAAGTTTCGCGAACTGTCGCTAGCCGATCCATTTTTTGATAGCTTAAAAGCAGGATATCAGAATTTTTCCGCTTGGTTCGCCCGCAAGGCCGACGAGGACCTATATGTCGTGGTTGACGGCTCCTACCTTAGCGGCATGATCTATCTAAAGCTTGAAGACCATCCTGTGACCGATGTTGATCCTCCGCTTCCCAATGCTCGCTGGCTGAAGGTAGGCACTCTTAAGATAGAGGGACGCGGGACGAAGATGGGTGAACGCGTCCTCAAAAAGATACTTGATACTGCGATCTTGGAAGGAAGAGATGGAATTTATATCACTGTTTTTGATATTCACGCCGATCTGATTGCGCTGTTCGAGCGATACGGATTTGTGCGTCATGCAACCAAGACGACGATTGATGGCATTGAACTGGTGCTTGTGCGACGATTAGATCATTTTACAGGCAATATGATTTCAGACTATCCGTTCATACATACCGCCGGGCAGCGATACTGGCTCCTTGCTATTTATCCGGAGTTTCACTCACAGCTCCTACCCGATTCGATATTGAACAATGAGCCGAAGGAGATAGTAGAGGATGTCTCTCACACAAATACAATTCATAAAGCTTATATAGGGCGAGTGCCTCTTACTAGATTATCTCGTGGTGACGTAGTGGTTATGTATAGAACATCTGATGGAAAAGCGCCAGCTTACTATAGATCGGTAGCTACATCCATCTGCGTTGTAGAGGACGTACGAAGAAAGCAAGACTTTTCGGACGTTGACGCTTTTGTGGATTATGCGAGAAAGCATAGTGTGTTTGATGATAACACTCTTCGCGACTGGTTTGTGACAAACCGGAAACTTTACGTAGCTCGTATGACATACAATGCGGCGTTTGGTCGCCGTATGACCAGGGGTAAGCTATTGGATGAAGTAGGTATCACCGAACAACCACGGTGGGACTTACGCGAGCTCTCCTCTGAGCAGTTGCATCACATAATTGATATGGGGAATGTCGATGCGCGTCTTATTATCGATTAAGCCGGATCATGTTGCAAATATAATGTCCGGCAAGAAGGTATTCGAATTTCGGCGGAAAGTCTTTGCCCGACGAGATGTTCGGGTAGCAATTATATATTGTACAATGCCCGTTGGTAGAATAGTCGGAGAGTTCGATATCGTGGATATTATCAGGGATTCTCCAGATAGGCTGTGGGAGCGAAGCCAATGGGGCTCTGGCATATCAAGGGAATACTTTGACTCGTATTTCGACGGATGCAAAGATGCGTATGCTCTTCAGATTGGGAATGTTCGAGAATTTGAGCCGCACATTAATCCGTCTGATCTGGTTGATAAGTTCACGCCACCACAGTCCTATATGTACATAGGCGAGGATAGAAAGCGTGATATGGCTACACAGCTAGAGTTACTTTGGTCGTGACTCATAGACTTCTCCTTTTTGGTGTTTCGGGGGTTGGTAAGACGACAGCATGTCGCTCCTATACCCTGCGACATGCTAACGTCTTATGCCTCAATGCAGGTAGCCTGTTGAGTGCGGCCTCCCATTGTGAGGCTAATGAATTACGATCCTCTAGCTCCGACGCAATTATTCGTAGGCAGTTCTTTCTTGCCGATGCGTTAGATCGGCAGCTACGTGGATGTAATGCCGAATTAGTAATTATTGATGGCCATGCTATCATCGACAATAATCGGGAACTCGTGCGGGTGCCGGTGGAGGTCGTACAATCTCTCAAACCACACGGACTTTTGCTACTCGAGGCTTCGGTAAGCGACATTTTCCATCGCCGTTTAGAACGTAAACAGTGCCCATATCGTTCTGAATTAGAACTATCCTTAGAGATGGAGCAGGAGAGGCAGGCAGTTGAAAGCTATGCGAATGAGCTTGGCTTACCTTTTGAGAAAGCCTGCTCAACCAAGGGGTTTGAGCTTGACGCTATCGTGCAGGCTATCAGGCCAAGATTGGGCTAGGCCTTTATTGTCAAGTGTACTCTTCAACTCATTGTATCCTAACTCTGATGAGTTTGGGATGTAGACTCCAGATCTAACAGAAGTGAGATCAAACCCATACCAGTCGAATATTCGCTCAAACGCAGCGAGCTTCCCTTCACTCACTGTCAAGTGAGGCTTGTCAACATTAAGCCATTTTAGAAGCCCATCGAAAATTCGAAGGCCGATGCCGCGTCCCATATGCGAGGGAGCGACCCGCACGGTGCATATCTTCCGCTCGGCTTCCTCTCGCTTTCCGATCCCTAAGCCGACTAGGCGACCTTCACGCTCAATAGGTAGCAGTGTCCTGGTCCCAATCCGTAGACCCGGAACAACCTTGGAACAGAACCAAGGAACGATATCAGGATAATCACCAGAAAGGGGCATAAGGAAGGCTAACGCTTCTCGCTCGGTCGCGGATAGAGTGGGACGAGCAATTTCAGATTCGGCGCAGATCATCTGCGGGTAAGCTCCAGGCACGAGATATCGCCGATCATGCCATTGCGTCATTCGGTTTACCGAGGCTCCGGCAATGAGTGAGTCGGTTTCGAAGGACTCACTGGTAAGTTCATGCTCCAGATTCGATTCCATACATAGTCTATCCATACATGTTCAATATGGGGTTGGATCTCAGAAGCAACAAGATTACCAACGATGCCGAACACGAAAGCGACGGCTAAATATGCATATAAGGTTCGGCGACCGCTTCTACGTGTTTGAAGTTTCACAAAAGCGGAGAAATCTTCAACGCCTTGAGCCTCATCCTTGCGCCAGTGATAAACCATCATACCGGGAGGTATCCCACTCGGAATGTAAGGGTCCCAGAGATCGTGCTCCAGGAGTCTGTTCTTGTGTGACTCCCGATTGCTTGCTGTTAAGTCCGACAGAACAGGGACCGCAGTTAGAAACGCTACCTTCGTGATTGCAAGGGAGACAGCGTGATCTGTTCTCATGCGTGTTTCAATGGAGGGGGGAAGCGTGCGGGCTTCATTCAAGCGAAAGTCCACATATTCGACTTCGTCGAAACCGCTCTGAAAGAACCTGTCTTTCGGCGGTATCACTCGTACAAACGGTCCCTTTCTCCTGTCCTTAACATAAATTCTTAACCTGAAGTAAGCTGCTGCGAGGATCGTCGTGCAAACCTCGTCAATAGCACAACGAGTTATCTCTAATAGAGTTCCGCCAGGATAGTCTGTCCTTGACAACTGTGAAAGGTCAATCTTTCCTGAAGAGTCCTTCATGAACTTGTGAACGCGGCAGTATGGAGCTTGCCCCTTTTGCAACTCGACACGAGGAGGACCTGGCGGACCAGCAGATATGCATGATAGAGGTTCATTGAATATCCCCTGTGCAATGCTTACTTCCGAAAAATAAGGGCCGCAGTCTTCAATTGTGTTATCGTCGAGTACTTCAGGAATGAAAATGTATACCTTCTCTGTCAGCAAGGGGGTTGCCAGCCAAATTCCTATCTCCGCGAAATCCCTAGCCGGGTGACCTCGACGTCCTGAAAAATCGGTGTCCCCAGCTATACGCCAATAATTGAAGTGTACTTCGGCCGTGGCATTTTGCGAGCCAGCTCGATGCACACACCAAACTGCCATACTACCATTAGCCGCCACTGGCCTCTCCAAGGTTCTTCGCGTTTCGATCGAGGGATTTCCCCATTCCTATATTTCCGAGAGAATACGTCGTCAACGCCGTTAATGGACGTATTATACTTGGTTAAGAGCCTTCAAATAAGATCGTGACCCTAGCACCGTGACGGGACTTCGGCAAAGGCGTGCGGAGCCGAGTTGACGTGCCGAGATATGGGAGTGGCTGTTTTGGAGTGACGACACTTCAGTGCTTAACGAGAACGATGGAATCCGATAGACAAGTTGAGGAAAATGGCGCGAATATCTGCTTTTGACTAAATCATCCGTTCGATTTACGTAACGAATATCCATTTTGGGTCGAGTTGCGCATTCGATTTTAAGAATGCGCGAACCTCCCCGCTGATCTTCTCTGGAGGATGATCATTCCAAGCCGGCTTCTGATGGATCTGCATTTTGTAAAATCCCGACCGGATAATTCACTTCCCGCTTGCCGCCCGTAAATCCCGGCGTCGGATTTTGCTGCGAGGCGGGAATCCACAGGAAGCCATCATTATCGACCCACATGGCATCCGACCAGATCAGCCTCGGATTGGCAATCAAGGTTGAAACCTTGCCATCGGCACCAATCGCCAGAATGCGGCGATTGTCCGTGCCACTCAGATAGATCGTACCAGCATCGTCAATGGCGATGCCGCCAGTTGTTGGCGTATTGCCACGGACTTGTTCTACGTGGGACGCAAGTTCTGCGGGACTGAAATTTCCATCATCGAGCCAATGCAAGAGTTTTGGCGAAACAACAAAGCGTGCATCGCTCGACTTTGATCAGCCGTCGCTTTTTTTGTTGCGTCTTTCGCGCCTTTATTCCGACCCGGCTGTATTCATTTCCCAGCTCGCATGGCGCACGTCTGGTTGTGTGCGGAGATTGGCGAGTGCCGCGTCGAGCGCCTTGGCATCGATCGACGTGGCAACGAGCGTGGCCACCAGATCCGTTACCGTATCCGAGACTTCCTCGGTCTCGATCTCGCTGATCGGCAGATTGGCGGTGGATAATTGACGTGTGAGCTGATTGCGGACAGTGGGCACCGCTTCGTCGTTCACCGTGACGCGAACGGTGAATTCGCCTTCTGATGCAATCGTGTCGAGCGGCCGGCTGTTGATGAGATTGACCACCGGCCGCAGCAGCGTATTGCCCATGAGAATGAATATCGTCACCATCACGGCTTCGGCGACCATGTCGGCGCCGGCGCAGGCTCCGACCGCGGCCGAGGCCCAGAGCGTCGCCGCCGTATTGAGCCCGCGGACATTGGCGCCCTCCTTCATGATCGTGCCAGCGCCGAGGAAACCGACGCCGGAGACTACATAAGCGATGACGCGGACCGCTCCCTCCGTGCCGCCGATCCGCGCCGCGAGATCGACAAAGGCGGCTGCGCCGACAGCGACGAGAACATTGGTGCGCAAGCCCGGCACACGCTGGCGATATTGCCGCTCAGCGCCGATCGCCGTGCCGAGCACAAAAGCCGAAAACAAGCTGACGAAGGAATCCAGAAAGGGTGCGAGCTCAAAGGTTTGAATGAAACGCATGAAATCGGCCTGTTTCAACCTCGGGGAGAGGGATGGCATGGGACGGATGAGGAATCCCATTTCATAACAGGAGAATATTGAACAAGGGTGACGAGGAGGTCTGCCTGGGCTTTGCCCGAAATGGGAGGGGAAACGAACAAGCCGATTCACGACGAAGTGAAACCTGACTTCGGGATGCGGCGTCGCAAAATCGCTCATAAGGCTTATGAATCAAGGGGGATGACGGCTAAAA
This sequence comes from Beijerinckia indica subsp. indica ATCC 9039, assembly GCF_000019845.1. NCBI lineage: Bacteria > Pseudomonadati > Pseudomonadota > Alphaproteobacteria > Hyphomicrobiales > Beijerinckiaceae > Beijerinckia > Beijerinckia indica. The sequence continues at coordinate 2,282,825 of NC_010581.1, read as the reverse complement.
GGGAAATAGCCATGCCATGGAGGTGCTTCTCGCCAATGGTGAAACCAGAGGCCAAATATGAAAGATATTTTAGTTCTCGAATCGCGAACGATTGCCCTTGTAGAAAATCTGGACGGGTCGATGTGGTCCCCCTGATTGAGTTTGTACCTAGTATCGAGAATCACAGATTCTCGAACCGTCACTTTTAAAACCGTATCCACCCTTATTGAACAGCGACGAGTCGCGCTTCAATAAGGGTGGATACGAGGAGACTGCCTGATAATGCTTGGATTTCGACGGCGTTTCCTCCCCGATAATAGGGCTGCGCGCCTCGCGTGGGTCTTGCTTCTGGCCGGTGTCTTCGGGCCGCTTCATGCCTTGCCCGTAAAAGCCGATGATATGGCGGCGGAAATCCGAGCCTTGAAAAAGAAGCTGGAGGATTTCGACGTCATCAAGGCGCGGCTGAAGGAACTCGAGGAAAAGGTCAACGGGCAGGCCTCCCATGAACACAAAACCCATATCGTTCACGTTCATGAGCGGCCGCAGCCGGTTCACGGCACGGCGGCGCCGCAGAATGAGGCTTCCGCGCAGCATGTGCATATTCGTGATCCCTTCGGTGCGGCCCATGAGCGTGTTCCGGTTACGACGCCTTTGCCGATTAATCAGTTGAGTGGCCATTATACATTCGACTTCAACGGTATACGGGTGACGCCCGGTGGCTATGTCGATCTCGATGGCGTTTTCCGCAGCAAGAATCTAGCATCTGACATAGCGACGCCGTTCAATGCCATTCCCTATGGCAATATTCCGCTTGGCCATACGCGTGAGTTTCGCGGCAGCTCGCGACAGAGCCGTGCCTCCATTCTCATTGAGGCGAATGTGAGCCCGGTGACGCATCTTGCAGCCTATGGCGAATTCGATTTTCTCGCAGCACCGCAGACGGCGAATACAAACGAGAGCAATTCCTTCTCACCGCGTATCCGTAATCTCTATGGAACCGTGGATTGGGGTGATCTCGGCCTTCATTTGCTCGCCGGTCAATCCTGGTCGCTTGCGACTATCAATCATAACGGGATCATGCCGCGCGACGAATACCTCCCACAGACCATCGATGTCGGCTATGTTCCAGGGTTCGTATGGACACGGCAACCTCAGTTGCGTCTGACCAAGGAACTCATGAATAAGGAACTCTGGATTTCGGCCTCGCTCGAAAATCCGGCGACGACTTTCTATAATGTTGGCTCGACGCCCTGGGGGACTGCGCCTCTGCCACCAACCTTGCTTTACATGACTCAGGGCGGTTCATTGTTCGACGCACAAAATCAGATGTCGATTAATCATGTGCCGGACATTATCGGTAAGATCGCCTATGAGCCGACTGTATTCGATCGCAAGACTCATATGGAATTGTTCGGAATCTATCGCGACATTTATACGCGCAATCAATTTGCCAATCACGATGTTGCGGCCGGCGGTATTGGTGGCTCGCTGATCTTTCCGATCATCCCCAAAACACTCAACTTGCAACTTTCTGGCCTGACCGGGACGGGCATCGGCCGCTATGGCTCGGCGCTCTTGCCTGATGCGACGATCGATCCCAATGGGGCGGTTTCTCCGATTCCAGAAACCATTCTTTTCGCTGGCTTGACATGGAGCCCCACGTCTAAGCTCGATCTCTATGGTTATGGCGGCGAGGAATTCGAGCGGGCGACTTATGCGACCACTGCTTCCGGCCTAGCCTATGGCTATGGAAACCCGCTGTACGACAATAGAGGCTGTTCGACAGAGGGCGCGCCGAGCACGACTTGCAATGGCAATACGAAACTCATCCGTCAGATCACTGGCGGACTCTGGGACCATATTTACGATGGGCCCTTCGGCCATTTGAAATTCGGCATGCAATATTCCTATACGCAGCGCTTTGGTTTCGTCGGCATCGGCGGCGCCCCCAAGACGGACGAACATATCTTTCTGACCAGCCTGCGTTATTATCCCTTCTGATACCACGGCTATAGGAACGGCCTGCGCGTACTTTTGCGCGCGCAGGCAACAGGCCTGGCCGAGCTTTTCGTATGGCGTCGATCAAGTCACAAAAAGATCAGGCCAGCAAAGTGGCTTCCAGGCTGATGTCGGCCTTGATCACTTTCGAAAGCGGGCAATTGGCCTTGGCCTTATTGGCGAGTTCGGTGAACGTTGCCTGGTCCGCTCCGGGAATCTTGGCCGTCAGGGTCAGGTGGACCTTGGTGATCGCAAAACCGCCCTCGACCTGATCCAGAGAGACCTTGGCGGTCGTTTCCATCTCCGTGGCGACGAGCTTCGCCTCACCGAGGATGAGCGATAGCGCCATGGTGAAGCAGCCGGCATGAGCAGCGCCCAGAAGTTCTTCCGGATTGGTGCCTTTCTGGCCCTCGAAACGGGAGGCGAAACCATAGGGATAGGCGTCCAACGCGCCGCTTTCGGTTGAAATAGCGCCCTTGCCATCCTTGAGCCCACCGGACCATTTGGCTGAAGCCTTGCGGACGATTGTCATGTCTTGCTCCGTCGTTTTGAGGAGGGGAAACCTGCATGCGAGTAGAAGAAACTTGTTTCGGGCCTACCTTGCGCTGCCTACTTGTGTTTTGGGCGTCTCCTGAAAAGTAAAATAGAGATTCCCGATAAAGCGGCAATGACACCTTTTGTTGATGGAGGAGGGATGATCTCATTCCGCCGATTGTCTGTCGGGCGAGGAAGCGCAAAACCCGATGGATGGCGGGCAGGCGAAAATTGATGCCGAGGGCAGCATCGGAAGCAAAGCACCTGGACGAGCGTGAAAAAGTGAAAGATTAAAGACAATCCCGCGAAAAAACTGTCGCGTTTTGGCTTCACAGACGCATGATTCAGTCCAGGAGGAGCATTTTTTATGTTTATTGACTTGCCATAAATTAATAAATAATATTTTATTAAAGGGCCTATGCTGCTACCATATGGCATAATATGGGTAGTTTTTTATATTGAATACTCTTTTCCCAAGGGTTTCCCACTCTTGAAAGGTCACGCTTTTGGAACGATCCATGGTGGATAGGCGTGATTGATCCTTTTGTCGAAAGTTTAATCCGCGCCATCTATGATTGTGTTGTTGATCCTTCCGGCTGGGAGGAAGTTCTGCGGCGTATTGTCACCAAGACCAACGCTGTCTCCGCTTCTATGCAGACGACATTTGATGCAAAGCCCAGCAATATTGCAAGATGGAATGTCGATCCTTTCTATTCAAAGATCTATCTAGAGCATTTTTATACTGTAAATCCTTTCATTCCTCTTCGTATGAACTATATGGCTGAAAAGGTTTATAGTGGAGATAGCCTCACCACGACGGCCTCGTATCGCGAGTCCTCCTTCTTCAATGAATTCGCCAAGCCGCAGGAGTGGGAAGGCTTCAATGGCATCAGCCTCAATGGACCGGGTTCCGCTGATGTCCTTGCCCTGATGCATAACCGGAATGCAGATTTTGCGCAGACGGGGGGCGAGGATCTTCTTTCCCGTCTCGCCCCGCACGTCTGTCGAGCCTATGATCTCGGCGGTTTGCTGGCCAAAGCGCATCAGACGACGGATTTTTTGGGGCAGGCTATCGCTGCGGCCGGTTTCGGGACCGTTCTGCTGAGTGAGAATTGCCGGATCATCTATGCCAATCAGGTCGCTGAAGACATGCTCCGCCAGCAAAGCGGTCTTGTTTTCATCAGAGGTGAACTCCTTGCTGAGGCATCGCCACTGACCAGCCAGCTGCAAGCCTTGGTCCGCGCCTGTGTCGATCAAAAAGCTGCGACTTATCCCCTTGGCACGATACTCAAGCTAACGCGCCGCAAAATCGATCAGCCCATCCTCGTCCATGTTCTGCCCCTCCGAGAAAAGACGGCAGCCATGCTTACCAACAAGGTGCGCCCGGTTGCGGCTCTTTTCCTGATCGATCCGCATCAAGATCTTTCCGCGCGTTTGCAAAGCTTCGCCAATGCCTATGCTCTGACATCGGTAGAGATCGCGATCATGAGCGAAATCATCCAAAGCGACTCGCTGACGATCATCGCGGCGAAACTCGGCATGGCTGCCTCGACCTTGCGGACGCATCTTGGACGTCTCATGGCCAAGACCGGAGCGAGCAACCGGCTTGCACTCCTGCGCCGCTTTTTCGAAATGGCCAGCTTGGCCATGCCGTGAAACGCTATATAAATGCTTAAATTTTATCTGATAAGCGCATGCCACCACTTTATCATAGCATTAGCAGTTAATAGAGTAAAACCAGTTTCTTACATATCGGATTAAAATACAATTTTTAATAAGATTTGAAATTTGTTTGATCTCGCTCTATTGCTACCTTTTGTCTTATTTACAGCGAATTGGGTTGCATACACAGTCTTTGCCCTAAATTGAAACCTTAATTTTGGGGAGATCTCTGGTGGGTAGGCGTGATTGATCCTTTAATCGAAAGCCTGATCCGCGCCATCTATGATTGCGTCATTGATCCTTCCGGCTGGGAAGAGGTTCTGCAGTGTATTGTCACTCAGACCCATGCAGTCTCCGCGGCCATGGAGGCGGATAGCGGCATACCAGGGGTAAAGCCCAAAATCGTTGCGACTTGCGATGTTGACCCTTTCTATACCAAGGCCTACCGAGACTATTTTTATAAGCTCGATCCCTTCGTTCCCTTTCTCCAGGCGGAAGCGCCGGAACAAGTTTGTATTGGGAATTTTCTGACCGAGACCGCCCTTTACCGATCTTCGGCTTTCTTCAATGAATTCGCCAAACCGCAGGAATGGGAAGCTCTCATCGGCATCAGCCTCAACGGGTCTGGCTCGGCGGATGTTCTGGCTCTCATGCGAAACCGAAAAACCGATTTCACTCAGGCCGGCATCGAGCGTTTTCTCTCCATTCTCGCACCGCATTTGCGGCGTGCCTACGATCTCAGCACCTTGCTGGTGAGGACCCGTCAGACAACGAACCTCTTGGGACAGGCCATTGCGGCGGCGGGTTTCGGAACTATTCTGCTGAACGAGAAATGCCGGATCATCTATGCTAACCAGGTCGCTGAGGACATGCTCCGCCAGCAAAAAGGCTTAGCCTTCATCAGAGGGCAACTCGTGGCCGAAGCCTCGCCCCTGACTGCTCAACTCGAGGCTTTGGTGCGTGCCTGTGTCGATCCTCGCGCCTCGACCTTTCCGCTCGGCAGGATCCTCAAACTCCCGCGTCGTGGCTCAGATCAGCCGATCCTTGCTCATGTCCTTCCCTTGCAGGACAAGACGGCAACCATGCTGACGGACAAGGCGCAGCCGGTCGCTGCGCTTTTCTTGATCGATCCGCATCAAGATCTTTCCGTGCGTTTGCAAAGCTTCGCCGAGACCCATGCACTGACATCGGCAGAGATCGCGATTTTGGGCGAAATTATTCAAAGCGAGTCGCTGACGATCATCGCGGCGAAACTTAGCATGTCTGCCTCGACTTTGCGGACGCATCTTGGACGTCTCATGGTCAAGACCGGAGCGGGTAACCGGCTTGCACTCCTGCGCAGCTTTTTCGAAATGCCCAGCTTGGCCATGCCGTGAAAGCTCTGGCGTAATAACGATGTGTTGCTGTTTGCGCGTTATTTATGGTTTTTGTCATGTTGTACTATGCATTGTGGATAATGATGCTTAGTTTGTTTCTATAGTTTTTGCTCTTTCACAAAATATATTAATAATATTATAGTATTAAATAATTAGTTATTTATGAGCTAAGGTATTACTTGTTGCGTCGGACCCATCGGCTCCAACAGGCCGAGAAGGGACGCTTTCCCATTCCTCGAAATTGCAGGATGAGAATTGCCAAAGGATTTGAAGCCGTGCCGTGGCTGGCTGGGCCGAGGCTTTGGATTTTTCGCTGGAAAGCACCATGCGTAAGCGGAACCTTTGGCTTGCTTGTAACTTTAAATTGTAATGGCCTAATCGGGTCTGAAAATAGTTACGACCAATGCTCCTAATATGGAAACATGGTTCTCAAAATCTCAAGATCCTGAAAGGTCACGCTTTTGAAAAGATCCGTGGTGGACAGGGGTGATTGATCCCGTCGTCGAAAATTTGATCCGCGCCATCTATGATTGCGTCATCGATCCATCGGGTTGGGAAGACGTCCTGCAAAGGATCGTCACCCATACCCATGGCGTTGCCGCCGCTTTGGAAGCGGAGATGTCAGAGACAAAGCCTAAGAAGATCGCAAGCTATAATTTCGATCCTTTTTATGACTTTGCTTATCGAAGCCATTTTCATGCCTTGAATCCGTTCATCCCTGGCCGATTGTCCCAAATGGCCGAAACCGTTTCTATTGGCAATTCCATAACCGATACCGCTGCTTATCGTGCGTCATCCTTTTATAATGAATTCGCCAAGCCCCAGGGATGGGAAGCCTTTATCAGTGTGAATCTCAATGGACCTGGGGGCGCCGATGTCTTCGCCCTCATGCGAAGCCAAAAAACCGATTTCGCTCAGACGGGCATCGAACATTTTCTGACTCTTCTCGCGCCGCATTTGCGGCGTGCCTATGATCTTTCCAGCCTCCTGGCCCATAGTCGTCAGACGGCGGAGTTTCTAGGGCGGGCGATTGCCACTGCGGGGTTCGGCACTATTCTCCTGAGCGAAAAATGCCGGATCGTCTATGCCAATGAGGTTGCCGAGGAGCTGCTTCGTCAGCAACAGGGGCTGGCTTTCATTCGAGGTGAACTCGTCGCGGAGGCAACGACCCTGACCTCCCGACTTGCGGCCATGGTGCGCGCCTGTGTCGACCCGCGGGCCTTGACCGATCCGCTCACCACAATGCTCGAGCTCCCGCGCCGCGGTTCGGATCAGCCCATCCGCGTGCATGTCTTGCCCCTTCAGGAAAAGACGGCGGCGATGGTGGCCCATCGGGCACGGCCCGTTGCCGCGCTTTTCCTGGTCAATCCGCAGCATGATCTTTCCACTCGGATGCAAAGTTTTGCCGATGCTTATTCCTTAACGTCGATCGAGATCGCAATCCTGGGGGAACTCATTCACAGTGAGTCGCTGACATTGGTCGCTGCGAAGCTTGGCGTGTCTGCCTCGACCTTGCGGACGCATATGGGACGCTTGATGGCCAAGACCGGGACAAGAAATCGACTTGAACTTCTCCGCAGCTTCTTCGAAATGTTCTGCTTCGCTTCGCGGTAAAAAGCGCGCATATGCTCATGTGCGTGAGACATGCGGTTTAGAGCACCAGACGTTCGGATCGATCTGCCATCTGATGCTCTCGATCTTCGAAAGCGGATCAGATTGATCCTAAAAGGGTGATCCATTTTAGGATGAGATGCTCTAGAGCCTTTTCATGACAGGCTGGATCATGAAAAGGCTCTAATCTATTTGACGAGAAGCTATTTTCTCGATCCAAGCCCATTGGCTAGGGTTGCAAACGCCCCGACTGAACAAAGGAGGGGCGAAGAAGGAAACAGGATCAAACCATGCCCCACGAACCTCTCAATTCCTATCGCTCGGGCCCGGATGAGAGAGGGCATTTCGGCATTTTTGGTGGTCGATTCGTCGCCGAAACCTTGATGCCGCTGATTCTCGATCTCGAAAAGCATTATGCGCTGGCACGCGTCGATCCCGCCTTCAAGGCGGAGCTCGATGGTCTTCTGACGCATTATGTCGGCAGGCCGAGCCCTCTTTATTACGCTGAGCGTTTGACCGAACATGTGCGTGCTATTGCGGCGCACGCCGGTGGCAGGGGAGGCGCCAAGGTCTATTTCAAGCGCGAGGAGCTGAACCATACGGGCGCGCATAAGATCAATAATGTGCTCGGCCAGATTCTCTTGGCGCGGCGGATGGGCAAGACGCGCATCATCGCCGAGACGGGGGCCGGCCAGCATGGCGTAGCGACCGCCACGGCCTGCGCGCGCTTCGGCCTCGAATGCGTGATCTATATGGGCGCGGTCGACGTCGAACGGCAAAAGCCCAATGTCTTTCGCATGAACCTTTTGGGTGCCAAGGTTGTGCCCGTGCAATCGGGAGCACGAACCCTGAAGGATGCGATGAACGAGGCCTTGCGTGACTGGGTGACCAATGTCACCGATACATTCTATTGCATTGGCACGGCGGCGGGTCCGCATCCTTATCCAGCCATGGTGCGTGATTTCCAATGCGTGATCGGCGAGGAAACTCGCACGCAAATGCTGGAACGCGAGGGGCGGCTTCCCGACTCGCTTTTTGCCTGCATTGGCGGCGGTTCCAATGCAATCGGCCTGTTTCATCCCTTTCTCGACGAGCCGAATGTGGAGATTTACGGGGTCGAGGCGGCGGGTTTCGGCCTCGACAAGCAACATGCCGCCTCGCTAGCGGGTGGACGGCCTGGCGTCTTGCACGGTAATCGGACTTATCTTCTCATGGACGCGGATGGTCAGATCGAAGAAGGCCACTCGATCTCGGCGGGGCTGGATTATCCGGGGATCGGCCCGGAACACGCATGGTTGAAGGAGACCGGCCGCGTCACCTATCTCTCGGCCCGAGACGATGAGGCCTTGGACGCCTTTCAGCTTTGCGCAAAGCTCGAGGGAATCATCCCGGCGCTGGAGCCGGCTCATGCCTTGGCGAAGGTGGTCGAAGTCGCGCCCTCAAAGCCGCGTGATCATCTTTTGGTGGTCAATATTTCAGGCCGTGGTGACAAAGACATTTTCACGGTCGCCGATTATCTGGCGCCAGTTGGCTAGTGCCATCAGCAGCGATCCAATCAGATGGACCTGCGGCCTTGTTCCATCTGATTGGGCATCACTTTTGGGATCAATCTGATGTACAATTGGACATCGAGAATAAGCGTAGGCCTTAAGGCGGGAGCCATGGGCGGGCGCCTGTGACCAGAATGTTCTTTGCCGAAGAGATTCTAAGTGGAACACGCCGGAGCGCTATCCGCGATCCTTGGGCACAAGATTATCGCGGCTGATCAGCCGAATTCAGCATTTGTTCAGGGTTTGATAGTCTATGCTTAAGGTCCCGCTTATTTCTTGATTCAGCTGATTTGAATAATTTGCTCTCTTCACTATGTAATGATAAAAAATGCCGGCTCCGAAGCTTTTCGATTCATGATGTATTTTCGAAAACCTATAGTGTTGCGCAAATTTAACTTTAACATTTTATACTTCAGTATTATGATAAGTTCATATCTGTTCACATGTTATGTTCTCCTTATAATTTCATCAAGCAATGTGATTTTCTATGGCTTAAATTGAATATGTCAAAATATAAATCCGACAAAATTTGTCGATGAATTGTCCAATTTTATAAAAATACATTATTATCGTAAATCCATCCAGACAATTTTTATTGTTGCAGAGTATATTAATGAATAATGCATTAATTATAGTATAAAATGTAGCTTTTATTAATGAATTTCCATATTATATATTATGCACGTTATGTTGATAAATTATATTGAATAATCCATTTGAGGTTGCCCGTGGCCCATGAAGACGATTTTTCCGATTGCGATCGAGATATGTCCACCGACGAACGTTTGCTCGAAATGCTCTATCTCGCCGCTGATGTCGATCATCTCTCGCGCCTCGCGATGCATATGCATTATCCCGATATTGCACAGGCTTTGGCGAAGACCGCTTCGGACATTCTCGCTCTGGTGCGAACGTCTCGATCCAAGGGTTAGACCTACCTTTTTTGATGCTACTTGAAAGACAAGGGCTCGGAAACGTCTAAACAGACGTGAGCAATGGGCGGCCCGTCTCGGCGCAGGGGCTGACTAATCGGGGGACGTCGATCGCAAAATCTGTTTCCTTGCAGAGGATTTGGTTTTAACGACAAACAGCAAACTCCCAATTCGTGCCTGGAGGGACAAGGGGGAGAAATCTGTCGCACGAGAGTGCCTGTTCAGAGGTGAATCCATTTCATGCCCACACGCATCGATCGCCGCTTCGAGGAATTGGCCAAGGCCGGCCGTGCCGGGCTTGTGACTTTCGTGATGGCCGGCGATCCGGATCTGTCGACTTCTCTCGAGATTTTGCACGCCCTGGTGCGGGCGGGTGCGGATGTGCTCGAGGTCGGCATGCCTTTCACCGATCCCATGGCTGATGGGCCGGCGATCCAGGCGGCGGGCTTGCGGGCGCTCAAGGCTGGGATGACCTTGCGCAAGACCCTCGACATGGTCGCGGCTTTCCGCGCGAAGGACGCGACAACCCCAATCATTTTGATGGGCTATTATAATCCGATCTATATCTTCGGGGTGGAGGCTTTCCTGAACCGGGCCAAGGAAGTCGGCGTGGATGGTCTCATCGTCGTCGATCTGCCTCCCGAGGAGGATGAGGAACTATGCCTTCCGGCGCGGGCGGCCGGGCTGAATTTTATCCGGCTTGCCACACCAACGACCGATGCTGTGCGCCTGCCTGCCGTGCTCGCCAATACGTCGGGTTTCCTCTATTATGTGTCGATCACTGGGATCACAGGCGCAGGGGTCCCTGATTACAGCAAGGTTGCTTCCGCGGTTGCCGGCATCAAGGCGCATACGAATCTACCAGTTGCCGTTGGTTTCGGCGTCAAGACGGCGGAAAGCGCGCGTACGATCGCGTGCCATGCCGATGCCGTTGTCGTGGGGTCAGCCATTGTCGATGCTTTGCGAGCCTCGCTCGATGGCGAGGGCAGGGCGACACCGGCCTGCATAGGCACTGTGGAAAAGCTTGTGGCGGAACTCGCCGAAGGTGTGCGGAGCGCAGCAGCAGCAGCCTGACTGCGCGCACAAAATTGAGTCGCTCCGAGAGCGTAACCCGAGACAATCGCCGAGAGAACCGCAATGAATTGGATTTCCAATGTCGTTCCGCCGAAAATCAGGTCCTTCCTGCGGCGCGATACGCCGGAAAATCTCTGGATCAAATGCCCGGAAAGCGGCGAACTGGTTTTCCATAAGGATCTGGAAGCCAATCTTTTCGTCATTCCGGGGTCGGGTTATCATATGTATATCGCGCCCAAGCCGCGGCTCGATGCTCTATTCGACGAAGGAGTCTATGAGACGATCCCGACGCCGGAGGTCCCGCTCGATCCGCTGAAATTCCGCGATGTCAAACGCTATACCGACCGTATCAAGGAATATCGTCAGAAGACCGGCGCGCCGGATGCGGTCAAATTGGCTTATGGCAAGTTACAAGGCCTCGATGCGGTCGTGGCGGTGCAGGATTTCGCCTTTCTCGGCGGTTCTCTCGGCATGGCGGCCGGGGAGGCTGTCATCACTGGCATGCAGCAGGCGCTTGAACGGCAAGCGCCTTTCATCATCTTCACAGCCTCCGGCGGCGCACGCATGCAGGAAGGCATGTTCTCCCTGATGCAGATGCCGCGTACGACGCTGATGGTGCAGGCCCTGCGGGAGGCCAGGTTGCCCTATATTGTCGTTCTGACACATCCGACGACCGGAGGGGTCAGCGCCTCCTATGCCATGCTCGGCGACATTCAGGTCGCCGAACCCGGCGCCGTCATCGGTTTTGCCGGGGCGCGGGTCATCGAACAGACCATCCACGAACATTTGCCGGAAGGTTTTCAGCGCGCGGAATATCTACAGGCGCATGGCATGGTTGATATGGTGGTGCGCCGGCATGATCTGCCTGCCGTGCTCGCCCGTCTTTGCGCCTTTTTAACCAACAGCCCGCGTCGCGCTCCGATCCCCGCCTGACCCCATCGCATGCAGGCTCTCGACACGCTTCTTGCCCGGCTGTTCACCTTGCATCCGCAGCAGATCGAGCTTTCGCTCGGCCGTATGCGGCGGCTCTTGGACGCCATGGGGTCGCCCGAAAAGCATTTGCCGCCGGTCATTCATGTCGCCGGGACTAATGGCAAAGGTTCGACGGTGGCCTTTTTACGCGCCATTCTCGAGGCTGCGGGCAAAAGGGTCCATGTCTATACGTCGCCCCATCTCGTGCGGTTTCATGAGCGGATCAGGCTCGGCGCGCCGGGCGGCGGCCGTCTTGTCGGTGATGCTGAATTATTGGAGGCTCTGCGCTTTTGCGAGACCGTCAATAAGGGGCAACCGATCACCTTTTTCGAATCGACCACGGCGACCGCTTTCCATCTCTTTGCCAAGCATTCGGCAGATTACCTTTTGCTCGAGGTCGGACTCGGCGGCAGGCTGGACGCGACCAATGTTGTCGAAAATCCCCGCATGACGATCATCACACCGGTTTCGATCGATCATCAGGAATTCCTCGGTGAAACGCTTGAGAAGATCGCCGGTGAAAAGGCGGGAATTCTGAAACAGGGGGTACCGGCGGTCATCGGACCGCAGCAACCGCAAGCCTTGGCCGTCATCGAGCGTGACGCGGCACGCTTGCATGCGCCCTTGATTCGCTCCGGCCAAGAATATGGTGTTCGCGAGGAACATGGCCATCTGATCTTCGAGGATGAACGCGGGCTCCTCGATTTACCCTTGCCGCGTTTGCCAGGCCGCCATCAGCATCACAATGCGGCCCAAGCGATCGCGGCGCTTCGCTGGCTCGACGCGGATCTCCCTTTCGAAGCCATCGGACGTGGCATGGTGCAGGTGGAATGGCCGGCGAGATTGCAAAATCTCGCCAAGGGGCTGTTGGTGTCCCTTGCCCCGGAAGGGGCCGAACTCTGGCTCGACGGCGGGCATAATGCCGAGGGAGGACAAGTGCTGGGTCAGGCGATGGCGGATTTCGAAGAAAAGATGCCGCGCCCGCTCGTCCTCATATGCGGTTCGCTGGCCAGTAAGGACACGGTCGCTTTTCTCAGCGCCTTCAAAGGCTTGGCTCAAGAAGTTCTGGCTGTTCCCGTGTTGAGCGAGCGTCATGCGCGCCCGACTAGCGAAGTCGCGGCGGCAGCGCAAAGCGCCGGTCTGTCGGCGGCAGCCTGTGAGAGCGTGAGCTCCGCCCTGCGTTTTCTGGCTGTTCGAGATTGGCGCGTACCGCCCCGGATCTTGATCTGTGGCAGCCTCTATCTTGCGGGCGAGGTTTTAGCGTTGAACGGCCCATCGCCAATATAGATCGTAATCCTCAATCAGAATTATCCATTAAAACAAAGAGATAGGAATTACTTCCTCACCAACTCAATAAAGAACGTCTTCAATTCAATTGAAAATACGCAAGATTAGCATATTCGGCTTTGGCGTTAATGCGCCGAAGCCATTTCTGTTGGATCGTTTCGTTCTTCCAGGGGCGTTTAAGAGTCCGTGGAACTACGGCCAAGCAGCTTCGCCATTTCCTCTTCAAGCGAATCCACTGACTCGGCGATTTTGGCTTCCGACGCGAGATTGGGCTCTGAAGGAGGCGTTGCCACAGGTTCTTCGGCCATCACAGGGATGGGTGTTGGTTCTGGTGTGGGCGGCGGCGGGGGTTGAACCTGTTCGGCCTGCGGCTGCGGAACCGCAGTTTCTGGCGCGAAAGACGGTGCGGTGGGCTCCTCCCGCGTGGCTTCCGTTGACCCTTGGCGTTGTGGCAGAGGTCTCAGGAAAGGTGTGGTGATGGGGGCGCGAGGAAAAGCTGCGGCGGGACCAGCTGCCGGGCTTCCCGGAGCGGTTTGCTCTCGGGTTGGCGTCGGGCGGTTGCCGAGTGTGCCCAAGGGAGGCAAAGGACGCTTGGGCGGCATGGGATAGGCCGGCGTCCGAGGCAACGGTTGGGCAGGGGTGGGGCGCGGAGGAACGGGAGGCGCGCTCTGGGCGGCTAGGGAGCGTTCAGCCTCGCGACGGCTCACCGGGAAGGGCTCTTGCGGTGCCTGTGCCGGGCCCTCGACAGGAGCAAATCGCTCGGGAGCGGGGGTTGGCCGATAAACCGGTTCAGTGCGCGGCAAGGGCTTTTCCGCTGCGACGGGTTCCATCCGCACGGGCTCCGGAACGAGCGGCGGTTCGGTGAAGGGTTGTATCGGAGTCGGAGCGACGCCAGGCGATGGCCAAGGAATTCCAGTCAGGTTTTGACCGGGAATGCCGGCTGGCTCTCGCGTCTCCTTGTCACGTAACCGGCCATCACCCCGGATGATCTCAGCCTCGATCAGGAGATCGTTGGGACCACCGATCATGATGAGATGTTCGGTATTGTCTCGCCGCACGATGAGCAGTTGGCGTTGCCGGTCAAGATCAAAGGCTTCGACCAAGCCGAGCCGTTGCTGGCGCGTCCGCCCGCCCGGCATCCGCAGCTTGCGGCCAAAAGCGAGCCGGAAGATCAGCAGGATGAGCACGACGGCGATCAGGAAAGTGATCAGCGCCACAGCATACATCAGGGTCTTGGATTCGAAAAATTGCTCGTTCAAGGCCTGTATCGATGGTTTGCTTGATGAAATCCGGTTGGGCTCTCTCTGCGGGAGAGGCCCGGTTCCTTTCCGATTAAGGCCAACCGTTCACGAAAGCTAGAGCACACCGTGAAAAACTGGGCAAGCTCGGCGGCTCACCTCATGGGTGTCACGACATTGCCTGGGCCTTCCGGGTGATAAGGGTCAGCGCCGAGCCCCATGCGACCGGCTGTGCCTGAATTATGATAAAGGCGCTGGCGATAAACATCGACCGGGAGAGATGATCCCGCATCAGGATCATAAGTCGGGGAGCGGTGGCGCGCCGCCGGCGCGGTCTGGATCTGTCCAAAGGCTGGATGGAAAGATGCGAGAAACCCATCGCCGAGCAAAAATCCGCCCACCAAAAGGCTTATCGTGAAGAATGAGGCCTTATTGGCGCGGGCAAGTGGGAATTTCATGGCGGACTGCCCCATCATGATCATGGGATCTCATGCGCGCGTCACGGACGGCCAGCCGCATGGATCAAATTCGATAGGCTTCGATATAAGCGCGAAAGACGATCAATTCACGCCTTGCGCTCAATTTTCATGGATCTGGGGAAGCGGCTTCGATTCGAAGGTCCGATAGTCCAGAGGCCGATCCTGAAGAGTGAGAACAAGGCTCCAAAACCGTGTAACCAGCAAGCCTTGCACCAGGATTGTGTGATGAAATCCTTTATACTGATCGTAGATCGATTGGCAATCGAACCCCTCTGACGTTTGGATCGTGGGAAGGGCGGCGTTGGAGAAAGAGTTCACTCTCCATGGACTTCAACAGCCAAAGCGATGGTTAGCTCAGTGATTGTGTATTTAAATCAATAATATATGGAATTTCATTGGAGCTCTGATGGAGAGCGGGCGTTGCAAGGTTTGGTCAGGACATGAACTTAATGGTCATGGAGCGAGTCGTTTGAGAAAAACGAGATCAGATATTTTGCAGCTCGAGAGAGAAAAACGCCTTATGGTGTTGATATCATTTCAAGACTGTCTCGGAATCGATCGGACGGGCTCTCGCATGCCCTGAGCGGAACATCTGATTTGTTTTTTAACACGCACCCTGTTTCTGGCACGAATCGAGGCGATGTCCTTATGACCGATTTCAAAATGCCGGTTCCGATGAAACGCTCCGGCATATCCGGCATGATCTTGCTGTTGTTGACTGTTTTCGTGACAGTGATGGCCGCTTTGTCCTTGCTGCCACGCGAGATGGCTGCCGGTCTCGCTGTCTGGTGCCTGGCCCTCTTCGCGGTGGTCGGCCTTCTCGCGCTTTATGCCTATGCTTGCGGTTGGTTGCGCATTGCGGGACTGAAGCCGGACTTGCACCTGAGCCGTTTGATTTGCGACGAAAGTACCGATGGGCTCGTCGTGACTGATGTGGAAGGATCGCTTCTCTACGGTAATGCGGCTTATGAGGCCTTGGTCGGCCCTCTGGATTTGTGGCGTGGGCCGGCGGTCGAGCGGCGGTTCGCTGACGTGCCGGAAATCAGGGAGGCGATCTATCGCCTGGCTCAGGCGGGTCGGCAAGGCCGGGCAGGGTTAGAGGAATTGCGACTCAGCCCTGCGCTCATGGGGGGCGCGCCTTTTGGCTGGTATCGGATTGCCGTGCGCCCCCTGTTTTTGAAAGAGGCGCGACCGGCGACGCTCTGGAGATTCACCGATATTACGCGCGAGCGGGAGCAACAGGAAAAGCTCTTTGGCGAATGGCGTCGTGCTATTGCTTTTCTCGATCAAGCGCCAGCGGGCTTTTTTTCTTCCGATCGGGACGGACGGATCACCTTTTTGAATGCCACGCTGGCGACATGGCTCGATTATGATGTGACGCCGCGCGAGACGGAAGAGATCGCGCTTTTTCAATTGGATGGACGAGAGACGCGATCAGGTGGCCTCGCGCTCGGGGATTTGATGGCTGGCGATGGGGCCAATGTGCTCGGCGCCAAGAAAGGTGCGCCGGGGGAAGTGCGTTGTGAACAATTGGATCTCGATCTGAAACGGCGTGAAGGCCGGAGCCTGCCCGTGCGGCTCTTGCACCGGATCGCCTTCGGCGAGGATGGACGGCCAGAGACATCCTGCACCCTTGTTCTCAATCGGGCGGCGAATGAAGAACCGGCAGAGGGTCTGCGGGGAAACGAGACTCGTTTCGCACGCGTGTTCGATACCACTCCGATCGCTATGGCGATCGTCGATCGCTCCGGCCAGCTCCTGCGGTCCAATGCTGCTTTCGCTCGTTTCATGCCGGAGGCTCTCGATCGAAACGGCAAAAATCCACCTCGCGCGCTCCAGGCCTCGATTATCGAGCCTGATCGTGCGGGGCTCGATGAAGCGATTCAGGCAGCGGCGCGGTCGGGAGGCGATATTCCACCGGTCGATGTCACGTTTGTCGGCGCGGAAGAACGCTCAGCCAGATTGTTTGTCGCGAGCGCGAATGAAGGACAAGGCGGCGCGATGATCTACGCGCTGGATACGACTGAATTGCGGACCTTGCAGAATAATTTCGCGCAATCGCAGAAAATGCAGGCGATTGGTCAGCTCGCCGGTGGCGTAGCGCATGATTTCAACAATGTGTTGACTGCCATCATCGGCTATTCGGATCTTCTGCTTGCCAATCAGCGTCCGACTGATCCCTCCTTCCAGGATATTATGCAGATCAAGCAGAACGCCAATCGGGCGGCGGGCCTAGTGCGTCAATTGCTGGCTTTCTCACGCCGGCAGACCTTGCGCCCGCAAGTGCTCCAGCTTGGTGATGTTCTCTCCGATCTGCAAATGCTGCTGCGCCGCCTCGTCGGGGAGACAATCGAACTTGATCTACGGCATGGCCGCGACCTCTGGCTCGTCAAGGCCGATCTCAATCAGTTCGAACAAGTCATCGTCAATCTCGTCGTCAATGCGCGTGACGCCATGCCGGACGGCGGACGGATTGCCTTGCGCACGCGCAATATCGAACCTGAAGCCTGCGCCGCTTTCAGTGAAAAAACGGTACGGCCCGCCGAATATGTCCTGATCGAGGTGGAAGATAATGGTCAGGGCATTCCCATCGACGTCAAGGATAAGATTTTTGAACCCTTCTTCACCACCAAGGAAGTTGGAAAGGGGACGGGGCTAGGGCTGGCCATGGTCTATGGCATCGTCAAGCAAACGGGAGGCACTGTCTTTTGTGATAGTGTCTTGGGTGTCGGCACGACCTTTTCGATCCTATTGCCGCGATACAAGGAGGAGCATTCAGCCGAAGCCCCGGTGGTGGAGGCGCCAAAGCCCGCCGCCGATCTTACCGGTCGGGGAACGATCCTGCTCGTCGAAGATGAGGAAGCCGTGCGCGCTTTTGGCGCGCGGGCTCTGACCTCACGTGGTTATACCGTGCTACAGGCAGGTTCCGGCTTAGAGGCGTTGGAAGTCGTCGAACAGAATGAGGGCAAGATTGATCTCGTCGTTTCCGATGTCGTGATGCCGGAGATGGATGGTCCCACAATGTTCGGTGAATTGCGTAAGCGGGGCGTCATGGCCAAGGTCATTTTTGTGTCCGGCTATGCCGAGGAGGCTTTCGCCAAAAATCTGCCGGAGGGACAAGAATTTGCGTTTCTACCGAAGCCTTTCTCCCTGAAACAATTGATCGAAGCGGTGAAAGGGCAAACGACCTGATCATCGCGCGGTATAAATTGTGCTCATGACTATACGGACGGCTGTTGGAACATTCTCGAACTTTTCATTCACCTGTGGGGAATGAAAAAATCCGGGAATGAACCCAAGGATCGCTTAAAGCGACTCTGGCTGTTAAATCGCCTCTACAGGATTTTCGTTGATGATTGTTTGGCAGCTGACGCTTTCGGAATTCATGGCCGGCCTGGGACAGGGGGAAGGCTACGCGAAAATAAATCCGTTCGATGATCTCATGGCGGGGCTCACGGCACCGGGCTGGGTCGTCGGGACGGAGACGATCATCGAGGAAGATCCGGAATTCGCCACGGCGCTCGCCAATCAGGCGGAGCCAACGCCGGCCAACCAGGTGCTCCTGCATAAAGAGGGCGATGGATGGAAACCGGTCGGCGCCTATATCGACGATAAGATTGCAATCATCGATGCCTTTCGCGGGCGTGATCCAAAGCTCTCGACCGATCTGATTCTGCGCTGCGCCGAGAACCGGCCGGTACCCGAAAGCCGGGACATGACGATCCCTGGCTTCAAAGCGTTCCTGCGCGCGCATTTCGCCGCCGTCGAGCGGGCAATTGGCGCTGGCCTCGATGTTCCAAAGAACGTATGTGAGGATTATGGCTTCTGAGAAGTCCGCTTTATGCTGATTGTGAGAGTCACGCGCCGCCCAATGTGATGTCTCTATCGAGCGTTGCAGACTATGATCCTTGTTTCTCCTCTTGAATTCTTGTCTTTCCGAGGCACTAGCAAAAATTCATCGCCGATTTGTCCTATTGGCGATGAAACGCAATCGCACCAGCAGATGTCAGGATCCAGCAGCGCCCATGCAGACCTTTTTTGTGGAGATCAAATGTGCGCTCGGGCGGACCTATGATGTCGCCAATGCTCTGGCTCAGGCGGAAATCGCCTCGGAAATTTATTCGATCGCCGGGCGTTATGACATTCTCGCCAAATTTTATGTCGGCCCTGATGTTGATATTGGTCGCTTCATCGGTGAGAACCTGCACGGCCTCGAAGGGATCGTGGATACGCGCACGATCATCACCTTCAAAGCGTTCTGAGCCTTTCGGGCTGATGCGTCATACGCCGGGCGGCGGACGCATCAGCCCGAAGCGATTGCGAAACCAATCCTTCAGCATCGCTTTTTCATATCCGAGGCGTTCGCTCGACAGGCGCCCCGCCGGATTCATCAAATAAGCCAGATCCGTGATCGTCTCATCGGCTTGAAGAATGACGCGCCCTTTTTGTTCCAGGGCGTAGTGGACCTTGAAACGTGGTGGTGTGTAGTCGCGCATGATGCGGACATCGTAACCATAGAAGCGCCAAGGTTCGAAATAACCGGCAAGGTCGATATCGAGCACGTCGAGTTTCAGGGTCTGACCGGGCTTGAGATAGGTGGCCCCGAGCTGTTCGAACGTCCGCTGAAACTGATTCAATGTGTCTTGCTGATACCAGGGACGATTACGGTCCAGATCGGTGTAATGCTCCGGGTTGACGAAGGTCACTTTGACAGCGGCGATTGCCGAGGCCTGGGCGAGGCATAAAGCCAAGGCGGCAAGCACGAGGGTTTTGGCGAGGCGCATCGACACTCTCTCTGCTCCAATCCCGTTTTAGAGGACCCCGCTGTCGTATTCCTGCGCCGAAGAGACAGTGCCCCGAGGTTGCTCGCCCAAAGATCGGCCGAGTGTTCCTCGAGGACGTCCCCTGATTTTTACTGTTCCGGCTTCAGAGGGCGCCGCCGCCGGCGGTCTTGAGCCATGCGGCGCCACAGGCCTTGGCGAGATCACGCACACGCAGAATATAGGACTGGCGTTCAGTCACGGAGATGACGCCGCGTGCATCGAGAAGATTAAAGAGATGTGAAGCCTTGATACATTGGTCATAGGCCGGCAGCACGAGGCCCTTGCCGGTTTTTTCAGCCTCGATCAGCAAAAGGCGGCAGGTCGCTTCGGCGTCCTTGAAATGCTGGAACAGGATTTCCGGGTTCGAGGCTTCGAAATTATAGCGGGAATATTCCTGCTCAGCCTGGAGGAATATATCACCATAGGTGACTTTTTCCTCGCCCTCGCGGCCATTGTAGTTGAGATCCATGATGCGATCGACATTTTGCAGATAGCAGGCAAGCCGTTCGAGACCATAGGTCAGTTCGCCCGAGACCGGTGCGCATTCGACGCCGGCGACCTGCTGAAAATAAGTGAATTGCGAGACTTCCATGCCGTCGCACCAGCATTCCCAACCAAGGCCCCAGGCGCCGAGCGTCGGGCTTTCCCAATCGTCTTCCACAAAACGGACGTCGTGCAAACGTGTATCGATCCCGATGGCTTGGAGCGAGCGCAAATAGAGGTCCTGGAGATCGGGCGGTGAGGGCTTCAGGACGACCTGGAACTGATAATAATGCTGCAGGCGATTGGGATTTTCGCCATAACGCCCATCCTTTGGCCGACGGCAGGGCTGGACATAGGCCGCCTTCCAGGGTTTCGGGCCAAGCGAGCGCAGAGTGGTTGCCGGATGAAACGTGCCCGCGCCCACTTCCATGTCATAGGGTTGCAAGATGACGCAGCCCTGGCTCGCCCAGAACCTTTGCAAGGTCAGGATCAGGCCTTGAAAGGAACGTGTCGGATCAAGGAAATCGATCCCTGCGGGCGCGGTCTCTGGATGGGGAGCGGGGGCGAGGGTAGAAGACATCAAGGCACCAGAAAACTGAAGCGTCATTCTCCATGGGCATAAACCATTGGCCATGGAAAGGCTGCACGATATGGCTCCTACAATGGCGGAGGCGTCTTGCCAAGCAAGGCGAGCGCGAGACAGGTCGATTGGCGGGGGACCGATCGAGCGCTGGACGGCATAAGAAGGGTTGGGCTCGCCATCAATCTCCTGGCCTATTTTCTGATTAAAGACATTGCGATAATGTCGTGGCATCTATCGCGCGACATCCCTGTCCCGGTCTCTTGCAGCAAGGAAACATGATGGGTTCGTTCAGAACGGTCATCGCGGGGGCGATCCTCGCTAGCGGCCTCATTGTGACGGGTGTTGCGCAGGCTGCCCCCTTGGCGGGCTTGTCTCAAGCGAGCGCGTCCTTGCAGGTCGAAGCCCCAAGGCTATCCATCGAGACCGTGTCTTACCACCATAGGAGGCACTGGCGATATCGTCACACTGCCTCCGCCGGCCATTTGCCGGCCTATCATTATTACCCGCGTGTCGTTGCCTCTCGGGATTTCTACTGGCGCCCCAATCATTGGAGCCCGATGTATCATCCCTTCTATTGGTAAAGCCGGGAAAGACCATAGCTGACGCTTGGTGGTTTTCTCAAGTTTCAATATTTTCAATAATATACGAAAATTTGAGAGTGTTCCAAGAGGCGATTTCTCGGACCACTCGTATAAAACAAGGTTCACGGCCAATCGATAAAGGCCGTGCCGCGATGGATGGCCTCGGCCTCGTCCGTGAACCGCCCCTGGTTTTGCAGGACGAGGGGAGGGGCGATGGCGAGGGGAGCGCGGCTGCCCTTGCGCGCGCGGATCAGCACACGCTTGGCGCAGGACTTGGGGCTTGTCTGTATCGGCAGGATGACGAGCGCTCCGGCGCGGCCCGCGCAGGCACCAATAATGGTGCCGAGCACCTCGGGGCGATGAATCATCAAGAACAGGCCATCTGCCGCCAGAAGGGCGAGGCTTGCCCCAATCCAGCGTTCGAGCGGCACGGGACCAGCGGCCTCCATCATCGCCGCTTGGCGGCGGCGGGCATCCTGCGGAGGACGCATGCAGGCTGGATCATAGAAGGGCGGATTGGTGATGACCATTTGCGCTGCTCCCTCTTTTAGGCCGGCCTCGCGGCGGGAGGCCGGCGACAGGAGATCGGCGACAAAAACGTGCCCGCGCTCCGCGAGCTGATTGAGATGCAGATTCTCAGCGGCGAGCTGGGCGGTGCCAGGCTCCCTTTCCACAAGCCCGATTGTGAGGTGAGGACGTTTGACGGCAAGCGCCAGACCCGCGGCGCCGACGCCCGCGCCGAGATCGAGTGCATGACCCTCGAAGTCGCCTGGGGCCGCCGCTGCAAGCAAAATGGCATCCGTGCCCGAGCGGTGCCCCTTGCGGGGTTGGCGCAGGACCAAAGCACCGTCGAGAAAACGGTCGGTCGTTGTTTCGCTATCGGATATGGTTTGAGTCATTCCGCCTCAAAATCAGCATGATCCAGCCCCATTATAAAAGTTGGCCCCGGCAGTCCCTTTGGACCTTGTTGATGCTCGAACCGACCGCACGAATCAAGGACACGACAATCAAGGACACGAAGCCTGCGGCAGAGCCCGGGCTGTGGAAGCTGATGCCTTGCAGCACCAGCGCCTTTTTCTTCGATGTCGATGGGACTTTGCTCGATATCAAGCCCCATCCGGCCGATGTTGTCGCGGATGCGGGTTTGAAAAGCCTTTTGCTCCAATTGGCCGCCAAAACCAAAGGGGCTTTGGCCCTGGTGAGCGGGCGCATGATCGAGGATATAGACCGGATCTTCGTGCCACTCGTGCTCCCAGCCGCAGGTCTTCACGGCGGGCAAATTCGTCTCTCCCAGACGGTTGAAATGCTGGCCTCGCGGCAAAATATTGATCTGGCAAGGCCAGAGGTGTCGGCCTTTGTCGATAAATTTCAAGGTCTCATGCTGGAAGACAAGGGGGCCACGCTTGCGATTCATTTTCGCCAATGCCCGGAACTTTCCGAAATCGTGCGCATTAGTGTCGAGGAATTAGCGTCAAGACACGGTTTGGAAGCACAGGAAGGTAAAATGGTGGTGGAGTTGAAGCCCTCTGCGTTCGACAAGGGTACCGCCATCACCAACTTTCTCACCGAGCCGCCTTTTTTCGGCCGGCGTCCGGTTTTCTTCGGGGATGATCTGACCGATGAAAAAGGGTTCGAGGCCGTTAATCGGGTTGGAGGGATTTCGGTTAAAATCGGGTCCTTCGAAACACCGACCAAAGCTCTCTATCGCCTTGCAGAGCCCTCCGCTCTTCGATGGCAAATCGAGCAGATGATTTAATGTGGACTTTGTCCCTTGAATCGCATGTTGCTTCAATTATACTGGGAATATTCGCAAATACTTCGTATCCAGTGCGTTAATTGATGATATCTTTGCCAATGCATTGGGTGGCGGTATACCGCCCAAGCAGAAGTTTGTTCTTAAGAATGGCGAAGCTGGATGGCAGGTCTAATTCTTGTCATGCGGTCTTTATATTTATAATTTACAATGAAGTCGGTTAAAAGGTCGACGGGCTCAATGATCGCCAGACAACCGCTTTCAATCGATTTGGGAGGAACCATGTCGTCGATTACGGAAATTCTGCGCAATTGTTCTCATGAAAAAGTCGCCCAGGCCGCGGTGGCATCACTGGGTTATGCCTTTGCGCGGAAGGTTGAGGCAGCGGCTTGTGCCAAGGGCATGTCGATTGGCCGTTTCACGGCAGAAACCGTGGGTGATTTTGAGCGCCATTCGGACCTCCAGGAGAAGGATGCTCTCGGTCAGGTGATGAAAAGGGCGGATCAGCCCATTCTGACCGGGTTGCATCATATTCTCGAGCCCGTTCTCGATCAGCGCGAGGCGAATTGATCTGTTTTGCAAGCCCTTACTAAAAGAGTGGGCTATTAGAGGACAGATCATCTGCGATAAAACGCCATTATCAGGGAACAGGCCACAATCAGCATTCTTGTTATACGTCTAACGGTCATAAAAGATGATCGTTAGACCGTTCTTGAAATTTCGCTTATGCGGCGCGTTTGTGCTGGACGATGAGCACAGGCCTCGCTCGTCCGCTTTCCTCGAACGCGATTTCCTCGTCTTCCACCGCTCCGAGGAGCTGACTTCCGAGTGGGGATCCGACCGAGAGGAAACCATTGGCATAATCCTCTTTGTCTTTCGTGATCGTGAAACTCATGGTCTTGTGATCATCCAGATATTGGATGATCACGCGATCACCTATTCGAATGCCTTCCGGAGAAGGAGGCTTCCCTTCAGAAGCATCCTCATGCTCAGTGTGTGCTTTGGGCGTGGAAGAGAGCGCGGTCTTACCGCCTGACCTCTGCTTGGGCGTAGCGGTCAGATGAAGCGTGAAGTTTCCAATCGGCCGTTCTTCATCGGTGGGACGGATGTTCAGCCGGTCCAATGTCTCGACCAGATCCATCATGCAACTGTCTGGATTGAGAACGAAACTCGAGGCCCAGCAGCGCCAGAACCGCCATCCTACGCGTTCAAGGATACGCTGTCGCCGCATGTCGTCGGACCAGCGTTCAGGCCCATGATATTTGTCGCCATCACATTCGATGGCCAATCGCTGGCCATTGGCACCCTCTACAACCAGATCGATACGATAGCCAAGCGCGCCGACCTGAGGCAGTACGCGATATCCGCGCTCCGTCAGGCGCTGGAACATATCACGCTCGAATTCTGATTCACACAGAGCTGCAAGATCTCCCTTGGGTGCCGATGCCTCTGCCATTGGATCGCGGAAGTGCCGAATAATGCGCGCCTTGAGATCTTCGTGTTTCAGCTCTTCCTCGTGGACTGACCTGACGAGGACCAGGCGATCGCGGGCACGCGACATCGCCACATTGAATCTCTGCTCGAATTGCGTTGCCGTTTGGGCCTGTTTATTGTTTGGATCGGCAATCATGGACAGAAAGATCACGTCTCGTTCATTGCCTTGGAATGTTGCGCTGTCGCCGCAAGCAATGTGATGACGCCTCATGATCTCCTCGCCCAGTTCCTCGAGGAGCAGCCGATTGATCAAGGCCGCTTGTTTGGCCCCTATGAGAGAGACGACGCCGATCGTCCGCCAGCGATTATGAGCCTCGATCCGTGCGAGCGCTGGCTCATTGATGATTGTGCGGATTTCCTCGACGATGACCTCAGCCTCACGAGGATTTTGCTTATCGCCGACGCGGCGCCCGTCGGGAACATAGATGTCGACCAGCGGAGGGTCCAGCCGCTCATGGGCATTGGGCACTCTGAGGGGCACCAGCGGTTCTGGATAGAAACCCATGGAAAAGCGAATGATCGGCTCGGCGCAGCGGAAATGTTCGCGCAGCATCACAAGCTTATCGGGGAACATGACCTTAGCCAGATCGTAGAGTGATGATCCGGGCAGAAGCAATGTCTTGAACGGTTGCTTTTGCAGAAAATTATGCTCCAGACGGTCCAGTTTGGCATTCTCGATAAAGGCGGCTGAGGGGCTCACCTGCTTGTCATCACCGACGACGAGAATTTTCTTGCCACGCAGCAACGCGGGCAGTTCCTTGATGTCGGATTGCGATGCCTCGTCCATGATCACAAGATCGAAGGATCCGATTTCGCCCGGCAATTGCTCGGCCACGCGCCATGTCGGCATGATCCAGCACGGGATCGCGCTGTAGCACTGAGCCATTGCGAGGCGGGCATCACGGCGGTGTCGCGCCGCGCCTTTCCCTGTTCCCTTGCCGATCTTGCGCAAGGCTGTGGTAAACATCATGAGGGCGCTGCGAACCGTACCCTTCATTGAACGGCCGAGTTCGTAGAAGGTTCTTGCCTTCACAAGGCGTTCGAAGGTGTTGCGCAAGTCGCTGTCGAGCCGGACGCGCTCTTCCGAAAGAGTCTGTAAACCGCCCCGATCATCAATGTGCATCAGATAGGCCTTGGCGGCGGCCCAGTCCCATGCGTCCCGCCAATCACCCGGCAGCAATGTGTCGGTTGCATCCACAAGGGGTTCCGTCCGCAATCGCTTCGCCCAACGGGAAGCACCGGCCGCCTCGATCGCGGCACTCACATCGCGCACGATCTGCATCTGCGTGGCATGCTGCTTCACATCAGCGATCTGGTTGCGGAGAGTCGACCATAGGCGCGAGATGTGATCGGGTTCGATCCTTTCAAGACCAATCGCATCGTTCAAGATATCGCGTGCGAGCTTTCCCAGTTTGCCAGAGGCGTCCGGGAACAAGGCCGTAAGTTTTGTCAGCTCGGCCTGTGCCTTGGCCAGATGTGTGGCTGCCGCAGCATTGCGCAGCGCGTCCTCAACGGCCGTCATCCGTTCCACGCTCGGCCATAGAGTTTGCGGCGAGGCGCCGTCAGCCATGATCACCGCAAAGGCAGAGCCCATAATGTCGAAGGCTTTCCTGGCCTCGATCAGGATCGCATCAAGATTGCCGACCAGATCCTCAAGGTCGCGGGCAGAGCCGACCGGCGGGGCTCCGATTTCCTCACCAAGCGCTCGCCAGCGCACGCTCAAGGCCGTAACCTGATCGCGCCAGACCAAATGATCGCGCACGTGTTGCCATTCATTGGCGTTCGCCGGCGCCAGTCCCCGCACCCTGATGCCTTCGATCAAGGGTTTGAAGCTCTTGGCTCGGAAGGAGAACAATCCGAAAACCTGTTCGCCAGCGGCAAGCTTCGTGACGAGAGCCGATGCGTCACCTGCGGATTGATCGAATCCAGCGGGCAATTCGACGGGCAGGGCGATATAGCGTTGACGCTGGTGGACGACTGGCCGGGCATCCTCGACGAATGCCTTGATCAGTGCGAGCAGGCTATCGGATTCATCACCTCGCAAGCTGCGATCCGCCAGCGCTTCGAGCCAGGAGATTGCCGCCGCGATGGGCTGGATGCGGCGCAAGGTCGCGAGCGCTTCGGCGGCTTTCATCGCGAGAGCGATATCAGACGGTGAGGTGAGGCGTATGCGGATCGAAGGGTCGCGTGCCGCGGCCTCGGCGAAGGTTTTTGATCGCACGAGATCCTCATGCAGCTTGGCCATGGCCTCGCCGCTGGGCAGATCCTCCACGGAGGGTAATGTGCAGCTAAGATGTTGGAGGCGCGGCCCCAAAACCGCGCGGGCCGCCCGCAGGCGGTCGATGGCTGCATCGGATGGGGCAAGATCGATCGAGGTGCCGGCCGGTCTATCCTCAAACCAATGGAAAGAGGTGCTGGCGGCGACGACTTTCCTGGCAAGTTCCGCCGGTTGGTGGCCGAACGCTGGCAAGAGCTGTGTGGTCGCAATCTGTGCAATCTTTTTGTCGGTTGCGGCGAGCTTTTCTCGCAAGCCCAAGACATGGGCCTCAAGGTCACGGATGAGCTTGTTTTGCTCATCGGGCCGGATGTCTTCGACGACGGATTGCAGCAGCCGGACCGCTGTTTCGAGCTGTTTCAAACCTTCCCGTTCGGTTGCCGTGACGCTGATTGCGAGATCGCGTATCCCCTCCGGAAGCTGGTCTCGCAGAACGGCAAGCGCCGGCTCACCATGCGAGACCACGAGCACGCGGTGGCCAAGCGCCATAGCATGGCAAATGATGTTTGAGATCGTATGGGTCTTGCCTGTTCCAGGAGGCCCTTGAACGACGACGCCATCAGATGCTTTCAGCCTTCTTATGATCTCGACTTGCTCGTCGTTGAAGGGCTTGGGAAAGAACAGGTCGCCAGCCTCGATGGTTGGCGAAGAGACGGTTTCACTGGCGGGAGATTCTCCGACATTATGGCTCAACGGCTTCCAGATGTCCGTCGTCGGCCCGTCTTGTGGCCCCATGACAAGGGTGCGCGCCGGTCCGGGCAAGGGGTTCGTATCTGTTCGAAGCTCGATCGATTGCTTAAGATTGTTGAGATCATTCAGCAGGAAACTATCCGAGCGGCGACGCGCGAAGATAACCCACCGGTCAGAGACAGTGAGGCGTGAGTCAGCCGGTGGAACCGGCTGCTCGGGCGCTAAAATAAGCGTGTCGGGCAGATAGACGCCTTCTGCATCGAGCTGGGTCTGACAAGCACGCAAGGTGGGTTCGAAGCTGTCACATTGGAAAGGCGAGATGCCTTCATCCTGATCCATTGTCGCGATCAGGCGCCGCGCCGCATCACGGGCAAGCGAGACCCCGGGGATGCCCATCGCATCGAAGGGGCGCAAGTTGACGCCGGCATCGGCGGCTTGGGAGCCAGTTTGCGAGCCGATCTTGATCTCGGTCCGTGGCCTGATCTTGATTGTGCCAGCGGCCTTCTCGTCGATCTCGATTTCGACGAGCCGCTCGATGAGCGGCAGATCGACTTCATGGCCATCACGCTTCCATCGCGTAAGACCGACACCCCATACGATTTCAAACGGATGATCGTTGGCACCCATTTCGGTGAGCTGCACGATCTCGAATAATTGTTGATAAAGGGCAAGCGATCGCCGGACGGGACGTTCGGCAATGGCCCAGGGCGTCCAGAGATTTTCGAGCCATTCGGTTGCAAGCCGCGAGATTTCCGGCCGGTCCTCGATGCGCAAACGAACATCCCAGAGCGGGATGTCGTCCTTGACCTTTTGCATCGAGACCGCGCAATCTTCCGCTCTCGCTTGGCCTGCACTGACCAGCGCGCCGCGCTCCTTCTCGGTCACGGTCCTCAGTAGAAATGAGCGAATAACCGGTAACGCGTCGGGATCAGGCGAAACATCAATCCATTCCTTGGCTTCTTCCGGTGGCGCTGGCGGCGCACTGCGTCGAAGACGTTCGGCTGCAAGCCAAATCGGGCCATCATCATCGATGAGATTCAGCGTGATCCCGGGAAGGGCATGCAGTTCGTGCTGATGCAGAACAAACGATCGACCATTTGGCAGGCGATGTTCACCCAGCCGCTTCGCGACATTTTCGTCCAGCCGGACGAGTTCCTCGATATAATCGAGGAGAGAAGCGAGCCGCGCGGCTGCCGTGTCGGGTAATGCTGTCATGATCCAATCGACAAAGAGCCGGAAATTAAAAGCTTATCGGCAAAGTCCCCCACAATGATCCGATCGTCAAGCCAGGGCAAAAGGACACCAAAAGCCTCGCACAGGCTTGGCCATTCTGGCTCCTGACTCTTGGAGGTTCACGCTGGAACAGGCCATGAGGCTCTTTTCTTGATCCTTACGACGATGGTGTCAGCAGTCTCATAATCTGCGCCCGATCAGGGCTGGAAAGCAGATCGGCGAGCGTATAGCGCTGAAGAACGGCCAGGAACGCAGCCAGGGCTTCT
Organism: Beijerinckia indica subsp. indica ATCC 9039; assembly: GCF_000019845.1. Lineage (NCBI taxonomy): Bacteria > Pseudomonadati > Pseudomonadota > Alphaproteobacteria > Hyphomicrobiales > Beijerinckiaceae > Beijerinckia > Beijerinckia indica. The sequence continues at coordinate 2,253,952 of NC_010581.1, read as the reverse complement.
CCTAATATGGATTGCAAGCCGCAATAGCCGGTCAGAACGCAGGCCTCGTGATCTTTTGCCTGCTGAAAACAGGCGACAATGGCCATGTCTTCTTCGGTATAGCGCACAACGTCATCAAGCCGGATTTTATCCGGTGCGCGAGCGAGGCGGAGACCGCCGCCGCGACCGCGGGTGGTTTCTATAAATCCGTCTGGGCGGCCCAGTTTCTGGATCACCTTCATGAGATGATTTTCCGAAATGCCATAGGCATCGGCGATTTCGTGGATCGACACCCGGCGCTCCTGGTGAAGGCCGAGAAAAATCAATGTCCGTAAGGCATAATCGGTGTGCAGGGTCAGGCGCATGGATAAGATGTACCATCTTTACATCTTATTTCCAGAGGTTATAAGAGGTATATTGTTTACCCCTTATAGGAGCGATCATGGCCGAGCCTCTTTCTCCAGAAACCATTGCCCTCATCAAGGCGACAGTGCCGGCGCTGGAAGCGCATGGCCTGGACATTACGAGGGAAATGTATGCGCGCTTGCTGCAGAACCCGGCCATTAAATCCCTCTTCAACCAGTCCCATCAAGGCGATGGTGCGCAGCCTCGGGCTCTTGCCATGGCGGTTTTGGCCTATGCCAAGAATATCGATAATCTTGGCATGCTGGCTGGCGCCGCCGTCGAACGCATTGCTCAGAAACATGTCGGCCTGAACATTCTGGCGGAACATTATCCTTATGTGGGAGAGGCTTTGATCGGCGCGATCCGGGCGGTTCTTGGCGACGCCGCCACACCGGAGATTATCGACGCCTGGGGCAAGGCCTATTGGTTTCTCGCTGATCTGCTCATCGGCCGCGAGAAGCAGATTTATGACGCGCATGAACAAGCGCCGGGCGGCTGGACCGGCTGGCGGGACTTTACCATCGCGCGCCGTATAGACGAAAGCGACACCATCACATCCTTCGAACTGGCTCCCTCGGATGGCAAGGAGGTTCTCCGGCATCGGCCGGGCCAATATCTGAGCTTTGCTTTCGATCTTGCGGACAAGGGATCCTTCCGCCGTAATTACAGCATTTCTTCCGCGCCTAGCCAGGAGAGCTATCGGATCAGTGTCAAACGTGCCGACCAGGGAAAAATATCGAACTGGCTGCATGATGAGGGGAAGATCGGCGTCACGCTGAAGGTCTCGGCACCAGCCGGAGAATTCGCGCTGCCAGCTTCGGAAACATGCCCGCTCGTTCTGTTGAGCGGGGGCGTCGGGCTGACACCGATGATCAGCATGCTGGAGGATCTTGCGCAAACGGATTCGCAAGTGCCTGTGCGGTTCATCCATGCCACACATTCAGGCGCGACCCATGCGTTTGGAGCGCGTGTGCGTGCCCTGTCGGACGCTTCGAAAGGGCGTATTCGTCCGACGATTTTCTACAGTGCGCCGCGTCTCGAGGATGAAATTGGCGTCGCTTATGACAAAGCCGGTCATGTGACCGCCGCCTGGTTGCGCGCCGAAATGCCGGAAGATGCGGATTATTATGTCTGTGGCCCGCATGAATTTCAGCGTGATCTCATCAGTGGCCTGCGTGCATCGGGAGTTGCCGATGCGCGGATTCATTATGAATTTTTCGGTCCCACCGATGAATTTCTGACCAGCTGAGATGGGAAGGGTATAAAAGGCGCATTCCGAACAAAGACTGTTGGCATTCTTACAGGCAGTCTGCATAATAATACATCAGAACCCCCAAGGCGCTTGCCGTCTTGGGGGTATTTTTTGCCCTTGGAATGGCAGGCATAATATTTGCTTTAATGTCGGCGTGCCGGGAAGAATGGGCCGCATGTCTCTTTGACGGCGGCTCCAATGAATGTCCAAATTTTGCTCGGTTCACGCGCCTATTCAACGGTGGATGGGTGTGGTGCGGGCTGAAAAGCCTTTGTGACGAACTGGTGGGTCAACGGCGGCCTGCTTGGCCCCAAGGGGCGACGATGGAACTGGAGTACTTCCTCGTCATCGGATCAGACCTATGGATAGAGGTTTTCTGAAAGCAGGGCATCTGCCGACACTCTTTGCCGCCTTTCTCTATTTTGACATTTCCTTCATGGTTTGGGTGCTGCTGGGTCCGCTCGGGATCTCGATAGCGCAGGACCTCCATCTCAATCCCGCTCAAAAAGGCTTCATGGTCGCGACACCCGTTCTGGCGGGCGCCTTTTTGCGTGTTGTGCTGGGGGCGTTGGTCGATCGCTTCGGCGCCCGCGCTGTCGGTATTGGAGCCCAGATCGTTGTCATTCTGGGGCTCGTTACGACGTGGCTGATCGCGCCGCATTCCTATGAATATATGTTTGTGCTGGCTCTGGTGCTCGGCCTCGCGGGTGCGTCCTTCGCGGTCGCCTTGCCTTTGGCTTCGTCCTGGTATCCGCCCAAATATCAGGGCACGGCTTTGGGGATTGCCGGTGCGGGTAATTCCGGCACGGCGGTGGCCGCCTTGTTCGCGCCGGGCCTTGCCGTCCTTTATGGCTGGCTGAATGTGATCGGTCTGGCGGCGATACCGCTTGTCATCGTGCTGGTCATCTTTATCGCGCTCGCAAAAGACTCTCCGAAACGTCCCCCAGCGCGTCCGCTTTCGGCCTGGTTGCCTCTTCTGCGGCAGGCCGATTGTTGGTGGTTCATGTTTTTCTACAGCGTCACTTTCGGCGGCTTCGTCGGGCTTGCAGCTTCGTTGACGATCTATTTCAACGATCAATATGGGTTGCCGCCGGCCATGGCTGGCCTGTGTACGGCGCTGATTGTTTTCGCCGGTTCGTTTGTCCGGCCGGTCGGTGGCGTGATTGCTGATCGCGTGGGCGGTGTCCGGGCTCTGGTTGTCTTCTATGCCGTGGCGGCCATTGTTTTCGCCATTGTGGCTGCCGGGCTCCCTTCGATCTGGCTGGCCATGCCGGTTTTTATTCTCGGCATGCTGGCTTTGGGTATGGGCAATGGGGCGGTCTTCCAGCTCGTGCCGCAACATTTCAGTCATGCCATTGGAATTATGACTGGATTGGTGGGGATGAGTGGCGGCGTCGGCGGCTTCTATTTAGCTTCGTCGCTGGGCGCCGCGCGGCAGCTCACCGGTTCCTATGGCGCGGGCTTTCTGTTGTTCAGCCTGCTGGCCGTGGCTGCTCTCTTGGGCATCCTCTATTGCCAGCGCCGTTGGCGCGTCACCTCCTCGGTTGAAGAACAAGTTGGAGAGATCGGGGAAGTCGCGGGGACGCGTAAGGCATCTGTGTATCTCGCTGTCCCGTTTGCAACTCTAGCCTGATTTTCTGAAAAGCCACGTCTCCCATCAAGAGACTGTCACGTCTTGTGTGTGCGTGCCCGATCCTGTTCGGGTTCGCCCCACCGTATGGGGCCATTGCGCGGGCTGGCGATCCGGCCGCCGACGCAGATCATTGAATCAAAGTTCTGGCCATGGACGATTGTCCCATCTGCCTGGAGGTCTCAATATATGACCGAACGTAATCATCGCGAGAAGATCATGGTCGTCGGCAATGGCATGGTCGGCCATCATTTTGTTGAGCAATTGGTCGCGCATGATCTGCACGAGCGTTTTGACATTCATGTCTTCGGCGCGGAACTGCATCATGCCTATGATCGTGTGCACTTGTCCGAATATATGGCCGGTCAGGACGCCAGGGCGTTACAATTGCACCAGGATGATTTCCATGCCGCCCATGGCGTAACATTGCATCTTGGGATTCATGTTCGTTCGATCGACCGGGAAAAAAGGCAGATCGTCACGGGCGAGGGGGATTTTTCCTACACGACTTTGGTCCTGGCGACAGGGTCCTTTCCTTTCGTCCCGCCTGTGCCGGGGAATGTCGGAACGGCTGGTCTCGTCTATCGCACGCTTAAAGATCTGGACATGATCCGCGCGGCCGCGCAAGGCGCATCGCATGGTGTCGTCATAGGTGGCGGCCTTTTGGGGCTTGAGGCGGCGAACGCACTCAAATTGCTCGGTTTGGCGGTCGATGTCGTTGAATTCGCGCCGCGTCTGATGCCGGTGCAGCTTGATGACGAGGGTGGCCGGGCCTTGCGGCATCGCATCGAGGCTTTGGGCATTGGCGTGCGCACCGCCCATGCCACGCAAGAGATCGTTCCCGGCACATCGCGCCGTCACCGTCTCGTTTTCTCCGACGGCACATGTCTGGAAACCGATCTGGTGGTCTTCTCCGCCGGTATCCGCCCGCAAGATGCGCTGGCGCGGGACTGTGGGCTGACACTCGGCACCCGGGGCGGCATCGCGATCGATGATCATTGTCGCACCTCCGATCCCTCGATCATGGCCGTGGGCGAATGTGCCGCTTGGCGGGATCAGACGTTCGGTCTCGTCGCGCCGGGTTATACGATGGCCCGGACAGCAGCCGCTGTGCTGGCGGGCGAGGAGGCGGCTTTCACGGGCGCCGACATGTCCACTAAGCTGAAACTGCTCGGCGTCGATGTCGGATCGATCGGCGATGCTCATGGCACCGCGCCTGGTTCGGCGAGCTATCGTTTCATCGGCGAGGCGGATGGCAGCTATCGGCGGCTGGTGCTCTCGGCCGATGGCAAATGTGTTACCGGCGCGATCCTGGTCGGTGACAACAGCTATTATGATACGATCCTGCAATATGTGCAGAATGGCATTCGCCCGCCTGCGGACCCTGCCGCGTTGATCCTGCCGCAAGGGGACGGCGCGTCGCTTTTGGGCGCGGACGCCTTGCCGGCGACAGCCACCATCTGCTCCTGTCATAATGTCACCAAGGGCATGATCTGCGAGGCCATCGATGGAGGGTGCGGCGATCTCGCTAGCCTCAAAAAGTCGACAAAGGCCAGCACCGGATGCGGTGGCTGCGCCAGCCTGTTGAAACAAGTGTTCGAAGGCGAACTGACCGCGCGCGGTGTCGTAGTCGATCATAGCCTGTGCGAACATTTTTCCTATACGCGGCAGGAACTTTATTCCCTGGTCAGGGTCCATGAAATCAAGACATTCGAAGAGCTGATGGCACGCTATGGCAATGGCGGGCTCGGCTGCGATATTTGTAAGCCGAGTGTCGCCTCTATTCTGGCGTCGGCCTGGAACGAACCGATTACCGATCCTGCTTACATTCCTTTGCAGGATACGAACGATACGTTCATGGCCAATATGCAGAAGAATGGTACTTATTCAGTGGTGCCGCGGATCGCGGGCGGCGAGATCACGCCCGAAAAGCTGATCGTACTCGGGCAGGTCGCCCAGAAATATGGTCTTTATACCAAGATTACCGGTGGTCAGCGTATTGATCTCTTCGGCGCGCAATTGCATCAATTACCGGATATCTGGGGTGAATTGCTCGCCGCTGGATTCGAGACCGGACACGCCTATGGGAAATCGACGCGCACCGTGAAATCCTGCGTCGGCAGTACGTGGTGCCGTTATGGCGTCCAGGATAGTGTTGCGAGGGCACTCGATCTCGAAAACCGCTACAAGGGTCTGCGCTCCCCGCACAAATTGAAATTCGCGGTTTCTGGCTGCACACGTGAATGCGCCGAGGCTCAGAGCAAGGATGTTGGCGTAATCGCCACGGAAGTTGGCTGGAATCTCTATGTCTGCGGCAATGGGGGAATGCGCCCGCGCCATGCCGAACTCTTCGCGATCGATCTCGATTTCGAAACTTTGGTGAAATATATCGACCGCTTCTTGATGTTCTATATCCGGACCGCTGACAGGCTGCAGCGCACCGCTGCCTGGCGTGAAAATCTTGAAGGCGGGCTGGATTATCTGCGCGATGTCATCATCAACGACTCGCTTGGCATCTGTGATGAATTGGAGCGCCAGATGCAGGCGGTGGTGGACAGCTATCGCTGCGAATGGCGCGATGTGTTGACGGATGAGGACAAGCTCAAGCGTTTCCGGACTTTCGTCAATGATTCCCGGTCCGATCCGAATGTCCGCGTAGTGCCCGAGCGCGATCAGGTGAAGCCGGCCGACAATCTGCCGGACGCTGTGCCTGACTATGCAGGGCCTGCCGACTGGACATCGGTCTGCGGCATTGGCGACCTTGTGGCCAATTCAGGTGTGGTTGCCTGGCAGGATGGCGCACAAGTGGCTTTGTTCTATCTGCCAAATGGCGCGCCGGGACAGAACGGCGAGCCCATGGTCTATGCCGTCGATAATCATGATCCGTTCTCCAATGCCAATGTGATTGGACGCGGCATTGTCGGTGATCTCAAGGGGCATCTCGTCATTGCTTCACCTCTATACAAGCAGCATTTCCGTCTGGTCGATGGTGTCTGTCTCGAAGATGAAGGCAAGCGCTTGCGGACCTGGGATGCGCGATTGCGCGATGGCCAAGTGGAAATTCGCGGCCGCGCGCCTGTTATGGTGTAAGGGCGATGGCACGCAGAAATATCCGTTCCGTCTGTCCGTATTGCGGGGTCGGTTGCGGAATTGTCATGGAAGTCGAGGATGATCGCATCACCCGTATTCGTGGGGATGCGGATCATCCCGCCAATGGCGGCAGGCTGTGTACCAAGGGCAGTTCCTGCGATAAGCCGATTGCCTCACCCGCGCGTCTAACCGCGGCCTTGCGGCGTCCGACGCGACGGGGTGCGGTGGAAACCATGCCCATGAGCGTGGCAATCGATGCAATTGCCTCGAAACTGCACGCTCTCATGGAGACGCATGGTCCTGATTCCATTGCGCTCTATGTCTCTGGCCAGATGTCGCTGGAAGCGCAATATCTGGCCAATAAACTGGCCAAGGGTTTCATCCGCACGCAGCATATCGAATCCAATTCGCGCTTGTGCATGGCGAGTGCGGGGACCGGCTATAAATTGTCTCTCGGCGCCGATGCACCGCCCGGCAGCTATGAGGATTTCGACTGCACCGATCTGTTTTTTGTGATCGGCGCGAATATGGCCGATTGTCACCCGATCCTGTTTTTGCGTTTGCTCGACCGCAAGCGAGCGGGAGCCAAACTGATCGTGGTTGATCCGCGTCGGACGGCGACGGCGGACAAGGCGGATTTGTTTCTGCAGATCCGCCCAGGCACTGATCTCGCGTTGTTAAATGGGCTTTTGCATATCCTGGTTCGCGAGGGTGCGATCGACAAGCGTTTCATTGCCGCTTGCACGACAGGCTGGGACGCGATGCCGGAATTCCTCGCTGCCTACACGCCCGAGCGTGTTGTGGAACTGACAGGACTCGCCCGTGATGATATCGAGACGGCGGCGCGGTGGATCGCCGAGGCGCAGGCCTGGATGAGTCTGTGGACCATGGGACTCAACCAGAGTGTCATGGGGACCTGGCACACAAACGCATTATGTAACCTGCATCTCGCCACGGGTGCCATCTGCCGCCCCGGTGCGGGACCCTTTTCTTTGACGGGTCAGCCTAATGCCATGGGCGGGCGGGAAATGGGCTATATGGGTCCCGGTCTGCCGGGACAGCGCGTGGTCACCGTAGCCGAGGACCGTGTTTTTGCCGAGGCGCAATGGTCGCTGCCGCAGGGAATGATCCGGGAGGATGCGGGCCTTGGCACGATCGGCATGTTTGACGCTATGGCGCGTGGCGAGATCCGCGCCTGCTGGATTATCTGCACCAATCCGGTGGCGACCGTCGCGCATCGCAGCCACGTGATCGAGGCGCTGGAACGCGCTGAGCTGGTGGTTGTGCAGGATGCCTTTGCCGATAGCGAAACCGCGGCCTTTGCCGATATTCTCCTGCCGGGCGCCTTGTGGGCGGAAGGGGATGGCGTGCAGGTCTCTTCCGACCGGACATTGACCCTGGCCCGCCAGGCCGTACCGCCGCCGGGTGAGGCCATGGCGGATTGGGAGATCATTGCCCGCATCGCCCGAGCCATGGGCTTTGGTGATGCCTTTGCCTATGAAACTGCAGGGGATGTGTTTGCCGAGCTTAGTTGCTTCGCCAATCCGAGGACTGGTTATGATGTGAGCGGCGTCAGCCATGAAAGGCTGCGCGAGGGACCGGTGCAATGGCCTTGCCCGCCGGGCGATACAGATCAGCGTCATCCGATCCGCTATATCAATCCTGCGCAGGAACCGGTCGAGGGACGCGGCGCGCCCTGGCCGACTTTCGCGAGGCCGGATGGCAAGGCTGCCTTTTATGCACGCCCGTTCATGCCGCCGGAAGAACAGCCTCGCGATGCTTATCCTTTTCTGCTGAATACGGGCCGTCTGCAGCATCAATGGCATACGCTGACCAAGACCGGGCGGGTCGAGGGATTGAACCGTCTCAATTCCGGTCCCTTTATCGAACTTCACCCAGACGATGCTCAAAGCCTGTGTGTACGCGAGGGGGAGGGTGTGCGTATCCGCTCGCCGCGTGGCGAGGCCGTTCTGCCAGCCCGTCTCTCCGACCGTGTCGCTCCGGGGAGCTGTTTCGCCCCGTTTCACTGGAATGATCGTTTCGGTGACGAACTGGCCGTGAATGCGCTGACATCCGATGCGGTGGATCCGGTTTCTCTTCAGCCCGGCTTCAAATTATGTGCCGTGCATCTTGAAGGCCTGCCTCCGGCAATGGGGCATAATAGTGCCTTGAAAGCATCGCCGGAGCAAACCGACAGGAAGGTTGATGTGAAGATTGAAGCGTTGGCCCGGCTTCTTGATGTCTCGCTGACGGCGCCGGCTGATTTTTCCGATGAGGCGCGTCTCTGGCTTGGCGGCTTCCTGGCGGGTGTCGCGGCGGAAGATTCTGTGGCTGGGACGGAAGTGCCTGTTGTGCCGGAGAAAGCGCCGCTTGACCTGTCGCAAAGATTGTTCGTGAACGGCATGCTGGCCGGTCTCTTTTCACGGTCGCGGTCCGCACAAGCCGTGATCCCGCAACCCGCTGCCATCAAGATCTGGTGGGCCTCGCAGACCGGACGGGCGGAGGCTTTGGCGGGGCAGGTGGCTCAATGGTTGACGGAGGCGGGCAGGGCGGTGGTTTGCGCCAGTCTGGAAACCTGCCGCGCCAAGGATCTCGAAAAAGGTTTGGCCCTGTTCGTCGTCTCGACCTTCGGGGATGGTGACGCCCCCGATAATGGCGCGGCGTTCTGGAACATGCTGCGCGCCCGGAAAGATCGGTTCGAGGAATTGTCCTATGCCGTTTTGGCGCTGGGCGATTCCTCTTATGCCAGTTTTTGTGGTTTCGGCCGTGCGCTGGATGAGCGCTTGGACGCCCTGGGGGCAAAGCCCGTTCTGGCCCGCATCGATTGCGAAGCCGATTATGAAGAGGATGTCGAGGCGTGGCGTAGCCAACTTCTCACCCATCTCTCCGATCAAGGCGTGAAAGAGCAAAGCAGCCAGCCGGAGCGAGGGGCTGGAAAGGTCGCGGAAAAGGCGGCCTCAAACAAGGAAGTGCCAAGCCGGGATCACCCGGCCACGGCGCGCCTCTGCCTCAACCAGCGTCTCACCGGCGCAGATTCCGACAAGGATACGCGATTGATCGGTTTCGATCTTTCCGGGACGGGGCTGACTTACGAACCGGGCGATGCGCTTGGGGTCTGGCCGGTTCACGATGATGCGGCGGTCGAGAGTGTATTGAAAAGCCTTGGTCTGCCTGAGGATACACCTTTGTCGCTGCGTGGCCAGAGTGAGATCGGGCTCAAGGAGGCGCTGCGTCGGCGGCTGGATCTGTCGCGTCCAACGCCGGCTCTCCTGGAGCGCCTGGGGAGGCCGGAAGGTGGGCATGTGCTTGATTTGCTCCGCGATGTCCGGCTTGAGGTCTCGCCGGCGGAGGTTCCCGTCCTGTTTCGCAAGATGCAGCCGCGTCTCTATTCGATCGCGTCCTCGCCTGAGGTTCATCCGCATGAAGTCCATCTGACCGTTGGCGTGGCGCGGGGCGAGCATCCCGGTGTCTGTTCCACCTTCCTCGCCGATCGGGCGCAAGAGTGTGGCGTCGCGGTTTTTGTGCAGGCGTCGGTTCATTTTCATTTGCCGCAGGATCCTGGCGTGCCGATCATCATGATCGGACCGGGGACCGGCATAGCGCCGTTTCGGGGTTTTCTTCAGCATCGCCAGGCGAAGGCCGCTCAAGGCGGAAACTGGTTGTTTTTCGGAGAGCGGCACGTCGCGTCCGATTTCTACTATCACGAGGAACTGGCAGGGTTCATGGTCTCGCGCTGCCTGACGCGGCTCGATACGGCTTTTTCGCGTGATCAGGCGGAGCGTGTCTATGTGCAAGACAAGATGATGGCGGCAGGCGCCGATGTCTGGCAATGGCTTGAGGATGGAGCCTATGTCTATGTCTGCGGCGACGCCGCGCATATGGCTCGTGACGTGGACGCCACTTTGCGGCGCATCGTGGCGCGGCATGGCAATATGGCCGATGAACGCGCGGATGATTATATATCGAAACTCTCCCAAGCTGGGCGTTATCGGCGTGATGTCTATTGAGGCGCGGAATGAGGATTCTGCTGGCGGATGAAAACCGTGGCCGCGCGCGTGCCTTGTCGGATATTTTCGCGGGTGATCCGTCTCTTGAATTGGTGCGGCTCGTTCCTGGACAATCCCTGATCGATGCCGTTTCCCTCCATGGTCCAGATGTCGTTCTGGTCGATATTTCACGGCCTGATCGTGATGCACTCGATAGTGTGCGCGCTCTGGCCGTGTCCGGCTCAAGGCGTCCGGTCGTGCTCTTCGTCGATGAGGATGATACGGATTTGATGGAGGCTGCCTTTGAGGCAGGTGTATGCTCTTATAATGTCGTAGATACGCCTCCGAAGGATGTGAAGCCGCTGCTGCGGGCGGCGATCGCGCTTTATGATCGTTTCCGCCGCACGGAGGATGAATTGCGCGTGGCGCAGCAACAGCTCTCGGATCGTGCGACGGTCGATCGTGCGAAGGCGGTCTTGATGCGGACGAACCGGATGAGCGAGCCCGAGGCCTATCGCTGGCTGCGGCGGCGGGCCATGGATCAGGCGAGGAAATTGGCCGACGTGGCGGAAGATTATCTTCGTACAAGTTCAGAAGGTCACGAAGGATGAGCGGACTTCCCATTCGTATCGGACTGTTGCGTCTGGCTGATAGCGCGCCGGTCCTCGTGGCGCACCGCTTCGGGCTTTTTCAGGCGGCTGGGATCGAAGCCCAGATTTCGGTGGAGCCCTCCTGGGCCAATCTCGCCGATAAGCTGACCTGGGGCGCGCTCGATGCCGCGATCATGTTTCCGCCACTGGCCTTGGCCACGGCGGCGGGGCAGCGTGGGCGCAGGGTCGGTCTTCATATCGCCGCCGCGCTGAGCCGGGGTGGCAATATGATCGTGCTGCGAGGGATGAGGCCCGATGACATGAGCCGGCCTTTTGGCGACAATGCGCGGCGGCAAATCTTTGACAGCTGGAAGCAACGGCTTGGCCGCATGCCGCGTCTCGCGGTCGTCCATATTTTCTCGACCCACAATCTGATCCTGCGCCGTTTTCTAGCCTCGATCGATATCGATCCCGATCATGCCGTGGAAACCCTTGTCATGCCGCCGGATCAGATGGTCACGGCATTGGCGCGCCAAGAGATCGATGGATTTTGTGCCGGTCCGCCTTGGGGGGCCGAAGCCTGTCTCGATAGACTTGGGTTCATGATCGCGGGATCGGCGGATGTGGTGCCCGGCCATATCGAGAAATGCCTGATCGTCTCGCAAAATTGGCTGGATAGAGGGTCAACAGGGCTGTCTCTTCTTCAAACCGTAATATCAGAGGGCATTCATCTCTGTAACGATCAAGAGCGCCAGCATGAAATTGCTCAATTGCTGGCCACGGATGTCGCGCATGGCGGTCTTGGCCTGCCGCTCGCCGCGACCCTTTCCGTCATGCCCAGCGGTGAGGGGCTTGAACGAATGGAATTTTGTTCTTCCCTGACAGTATCCGATGCGGATCTCGCCTGGTGTGTCAGTGACATGCAGCGTTTGGACTGGCTTTCGCGGGAGCAGAATGGAGATTTGCTTGTGAAGAAGAGCGCCTAACCCGATCGTTCCGATGATCGGATCTCATGCCGTGGTGTTGCTTCTTTCTGAGCGAGAACATTCCTCGTTCATTCGGATGCATGAGCGATGCTATAAGCCTTTTTATCACGGCACCATAAAGCGGCGTCCTCATGAGCTTTCCTAAGGTGATGGGTATTATCGGCCGGAGTGGGTCGGGAAAAACGACGCTGATCGCCCGCCTGATCCCGGCGCTTTGCGCGCGCGGCTATAGAGTGTCGACGCTCAAACATGCCCATCATGGCTTCGATATTGATCGCCCTGGCAAGGACTCCTTCATTCATCGGTCGGCTGGCGCTTTTGAAGTGATGCTGATCTCCAACCAGCGCTGGGTGCTGATGCATGAACAGGATGCGGAGCAAAAGTTCGATCTGCGGGAATTGATCGGCCGCCTTGCGCCGGTCGATTTCGTTTTGGTCGAGGGATTTCATGCGCTTGTGCCCCAATCCATCGAGGTTTATCGGCCTGCCATCGGCAAAGACGCCTTGTTTCCGTCTCAGCCCGGTATCATCGCGGTTGCGAGTGAAGATCCAATGATTTTCCCAGGTTCCATTCGTTCTCTTTCTTTGCAGGATATTGACGCGATCGCGGAAATGGTCATCAACGAGGCGCGAGCGCTTTGACATTCAAAACGGAATGATGACCGCTGGCTGACCGTTCGGCTGGTTCCGCCTGTTTTAGAAAGAGCAAGGAATTGTCGATGGCCTGGATTTTTCTGCTGATTGCGGGCCTGTGCGAAATAGCCTGGGCTATTGGCCTCAAATATACGCGCGGCTTTTCGCTTCTCCTGCCCAGCATCGCCACTCTCGTTGCCATGGTCGCGAGCATCGGCTTTCTTGGTCTTGCTCTCAAAACATTGCCGGTCGGCACTGCTTATGCTGTTTGGACCGGCATTGGCGCCGTTGGTACGGTTGTGCTTGGTATCTATCTTTTCCACGAGCCAGCAAATTGGCCGAGACTCGTTTCCATCGGCCTCGTTCTCATCGGGATCATTGGCTTGAAAGTCACCTCGTGAGCAGGGCGAGCCGTTTCAAAAATAGTTTTGCAATGTGCCGCGTCGCCTGATGTCGAGCGTCGCGCAATGAAAGGCTCCGCCGAAGGCGGCATAATGCAGAAACGGGCAGGGGATGGGTTCGAACCCCCAGCGTTCCAGAGCGTCGATCATGCCTTTGTGATGCTGATCGACGATGACGCGTTTCTCATCGATCGTCAGCACATTCATATTGAGCCATTTGCCGCAGAGCGAGGTGATTTTCAGAAAAAGATCATCGATCGGGTCCGGCTCGGGAGCGACGAGAATATCCCATTTTTTCAGGATGGGCGGCAATTGCTCGATATCGATATAATCGGGATTGATCAGCAATTTGCCAGGACCCAAGGGCAAAATGGTCGTATCGATATGCATGGGGTTGGGACAGCGGCTCGTGATCTCATGAATGCGATAGGTCTCGCCTAAATGGCGGCGTAGCCAGGTGATGCCGGAAAGATTGGTGACATTGCTGCGGATGACAAACAGATCGCGCCCGCAACGGATGAAATCGGCGGCGTCGAAGACGGGTTCGAATTCGGTCAGGATATAAGTGACCGGTTCGCCCTTCCGGGGCGGATGGTAGTCGCCGTCATAGAGATCATCGCTTAATTGTGGTCTTGGCGCGGCCGTCCAGCGCGCGCCACGCCGGAAATAATCCTTGAGGATAGGACGATAGGAATGCGTCTCGAAATAACGGCACGGCCAAGCCATGGGTGTCTCGATGATCTCATCGCCAATCACCAGCATGCTGTCGCGCGGACAGGCATTACAAAAGCCGCGTGAAGACCATTCGGGTGTACCGAAACGCTTCCTGTGATCGACGGGTTCCGGCCGTGTCACGGTAATGTTCAAGGATTGCAGGAGAGCGATGAATCCGTCCAATTCGCGCTGTGCCCGCTCGACCATGATTTTGGGATAATGCAGGCCCGCGACCAAAGCTTGAAACCGTCCGGCCATGCCGGGAACGTTGCAGGACACAACTGGATGCCTGGAGGGGAGAGTCGCGCCTTCTAGCCGGCCGACAATCACTTCCTCCAGCGGGTCCCATTCATTGTGCGAGTTCACCGGGCAGGTCTGGTGAGGGGCGATATTCAAGCCAAAAGATTGCGCGATCATATCCATGGCGCACACATCCAGGTTGAGAGTCCCTGGGCTTGAAACCTTCATCCGTCTCATGGGTTCCGCTGCTTTGCCACGGCGGTGATGGCGCCTGCATGGAGCTTGTCCATGGCCTATGAACTTTACTACTGGTCCGGCATTCAGGGACGCGGCGAGTTCGTCCGACTGGCATTGGAAGAAGCAGGCGCAGATTATATCGACATTGCCCGCAAGCCGGACAGCCAGGGTGGCGGTGACACGGCGCTAATGGCGCTTCTTGAGCGAGACGATATCCCTCATCCGCCATTTGCAATCCCTGTCCTGAAGGACGGGGATATTTTGATTGGCCAAACCGCAGTCATCCTTCTCTATCTCGGCGACCGCCACCAACTGGCTCCCAGAGACGAGGTGAAGCGGCTGTGGACCCACCAGATTCAACTCACCATCGCGGATCTCGTCGCGGAGGCCCATGACACCCATCATCCTTTGAGTGCAGCTCTTTACTATGAGGAGCAGAAGCCGGAAGCGCTGCGTCGAGCCGAATATTTCCGTAAAGATCGAATCCCCCGGTTCCTCGGCTGGTTCGAAGAAATCTTGGCTCGTAATCCCGAAGGTGATCGGCATCTCGTGGGCAAGGCCATAAGCTATGCCGACTTATCGCTGTTTCAGACCGTTGAAGGTCTGCTCTATGCCTTCCCACGAAGTACGAAGAGGACCTTAAAGCACGTTCCACGCGTGGCGGCTTTGCATCATGCTGTCGCGCAAGGTCCGCGCATTCGCGCTTATCTCGAGAGCGACCGCCGTGTGGCATTCAACGAGCAAGGAATCTTCCGCCATTATCCGGAACTCGATGGATAAGCTCGTTATGTCGGCGAGCACGGACTGTGTTCGTCGATGAAATGAGCATCCCAACGGCGATATTCCGGATATGGACCCTTTGTATCCGCATTAATGTGGCAACTTGGCTGTTATGCGGGATTTCAACAGGACGTCGGCGATGACGCAGAATGAGACCTTGACTCGCGCGCCTTTAAGAACACCCAAGGCCGCTGCCATCGCAGGCATAGTCTTTTCCGTCCTCCTGATAATCATATTCTGGCTTCTGTGGATTTCGACACCGCGTGATCCACAAGAGCCTGGATCATGGCTTAGGGATAGTTCGAAAACCGTTGCTCTTGCTTTGAATCTGGTTCCCTTTGCCGGAATTGCCTTTCTTTGGTTCATCGGAGTGCTGCGCGACCGGCTCGGCCAGGCCGAAGACCGATTTTTCGCGACGGTCTTTTTCGGCAGTGGTCTTTTATACCTCGCCATGCTTTTCAGCGCTGCGGCCCTGATCGGTGCAATCATAATCGCTTTTTATGCGCGACCAGAGGAGCTTGTAGGGTCTACGACCTTTCATTTCGCGCGCGCCGCAATATTCAATATTGTGAATATCTATATGACAAAGATGGCAAGTGTTTTCATGGTCACGACGTCAACGCTCGCAATCTATACGGAGATCTCACCACGCTGGCTGGTCTTTCTCGGATACGGGATGGCTCTGGTTCTTCTATTCGGCAGCTATTACATAAGCTGGAGCTTCATCATTTTCCCGCTATGGGTGTTGATGACCAGCATTTACATTCTGGTCGATAATATTTGGCGTCGTTCGCCCGAGCGTGATGCAAAGAGTCATAGCTTGGAAGCCTTGTGATATGATATTTTGACACTTTTCAAAACGAGGGGAAGCGATAAGATCAATTGTATATTGCTCCATAGCTCTGATGCTTGCACGGAAAGTGAAGAAGCCCAATATTTCTGATAGAATTCAGGAGTGTGGGTCATGGTGGATCATCCCGTTCGCCTGTTGCTGGTCGAGGACAATCCCCTTCACGTTAAGCTGGTCCTGCGATTTCTTGCGGGGGACGTGCAACTGCGGTGTGCCGTGGAGGTGGTTGATTGTCTCAGCGATGGCTTGGCGCGGCTCGGCCGCGGCGCGCTCGATCTCGTTCTGCTCGACCTGATCCTGCCTGACAGCCAAGAACTGGAGACCCTGTTCAAGGTCCGAGCCGCTGCCCCAGACACGCCGGTCATCGTGCTGACCAGCATGGATGATGTGAAGCTGGCCGCGCGGGCGGTGGATGTGGGCGCGTATGCCTATCTGCTCAAAACCCAGATCAATGCGGTCTCGCTTGGCCGCGCGATCCGCTACACACTGGCGCGGGCGCGGACGCGCGGTAACGAATGGGACTCGCCAATATTCCGGCTTGCCCAGCAGCAGTTCCTGAAAGCAGCCCAGATCATGAACCTGGACGACAATTTTCGTCAGCGGCTGCTGTTCCCAGAGCGCACTCAGGTGGTATCGTTTCCCTTCATCCGCGACGATCAACAGCAGGTGGAAACGGTCTTCGGCTACCGCGTGCAGCATGTGCTGAGCATGGGGCCGACCAAGGGCGGTATCCGCTATCATCAGGACGTCGGGCTTGGCGACGTGGCGGCGCTGTCGACTTGGATGACCTGGAAATGCGCACTCATGAAGCTGCCCTTTGGCGGCGCCAAGGGCGGTGTGCGGATCGATCCGACTGGTCTGTCCAACAGAGAATTGCAGCGGCTGACCCGGCGCTATACTTCCGAGATTATCAACATCATTGGACCAGAGAAAGACATTCCTGCGCCCGATATGGGTACGAACGAGCAGGTGATGGCCTGGGTGATGGACACCTACAGCCAGCAGATGGGATATGCGGTGCCGGCGGTGGTCACGGGCAAGCCTGTCGTCCTCGGCGGTTCCCTAGGGCGGAAGGAAGCGACCGGCCGGGGCTTAGTCTATCTTGTCCAGGCCGCGGCGCAGCACATCGGGCTCGACCTCAAAGAGGCGACGGCCGTGGTCCAGGGATTCGGCAATGTCGGCAGCTTCACAGTGCAATTCCTTGCTGAAACAGGGGTAAAGATCATCGGTGTCAGTGATGTCTCTACTGGCCTCTACAATCCCGCGGGCCTGTCGGTTGAGGCGCTCTTGAAATATGTCGCCACCAACCGAGAACTGAAGGGATTCCCTGACGCCGAGCCGATCTCCAATGCCGAACTTCTGGAGCTTGAATGCGACGTGCTGGCTGTGGCGGCGCTGCAGAACCAGATCACAGCCGAGAATGCCGAACGGATCCATTGTCGTCTCCTGGCCGAAGGCGCCAATGGCCCGACCACCCTGGAGGCCGATGATGTGCTCAATGCGCGTGGCGTGTTCGTCCTGCCCGATATCCTCGCCAATGCCGGCGGTGTGACTGTGTCCTATTTCGAATGGGTGCAGGGCACACAGAACTTGACCTGGACGCTGGAGGAGATCAACCAGCGATTGAAGGCGATCCTGCTTGATGCGTTCCAGCGCACGCTGCATCGTGCGGAGACCGACAAGCTCGATATGCGCACCGCGGCGCTGATCGAAGGCGTCTCCCGCGTGACCGAGGCCAAACGGCTGCGCGGGGTGTTTCCGTAAGTGGCGGTTTCCTGTGACCGCCACTTCCACCCTTGAAGACCATGCCGGTTTTCAGCTTGTCATTTGAATGGTGTAACGCACTCTGGGATAAATTTCAGTGCTCCAGCGTCGCCCGGCGAAGACGCCATAATGACCAACGCCCATCTGCACATGATGGAACTTCATATAGGGTTTCAATCCCGAGCAAAGCTCCTGGGCAGCAAGCGTTTGGCCGAGGCCGCAAATATCGTCTCGCTCACCCTCAACGGTCATGAGCGCGGTATGTTTGATAGCTTTGGGATTGATTGGACGGCCATGCACCGTGAGCTTGCCACGTGGTAAAGCGTGATCCTGAAAAATCAATTGAATGGTTTGCAAATAGAGTTCGGCCGGCAAGTCCATAACGGTCAAATATTCATCATAAAATGTTTGAATGGCTTGAAGTCTTGGCAGATCATTGGCCACCCGCGCCTCCGCCATATCCTTGAAGGCGCGAAGATGGCGGTCCCAATTCATGCTCATAAAGGCCGTGAGTTGTAGAAAGCCCGGATAGACATCCCGTCGTGCGCCCTTGTAACAGAGCGGCACCTTATCCGTCAGGTGCTGCTCGAACCAGGCGATTGGATGCTGGGTCGCGAGTGCGTTGACCTTGGTCGGATTGATGCGCGTGTCGATCGGTCCAGCCATCAAGGTCATGCTGGAAGGCTGTGCGTCGTCCTTGTCTTCGTTCATGAGGGCAGCTGCGGCGAGCACGGGGACGCATGGTTGGCATACCGCGATGACATGCGATCTCGCCCCCATCATGCGCAGGAAATCGATTACATGGTCGACAAAGGTGCTGAGATCGAATCTGCCCGCACTCAGCGGGACGTCGCGTGCATTGTGCCAATCCGTGATATAGACGTCATGGTCAGCTAAAACGGTCTCGATCATCGCGCGCAGCAGGGTCGCAAAATGACCTGACATGGGGGCGACCACCAAAACGCGTTGCTGGTGCAGGTTGGTTTCCTTCTTGAAATGAAGGAGGGTGGCAAAGGGTGTCGAAGCGACGATTTCTTCCGTCACCGGGACCCGGCGATCACCCACAAGAACCGAGTTGATGGCAAAAGGGCGGCGCACATGCGTCACAGAAAGATTGGCGAAAGTCTCTAAAATGCCGACGATTTCACTGGCTGGCCAAACCTGCCCAAGCCCAGGGTATGGCGATCGCAGTGTCTTTCCTGCCGTGGCAGCCAATGGCCTGAGCAGGTCGAGCAGGTTCTCCTGCACTTCATATGTTTGGTAAATCATCAACGCGCACCATCACTCGGGCGAAATAACGCGCGTGAACCGTGATGAGTTGCTTATTCTATGCTCGTCAAATGCTGTTCAGAAAGCCGGCGTAAAATTTTTCTCGGAATACTTCAGGCTATGTACGTTCTTGTTTTTTAACGAGCATATTTGAGGTAGAATATACAAAAAGAGGAGTGATCCTTGAATAGTGCAACGCTTACGATCAGCAGTAAGAACTATTCGTCTTGGTCGCTTCGTGGCTGGTTACTGACGAAATTTGCCGGGCTGCCTTTTGCGGAAAAGATCATCTCGCCCGATGATCCCGCGATGCGCGCTGAGCTCCTTCTTTTGTCCCCTTCTTTTCTGGTGCCTTGCCTAACACATGAAGGGATCAAAGTGTGGGACACGCTGGCAATCGGCGAATATCTGAATGAAATCAAGCCGGAAGCGCATTTGCTGCCGGAAGACAGAATGAAACGGACGCACTGCCGCTCGATCTGCGGCGAGATGCATTCCGGTTTCTTTGCCCTGCGTTCGGCTTTGCCGGTAAATTTGAAAGGCGATTTTCCTAACTTCAAAGTCTGGGAACGGGCCCAGGCCGATATCGATCGCATTGCCGTGATCTGGCGGAATTGTCTCACCAGCTATGGCGGTCCATTTCTTATGGGCGAGCGTTCCATGGCCGACGCAATGTATGCGCCGGTGGTCACGCGATTCCTCACCTATCACGTCACATTGGATTCGGTCTGTAGCGCCTATTGCCAGCAAATCATTGCCATGCCCGAGATGATCGAATGGACCGAGGCGGCACGGCTCGAACCCGAAGAAATCGTCGAACTTGACGCCGAATTCTGAGCGATGACGAAAACTCGTGTGTGAACCAACCCGCCCACGACGCTCAGCGCGATGCAGCCTATGGAACCTGCAGACTCTCCACAGGTGCAGCGCCTGCAGCCTCGTGTAAGGCCGCAGGCAATCGAGCGAGTTCGGTTTCAAGGTCGCCTCGAACGCTTGGTGCGGCTTGCAACTGTCCCTCGCGGCCGATCGCTTCGAGCGCCAGCGCTGCCTGCGCCACGGCACGGGCGCCAATGACATGCGCCGAGCCCTTCAGCGTATGCGCCGCCCGACGCAACTCAGGCGCATCATTGCTTGCGATCGCCGTGTCGATCGCGCGCATGAGCTTGGGACATTCGTCGAGGAACATCGCGGCCATCTCTCGAAGCAGCGCTTCATCGCCGAGATTGCGGAGCGCGCCCTCCCAGTCGAGCACTTGTGCTGGCTCAGCTGGGCGCGGTGCCTTGCCGGCCAGGAAACATGCCGGGGGCTGTGCTGTCCGCGCTGTCTCCAGCCCAAGGCGCGGCGCCAGTTCGGTCACAGGAGGACTCTGTTGAGTGGGCGGCACTGACTGCTCAACCGCCCGGTACAGCTCGGCTGCCCGGAACGGCTTTGTGACATAATCATCCATGCCTGCCGCCATACAGCGCTCACGGTCGGCCTTTGTGGCACTGGCTGTAAGGGCAATGATGGGAATGTGACCACCCGTGTTCCGCTCTCGCTCACGAATCATGCGGGCTGCGGCGAGGCCATCCATCACCGGCATGTGCACGTCCATCAATACCACATCGAAGTCGCCGCGTTGCACCGCCTCGACAGCCTCCTCACCATTCTCGACCACTTCAACCGGATGGCCCCGCTTGGTGAGCAGAGCCACAGTCACCTGCTGGTTGACGACCCCATCTTCCGCCAACAGAACGTGACGTATCGGTATCTCGCCAGGCCGGGTGAACGGCGATGGAATGGGGATGTGGGGTTCGGGCAAGCCGACGCCGAGAGCCTCAGTGACAGCGTTCAGCAGGTCGGATTGCTTGATCGGCTTCATCAGCAACCGGGAAATACCGAGCTCATGCATCCGCGCTTCGCCGTCCGTTCGTTCCGCCGACGACAGCATCAGGATCCGCGTCTGTGCCAATTCCTGCCGCGTGCGGATCCGCCTGGCAAGTTCGAACCCATCCATTTCCGGCATAAACACGTCGAGGAGCGCGAGCCGCGGCGGCACACCTTCAGCTATAGCCCGATCGAGCGCGGCAAGCGCCTCGGCGCCGTTCGACGCAAGCGTCGGCACCATGCCCCAATTGACGAGGATCTCTTGGGTAATGCGCCGGTTGGTTTCATTGTCATCCACCAGCAAGACCGGCTGGCCGCGCAATTCATCCGAAGAGAGCGTGCGGACCTTGCGTTCTTCGCGGGCCAGGTGGAGAATCGGAGCAAAGGAAAACGTGCTGCCGACGCCGGGTTCGCTCTCGAGCTTTATCTTCCCGCCCATCTTCTCCGCGAGTTGTGCTGCGATGGTGAGGCCTAGCCCCGTGCCGCCATAGCGACGCGTCGTTGAAGCGTCGGCCTGGCCGAATGCCGTGAATACTTTCTCTTGCTGATTTTTCGAGATGCCGATCCCCGTGTCGCGCACCTCGAACTCGAGTTGCACGTCCGTATCGGTCGTTTCCTTTAACCGAACGTCGACCACCACCTCGCCCTTTTCTGTGAACTTGATCGCGTTGCCGACGAGGTTGGTGATGATTTGGCGTAACCGTGTCGGGTCTCCCACCAGCGCGTCAGGGATCTCGACCGGGACGTGATAGGCGAGCTCTAGCCCTTTGTGAGCGGCCCGCGCCGCGAGCGAGTGCAGCGTATCGCCCAAAGTGTCGCGCAGTTGGAACGGGATCGACTCAAGCTCGAGCTTACCGGCCTCGATCTTCGAGAAGTCGAGAACGTCGTTGATCAATCTCATCAATGTATCGGCCGAGTGGAGGATGATCGACACATATTCGCGCTGCTGCACCGACAATTCGGTGCCATCCAGAAGTTGGGCCATGCCGATCACACCGTTCATCGGCGTGCGGATCTCATGGCTCATATTGGCGAGGAACTCGCCCTTGGCCACATTCGCCTGTTCCGCTTCTGCCTTGGCGCGGGTCAGGGCGACTTCGGCCCGCTTGAGGTCGGAAATATCGGTGCAGCTCCCGCACCATTTGGATATGATCCCCCGGCTGTCCCGGATCGGCACGCCACGCGTCTTGAACCAGCCATAGACACCGTCACGCCGCCGGACGCGGTATTCCACGTCATAAGGGTGATGCCCCGCGACTGAATCCGTCCAGAATTCTCGTGTGGGTTCCCGGTCGTCCGGGTGCAGCACCTCTATCCAGCGCCAGCCGAGCAACTCGCTTTCCGGGACGCCGGTGTACTCTGTCCATTGGTGGCTGAAGTAGTCGCAAGTGCCATCCGGCGTGGCAGCCCAGACGAGCTGTGGCAAGGCATCAATCAGGTTCCGCCATTCACGGCGGTGATCGTAAACAAGATCCCCCATGGCTTGCCTTCGAACAAAGTGGGGCGCGAAGAGCTCAACAAGGCGGCGCCGCATGAGCTTGAACCTTGTCTACGAAAGCCGAGTTCTCCGCTTGAAAATGCATCCGGTTGGATGCGGGCTCGCGTGGCGTACGAAGACAAGAGAAAAGGTGCGACGCCCCTCGGCGATTTTCAAGAGATGGACTGGTGACGCTTTGAATCAGCCTCTTTAGTAAAATGCATCTATTTGTTTTATAATATAATTTTTGGTATTGGCCTATTCAGCGTCCCCCAGGATAGTTGAGAGCTATTACGCTCACGCTGTCATTCTTTGTCATTGCGTCGCGCCAATATGGCGAAGTTTATTCTGAATAATGTAATCAAGTTCAGCTACACGCTGCTTTGCTTGTGCAAAGATCATTCTGCAGACATCAGCATCGTTCATCAGATCATGAAGCTCAGCTACATTTAATTTGGCCTTGTCTTAGCTGCTGGAGAGCTGAGGTTTAGCTTCAATGGACTGGAAGTGGGATGCGGCCTGCGATATATTGACGCGTGAACAAAACGAGACAAGCGAAGCGTTCGAGCGCTTGTCCAAAAAATTGCCGGCTCTAGACGATGAATTCAGGGAGTCGACGGAGGGAAACGTGTCAGAAATCCAGAAATGGGACGATATGACAGAGGGGCAAAAGGTGGAGGCATTAGCACGTGCTCGCGCGAGTGGAGCAAGATGCGCCAGGAGCGCATGCGCTGGTGCTATCGGATATGATGCCAATGTGCTGATGGATTGCAGTGATTACGTGGAAGCACCGAGTAGGTTACAGCTCGCCTTTATGCAGGGTGCGCAGGAAGTTCTGAATAAAAGACTTCGGGAAGAGAGAGTGACCCCTGCGAAGTGAAATGGCGGGGAACTGGCTCGAATAATCTGAGATCATGGCCACCGTCCATTTTTACACGCTGCAAAGACGCATTGAAAATGCCTGCTTAAACAGCCGATTTATCCTATCCTTAACAGTTCGAAGGCTTAGGAAAGGTCAAGTGCACTCTCCCCCTCAAGGCTACGCAGATAATTTAGTCGCGGGATATTTGTAGCAAGATGTTGGTTGCCAATATAATGCGGCTAATCAGGTTCGCAATTGACAGGCAGTGCAGAGTGGTTCAGCATCTACTCTAGGTTGATACGACCTGCTGGTTGCGCCCTCATGGGAACGGTGAACGTATCGAGCCTTCAGGCTTCCCTTTGCCCGAGCGACTGGGTCAGCAACGCAACCACCTGACACGCCTGGTTCGCTCATGCAAAGGACCAAGACATGCGCGACTTTCGCGATGCTAAGGCCATGGCACAGACCCTGCGCGAAAACTTGACCGCCAAGGCCATCACAATCAGCTACAGCGAGAGCTTGGAACTGGTTTCGAAGATACTGGGCATTTCTGACTGGAACACCTTGTCGGCCTTACTCCAAGCGCGGCTGCGGGAGACCGCAAGTCCTCCCACAAGGCACCCAGGTGGAACGGTAAACTATCCGGCCCTTCCGATTCGGGATTTCGTGGTTTTCCCGACGATGAACGTCCCGCTTTTAGTCGGCCGTGACAAGACAAAGCACGCCCTCGACCATGCGTTTGAGCGTCACCGGGAGGTCGTGCTAGCCGTCCAAAAGGACCCCGCTATTGAAGAGCCTGGCTTTGGCGATGTTTACGAAGTTGGAGTGCTTGCCAGGTTACTTGAGCTTGAGCGGTTTCCCGATAGCACAATGAAAATCCTGGTGCATGCGCACCGGCGTGTCGCGATCTGCGGATTCATTGGGGAAGCAGGCGCGTTCCAGGCCGAAATCGCCGACATCAGCGAAGGGCCGATCCCTGATGCGCCTGAACTTATCCGAAAAGTTGTTGAACGGTTTGAACGCTACGTGGCTGTCCACGAAATCGATATACCGCAGACGTGGCCAGCCCTTGGTCAAATCCGCGATCCTGGACGCGTCGCCGATGTTATCTCTCAGCACATGGCCATGCCGATCAGTAAGAAGCAGAGTTTGCTGGCGACTCTTGATCCGGTGATCCGGCTCGAAAAAGTCGTTGCCCTGTTAGATGGTGAGTAGGTGATTGCCAACCTGCCTATGCAGACGATGAACATATGAAAATGTCACCAGAAATCAGGTGACATTTTTGTGGTAGAGCCAGATTGGAGATAGTGACAGTTCTTCTGGCAGAGTGACATCATATTTGGCACCCGACACCACCGCTACAACGTTTGCACCCGGCTGCTCATGAGCAGCCGGTCGTCGCCCCACAGGTATCGCATTTCAAACACGTGCCGTTGCGCACCAAGGTGAAATTGCCGCATTCCGTGCAGGAATCACCCGTATAGCCCTTCATCCGTGCTTCGGCGCGTTTGCCAGCCAAGGTTGAGGCGGGACCCCAGTCGAGCGCGCCAAGCTCCGCCGAGACTTCCTCCACGAGGCTTTCCTTGAGAGCGGTCGTGGTCGAAACCGCAAGGGCTGTCGCGCCTTGTGTTGTGGAGGCAACGACGCCACCTTGGACCAGCATCAGCTTGTCCGCCTTGGACCGCACGAAACCATGCGAGACAAGCTTCGCGGTGCCGGGCGGCACAACGGGCGTCTGCTGCGGCCGGCTGCTTTGCTTCTCGCCTTGGCCCAGCACATCAGGGCCGATCTCGCTCGGATCGATATGGGCGAGATCATTGCGGCCGATATAGGAAATCGCCAATTCGCGGAAGACATAATCGAGAATCGATGTAGCGTTCTTGATGGCGTCATTGCCCTGTACCAGACCCGCCGGCTCGAAGCGGGTGAAGGTGAAGGCATCGACATATTCATCCAGCGGCACGCCATATTGCAGGCCGACCGAAATGGCGATGGCGAAATTGTTCATCAACGAACGGAAGGCCGCGCCTTCCTTGTGCATGTCGATAAAGATCTCGCCGATCCGGCCGTCCGCATATTCGCCGGTGCGCAAATACACTTTATGGCCACCGACCACTGCCTTTTGTGTATAGCCCTTGCGCCGGTCGGGCAGACGCTCACGTTCGCGGATACGTTCTGTCTTCTCCACGATCCTTTCGACGATCTTTTCGGCAACGATCGTGCTGCGCACGGGCGCGGGGGCGGCGACCAATGCGTCGAGCGCTTCTTCCGTTTCATCCTCGTCGTCTTGCAGCAATTGGCTGTTCAACGGTTGCGACAGTTTGGACCCGTCGCGATAGAGCGCATTGGCCTTGAGGCCCAGGCGCCAGGAGAGGAGATAGGCGTTCTTGCAATCCTCGATCGTCGCCTCGTTCGGCATGTTGATCGTCTTGGAGATCGCGCCGGAGATAAAGGGCTGCGAGGCCGCCATCATGCGGATATGGCTCTCGACCGAGAGGAAGCGCTTGCCGGTGCGCCCGCAGATGCTGGCGCAATCGAAGACCGCATAATGTTCAAGTTTCAGATAGGGCGCACCTTCGATGGTCATCGCGCCGCAGACATGGATATTCGCCGCCTCGATCTCCTGGCGCGAGAAACCCAGCGCGCTGAGCAGATCGAAATTCGGCTCATCCAGCTTTTCGGCCGGAATGTTCAGGACCTCGGTCAGGAAATCAGCGCCGAGCGTCCATTTGTTGAAGACGAATTTGATATCGAAGGCGGAGGCGAGCGCCGCTTCCACGTCGGCGATCTTCTCCGGCGTGAAACCGCGCGCGGTGAGGCTCGCGTGATTGATACCCGGCGCATTGCTGAGTGAGGCATGGCCGACGGCATAGGCCTCGATTTCGGCGATTTGGGATTCCGGATAGCCCAGCGCGCGCAGACCTTCCGGCACGGCGCGGTTGATGATCTTGAAATAGCCGCCGCCGGCGAGTTTCTTGAATTTCACCAAGGCGAAATCAGGCTCGATGCCGGTTGTATCGCAATCCATGACGAGACCGATCGTGCCAGTCGGCGCGACAACGGAGACCTGGGCATTGCGGAACCCGTGCCGCTCGCCGAGGGCGACAGCCTTGTCCCAGGCCATGACCGCGTGACGGCGCAGGGCAGGGGCGCCGAGCGCCGGGTTTGCGTCGAGGGCTACGTGATCGAGCGGGACGGGGAGAATATCGAGGCTCTCGTAACCCGTGGATTCGCCGCGGGCCGCGCGTGCATGATTGCGCATGACCCGTAGCATGCCGGTCGCGTTGCGCTGATAGCCCGAGAAGGGGCCAAGCTGGCCGGCCATTTCGGCGGAAGTCGCATAGGCAATGCCGGTCATGATCGCTGACAGCGCGCCGCAGATCGCTCGGCCTTGCGCCGAATCATAGGCAATGCCGGACGACATCAAGAGCCCGCCGATATTGGCGAAACCCAAGCCGAGCGTGCGGAATTCATAGGAGAGCAAAGCGATTTCCCGGGACGGGAATTGCGCCATCATCACCGAGATTTCGAGCACGATCGTCCAAAGCCGAACGGCATGTTCATAAGCCTCGACGTCGAAAATCTTGGTCTGCGTATTGCGGAACTGAAGCAGGTTCAGCGAGGCAAGATTACAGGCCGTATCGTCGAGGAACATATATTCCGAGCATGGATTCGAGGCGACGATCGGGCCATCGGCCGGGCAGGTGTGCCAATCATTGATCGTCGTGTGAAATTGCAGGCCCGGATCGGCGGAGGCCCAGGCGGCACGGCCGATCTTCTCCCATAACTCACGCGCGGGCAGGGTTTTATGCGGCTTGCCATCGAGGCGCCGTGTCAGGTTCCAATCGCCATCTTGCTCCACGGCGCGTAAAAAATCATCGGTCACGCGCACGGAATTATTGGAATTCTGGCCGGAGACGGTGAGATAGGCTTCCGAATCCCAATCCGTGGTGAAGGCTTCGACATCAATGTCGGTCTCGCCCTGGCGAACGAGCTGGAGCGCCTTCTTGATCGCGGCATCGGGCACGAAGGCACGGCGCGCGAGCTTGATCTCCCGTTTCAACGCCGGGTTCTTTTCCGGGTTGAAGCAATCATCGCCCGGCCCCTCGCAATTGACGCAGGCGCGCACGATGGCCTTCAGGGCCTTCTTCAAGGTTTTGGAGCCGGTGACGAGGGCCGCGACCTTTTGCTCCTCGCGCATCTTCCAGTCGATATAATCCTCGATATCGGGATGATCGGCATCGACGACGACCATTTTGGCCGCCCGCCGCGTGGTGCCGCCCGATTTGATCGCGCCCGCTGCCCGGTCGCCGATCTTCAGGAAGGACATCAGGCCAGAGGATTTGCCGCCTCCGGACAGTTTTTCATTCTCGCCGCGCAGCTTCGAGAAATTCGAGCCAGTGCCGGAGCCATATTTGAAGAGGCGGGCTTCCCGCACCCACAAGTCCATGATCCCGCCCTCATTGACGAGATCATCCTGAACCGACTGGATGAAACAGGCGTGCGGCTGCGGATGTTCATAGGCCGATTGCGACTGGACCAGTTCGCCATCGAACGGATCGACATAATAATGGCCCTGGCTCGGTCCATCGATGCCATAGGCCCAGAACAGGCCGGTGTTGAACCATTGCGGTGAATTCGGCGCCACCATCTGGCTTGCCAGCATGAAGCGCAATTCGTCGTAAAAGGCCTGGGCGTCCTCTTCGGTATCGAAATAGCTGCCCTTCCAACCCCAATAGGTCCAGGCGCCGGCCAGCCGGTCGAACACCTGCTTGGCCGAAATTTCAGAGACGAATCGCTCTGCGGGCGGCAGCGCCGCGAGAGCTTCCTCATCGGGGACGCTGCGCCACAGGAAAGAGGGGACGCTATGTTCCTCGACGCGTTTCAGGCGCGCCGGAACGCCGGCCTTGCGGAAATATTTCTGGGCGAGGACATCGGCCGCGACCTGGCTCCAGGCCGCCGGCACTTCAATGCCTTCGAGAGAAAAGACCACCGAGCCGTCGGGATTGCGAATCTCGCTCTTGGCCGCGCGAAAGGCGATACCGGCATAGGGATCGACCGTCGATTGCGTGTGGCGCCGAGGGATCTGCATGGCACTGGCCCTTCAGTTCAAGAATCGTATTTGGGATTGGGAGCGGGCCCAAACAATGATCGTTCTCAGCCGACGCGCCAATATCCCGACTATCCGATTTCCGTGGCTAACAGGGTAAAGCATAGGAACTCTTGGGGATCTTGGCTGTGGACAAATTTTACCCGCGATCCGGCACGATTTTTGTGCTCATTTTCTGTATATAGTTAAGACATCATTAAACTTTTAGGTGCAGCGCATTAGAGAAGCCAGGGCAGCACCACGGGAACCAGCATGCTGGTCAAGGCGCCGTTCAGCCCCAGCGCGATACCGGCAAACGCGCCGGCCACGGGATCGCATTGCAGCGCGCGGGCGACGCCGATTCCATGCGCGGACAGGCCGACCGCGAAGCCACGTGCCGCGAAATCCTTGATGCGCAGCAAGTTCAAAAGTGCTGTGACCGATATGGCTCCGAAAATCCCCGTCAGCAGGACGAAACAGGCGGTCAAGGCCGGAACGCCGCCGAGATTTTCAGCGAGACTCATGGCAATCGGCATGGTGACCGATTTCGGAGCGAGTGAAATCACCACTTCGCGTGGCAAGCCCATCAGCCGGCCGAGCAGGACGGCGCTGATGATGGCGACCAGAGAGCCGGAAACCAATGCCAGCATCATCGGAATGAACAGGGCACGCACGCGCCCGAGATTGCGGTAAAGCGGCACGGCAAGCGCCACGGTCGCGGGGCCGAGCAGAAAATGGATGAACTGCGCGCCTTGGAAATAGGTCGCGTAATCGGTGCCGGTCGCGAGCAGAAGGCTGATGAGCAAAAGAGAGGCGATCAAAACCGGATTGGCCCAAGGAGGGCGCCCAAAACGGGCCGCGAATTCCTCGGCCAGGATGAAGGCGCCGA
Source organism: Beijerinckia indica subsp. indica ATCC 9039 (assembly GCF_000019845.1). NCBI lineage: Bacteria > Pseudomonadati > Pseudomonadota > Alphaproteobacteria > Hyphomicrobiales > Beijerinckiaceae > Beijerinckia > Beijerinckia indica. The sequence goes on along the minus strand of NC_010581.1, from coordinate 2,224,964 downwards.
GCGTTGCTGTCAGCCAGAAGAGGGGATGGGCGGCAAGATAGACCCAGATGCCGTTGGAGGTCTCATGCATGGGTGTCCGCTCCTTTCGTCTCTGGAAGGGATTCCTCCCGTTGCGGTGTTTCCCCCGTGGCCTGAAAATCCAGATTGCCCGGGGGCAGGGTCCGGCGCATCACCCATTCAAACACAAGTGAAGTCACGGCCAGTGCGGCAATGCCGGAAAGGGCGACACTCAGCAAAATGCCGAGGCCATAGGCGCGCAGCATATGAACCTGTTCCATCACGCCGACCGCCACAGGAATGAACAGAACGGCGAGATAGCGCAGCAAGGTCGTGGCCAGGGTTTCGATTTCGGGGGGAACCACGGGATCCGTATCGCCTGCCTGCCAGCCGCGCCAGGACAGCCAAAGGAAGAGAAAAAGCAGACCAGCGACTGGTCCCGGCAGGGAAATTCCCAAGGCGCGCACGGCGATCTCGCCGAGGAGCTGGCAGAGGAGCAGAAGGCTCAGGGCATGGATCATGATCTATCCGGCGACGCTGGAAGAGAAAAACTCCGACCGCATGGGGACTGGACAGCACGGACCTGTGTCGCCATAAGAAGCCCATAGCGGGGGCCATGGGCGCGTGAAAACGGTCATGGCAGGATTTTAAGGCTGAACATTCAGGAAAGTAGGCCGATCAATGAATCTCCTGACTCAAATTTTTACCTGGTGGAACGGCGCGACCCTGAACACTCGTCTCTATACGAAACGGTATGGAGAAGAAGTCGGTAAGGACGAATTCGGCAACATCTATTATCGCAAGCCAGGTATCGATCCGGCGCTTGGCTTCGAACGCCGCTGGGTCATCTATGCCGGTGTCTCGGAAGGCTCGATGACGCCGCCCGGCTGGTATGGCTGGCTTCACCATACAACTGATGTGCCGCCGACGCAGGAAGATTACAAGCCGCGCCCCTGGCAATTGCCGCATCTGCCGAATATGACGGGAACACCGGAGGCTTGGCGTCCCTCTGGCTCGACACTCGCCGCTGCTGCGCGTCCGCCGGCAACCGGTGACTATGAGGCTTGGTCGCCGGAAGCTTGAGCACCGACCAATTGTAACGGCGGCCCCCGCGATCGGCGGATCACGAAAATCACGAGAGCTGTTTGCGTTTTTCTGCTTCCCTTCCTTCCGTAAGCCGGTTGCTGCTCGCCCTTGCCCTGGGGGGAGCCGGCCTCTTGCCTTGTGGTTTCGCGCGAGCGGATCGGATCAAACATCCGATCGCGGTCTTTTCGGGTCTCGACAAGATCACCGGGCGGATCATTTCCTTCGAGGTCGCGACCGATGAGACGGTCCAATTCGGCTCGTTGCAGATCACCGAGCGCGCCTGCTACACACGGCCCTCGACGGAAACGCCGCAGACGATCACTTTCGTCGAGGTCGATGAAATCGACGCCGCCGACAAGACCAAAACCCCGAAACAGATTTTCGCCGGCTGGATGTTTGCCGCAAGCCCGGGGCTGCATGCCTTGGAACATCCCGTCTATGATATCTGGCTGAACGATTGCAAAGGCGGCAAAGAGGTTCTGCCGAGCCCGGATACAGCAGCGGGTTTGCCAGCAACGCCGGACAATGCGAAAGAGGCTTCGGACATCGACCCGTCGGAAGCGCCGAAGCCCAGCCCAGCCAAATCCAAGTCAAAACCCAAGCCCAAACCGGTTCAACCGCCACCTGACGATTCGTTCGATGATCCGCTGGCGCCTCCGGCCATGCGTCGGGCTCCGCCCGATGACGGACCCGTCGAAGTGGGGCCACCGCCCGGCCTGATCCCAGACGCTCCTCCTCCTGAGCGGCGCAGGCGCAAACGTGTTCCACCACCGGCCGATGCGCCGCCGGATGGTTTCTACTGAGACGGGTCAGTCTTTACGCTCCGCCGTGTTCTGGCGCTGTGTTCTGACGGATTGTAGCGAGCACTTCGGCTCCCGAAATCCTCTGACCCTTGGGCCAGCGCCAGAAATCGGCTGGAAGAGTGATGGCCTCGGCGAGCAGGCGTCGATAGGCCTCCTTGGGCACTTCGATCGCCCCGAGCGTGGCGAGATGCGGCGTCACGAATTGCGTATCGAGCAGGCGGAAGCCGCTGTGGATCAACCGGGCCGCGAGATGGGCGAGGGCAACTTTCGAGGCATCCGTTTTGCGGTGAAACATGCTTTCGCCAAAAAAAGCGCCGCCGAGCTGGACGCCATAGAGCCCGCCGATGAGCTCTCCCTCCTGCCATGTCTCGACGGTGTGAACCTGTCCGATGTCGAAAAGCTGGCGATAGAGCAGGCGGATACGGGCATTGATCCAGGTCTTGTCTCGACCTGGTGCCTCGGCGGCACATTGGTCGATGACCGCGTCGAAATCATAATCGACCCGCACCTCGAAACGATCCGAACGGATCGTCTTGGCGAGGCTTTTGGAAATGATCATCCCATCGAGCGGAAAAATGCCGCGCAATTCCGGATCGACCCAGAACAGATTCGGGTCTTCCGCGCTTTCGGCCATGGGAAACAAGCCGATCGAATAGGCGCGCAGCAGGATGTCACTGGTGATTTCGAATTGATCGCGCGAATGAGCCATGGGGAAAAGGTGCGCGCGCGCTTCCTGCTCGTCAAGATGGGCGACCCGCCGGGCGGATCTTAAAGATTGGCGATGGTGATCGGATTCGGTTCGAGGCGCGGAAATTTGCGCGCTGCCAGGGTTTCTCCCCCTGGGCATTGTCGGCGTGAGGATTTTCATCGTAAAGAAGGCGTGTCATCAGTTTTTTAAATGGATCGCCTTGCATGAACGACACCGAGGACTATATCGAGAATCCGCCAGAGGAAAAAAATTACGATACTTCCCAGGATCCTGAAAACGCTCGTTATTTCGTCTCCTATACGGGGGTGAAGCTGCCCGTGCGCATGATCAATCCGCTTGAGCCGGAAGCTTTGCGCAACCGCAATACTTTTATTGTCGCTTATTTCGACGAGCAGGAGCGACTCCTCGGTTTCAAGAAAATGGTCTACGGGGAAATCGAGATTTCCCATAAATATGAATATGATACGGCGGGTATCGTGCGGCGCGCCGAAATTTTTATGGATGATGATACGACAGAGCTTTTCTTCGATGAAAATGGCGCCCCCAGCGCCGGTTGAGGCCCGCTTGGAAAAGGGCGGCTTGACTTTGTCCGCTTCGCTTGAAACTAAGGCGCCGCTGCGTCATCCGGCCAGTCTTCTCTCCAAATCAGCAAATTGAATGATTGAGGTTTTCGCCTATGGGCAAGGAAAAATTTGAGCGGACGAAGCCGCATTGCAACATTGGAACGATTGGCCATGTTGACCATGGCAAGACGTCACTGACGGCGGCGATCACCAAGGTTCTGGCGGAAGCGGGCGGCGCGACCTTTACGGCCTATGATCAGATCGACAAGGCGCCGGAAGAGAAGGCGCGCGGCATCACGATCTCGACGGCGCATGTGGAATATGAGACGCCGAAGCGGCATTACGCGCATGTGGACTGCCCCGGCCACGCCGACTATGTGAAAAACATGATCACCGGCGCGGCGCAGATGGACGGGGCGATCCTGGTGGTTTCGGCGGCCGATGGCCCGATGCCGCAGACGCGCGAGCATATTCTTCTGGCGCGCCAGGTCGGTGTTCCGGCGCTGGTCGTGTTCCTGAACAAGGTCGACATGGTCGATGACGCGGAACTGCTCGAACTCGTCGAGCTGGAAGTGCGCGAGCTTCTGTCGAAATATGACTTCCCCGGCGATGACATTCCGATCACCAAGGGTTCGGCCCTGTGCGCCTTGGAAAACCGCAATCCGGAAATCGGTCATGATGCGGTTCTCGCTCTGATGCAGACGGTGGATGATTATATTCCGCAGCCGGAACGTCCGATCGATCTGCCGTTCCTGATGCCGGTGGAAGACGTGTTCTCGATCTCAGGCCGCGGTACGGTTGTGACAGGCCGCGTCGAGCGTGGCGTCATCAAGGTCGGTGAGGAAATCGAGATCGTCGGTCTGCGGCCGACGGTGAAGACGACGGTGACCGGCGTCGAAATGTTCCGCAAGCTTCTGGACCAGGGTCAGGCGGGCGACAATATCGGCGCTCTGCTGCGTGGCACCAAGCGCGAGGATGTGGAGCGTGGCCAGATCCTGTGCAAGCCGGGTTCCGTGAAGCCGCACACCAAGTTCAAGGCGGAAGCCTATATTCTGACCAAGGATGAGGGTGGCCGGCATACGCCGTTCTTCACCAACTATCGTCCGCAGTTCTATTTCCGGACGACCGATGTGACGGGCGTCGTGACGCTGCCGGAAGGCACGGAAATGGTGATGCCTGGCGATAATGTGACGATGGATGTGGAGCTGATCGTTCCGATCGCGATGGAAGAGAAGCTGCGCTTCGCCATCCGCGAAGGTGGCCGCACGGTCGGCGCCGGCGTCGTCGCCTCCATTACCGAGTAAAAGCTTGAAGCGGCCGGGCTCGGTCCGGCCGCTTGGTCAGGTTGGTTGATTTATCGAGAGCGTGATGCTGGAGGAAACCCAGTATGACGCTCTTATTTTTTCAAAGAGGCCACCCATTCGCCCCCAAAGGGGCCCTTTCGTTGGGCATTGGGGCTCTTTTCTGAAAACGTTCTGGGCTTAACGGTCGGCGCAGACGAGACGGAGTTCCTTGCGGGTCACGCCATAGCCTTCGTCGAGGGAGACTTCCTGGCTGACGCAGCCCGCTGGCGCCATTTCGCTGGCACGGGCCTCGACCGTTTCAATATGCGGAGTGACGACGAGAAAAGCCACCATAATGGCGCCGAGAAAGACAGCAGTGAGAAGAGCGACCGTCTTGAACATGATGGGAAAATGTCCGGCGTGGGCGCTGGTGATCAGCGCGTGAAGGAGCCTCGAAGAGGCCCCTGATCTTGTTGCGGGATATCTACGGCGAAGCGAAAGGCTCGCCTAGTGCTGGTGCGCAACACTGAGTTGAAACGTTGTTTTGGGCTAAATTATATCTTGATTGGGCGTCAGGCCGTTTCGCCGGATGAAAATCTCATCCAAAGCCCCCTTTATCCTTGAGTCCCCTTATCTCTTGAATGGCCGTGGCCGCCGCCGTAGGGGCTGCGCGAAGCTTTGCCCTCACTTCAAGCAGAGATGGGACATTTCATCGTAAAGATGGCGTAACCTCTGATACGCTCAAGCTATACATTTTCGTCAAGTGTCGATTGAGGGCTAGCATTACTTAGAAAGTGGATGTAGCATATTTCTTATTCATTTGATCATTGCCTCAAATGTCATCCATGAGGGTTGTTCCTCTTGGTAAAGCTGGCAGAAGAAGGGCCACTATACGCGACATCGTAGATGGAGATGATACTTCGAGTGCCGAGCCTGATGCCGTTTGCATGTCTGATATTCTATAAGAACGCTCGTTAAATCAGACGCATAAGCGATATTATCTTTTTGTAACAGGATGGTCCTTGCTTAACCGCAAGATATTTTAGCCGTTGCTTCGTCATCTTGTTGCGTAGCGTGTTGAATTCGCGTCGCTAATCACACCCAACGACAAATGCGCAAACAGGCGCATCTCTAAACCCGCAATGAAGACGGGAGGAATAGCCATGTCTCATAGGAGGAATAACCATGGAGATGATTCGAACTTTATGGCTTAGCCTCGTTGCGCTGGTTTCCGTCACTATGGCGGTGACTACCCCGGCGTCCGCGCAGCCGCAGAAACCTAACATTCTCTTTATCATGGGCGATGACATCGGCTGGTTCAACATCGGCGCCTACCATCAGGGCCTCATGTATTCGACGACGCCAAATCTCGACAAGCTTGCCACCGAAGGCATGCGTTTCACCGATTATTACGCGGAACCGAGTTGTACTGCGGGCCGCGCCAATTTCATCACCGGGGAACTGCCGATCCGCACGGGGCTGACCACGGTTGGTCAGGCGGGCGCCACGGTCGGTATTCCAGACGAGGCCCCCACGATCGCCACAGCGCTCAAGGCGATGGGCTATGTCACGGGCCAATTCGGCAAGAACCATTTGGGCGATTTGAATCGCTACCTGCCGACCGTCCATGGGTTCGACGAATATTTCGGCTACCTCTATCACCTCGACGCAATGGAGGACCCGTTTTGGCATTCCTATCCTCCTGCGTTGAAGGATCAGGTCGGACCGCGCAACTTGATTCACAGCTTTGCCACGACGACCGATGACCCGACCGAACAGCCTCGTTGGGGCAAGATCGGCAAGCAGAGGATCGAGGATGCGGGGCCGCTACCGCCGCATCCTATACAGGGCATCAAATACAATATGGAAACGGTCGACGAAGACATTCTCGACTATTCGGTGAAGTTCATCGACAAGGCCAAGCAGGACGGCAAGCCGTTTTTCATGTGGGTCAATCCCACCCGTGCGCATGTTCTCTCGCACCTGTCGCCGAAATATGCCGCGAAGCTGACCGGTGATAATGAATGGTATCTGGAAGAAGGCGTGATGGCCCAGCTTGATGACGTCGTCGGGGGCTTGTTGGCTAAGCTTAAAGCCGAAGGGCTGGAAGATAATACGATCGTTGTGTTCACGACTGACAATGGGGCCGAGAATTTTACTTGGCCAGACGGTGGGAACACGCCATTTGCTGCGGGCAAGGGAACGATCATGGAAGGTGGCATGCGTGTGCCAATGATCATTCGCTGGCCGGGTCATATTCCAGCAGGAAAGGTCGAGAATGGTCTCATGTCGGGTCTGGACTTCTTCCCGACATTCGCCGCCATAGCCGGCAATCCGAACATCAAGGAAGAGCTGCAGAAGGGCAAGCAACTCGGAGACACGACATACAAGGTTCATCTCGACGGTTACAATCAGTTGGATTTTCTGACCGGCAAGGGCCCATCCAATCGGAAAGAGATCTTCTACTTTGCCGAGGGTACTCTTGGGGCGGTTCGCCTCGGGGACTGGAAATATAGAATGATCGACCAACCCGACGGTTGGATTGGGGGAACGGTCCACCTCGATATGCCGGTCCTCAGTAATCTTCGGCTGGATCCGTTCGAGCGCATGCAATATCCGAAGGGCAACATGGGCTCTTACTTCTTTTTCCCGGATTTCTATGTCCATGAGTTCTGGCGCTTCGTCTTCCTTCAGCAAAAGGTTGGCGAATATGCTCAGACATTCATCGATTTTCCGCCGATGCAACGGGGTGCGAGCTTCAATCTCGAAGCAGTCAAGGCCGAAATCGCTGAACGTGTCAGGGCGATGAAAGGCAAGCTGGAATAGCCGGAAAGAAGGAACCACCACAAAGCCCGCTCAGCCAATGCTTGAGCGGGCTTTGGCATAATGAGGGCAAGGCTGCTTAGGAGGCCGTGATCTTGGGGCGCAGGCAAGGTCAATCTTCAACGAGAGCAGCACGCCGCAGGCGATCGGTTGTTGAGCCGATATCATCGTCCAAGGAAATACCACCGCCCAGCGCGGCCGTCGGCGTGCTCACGAAGCGCATGGTCTGGATCGGCGTGGTCCTGTCCGCTTTGCTCGTTGCGATCTGCGGCCTCGCTTTTCAATATTTCAAAAGTCCGGGCGGTACGGATCAGGGCCTCACACCAGGGCTCCTGACAGCGCTCACTTTCGTCGGCAGTGAGACTTGCGCCACCTGCCACCAGACGGAGGCGCAATCCTGGAAGATGTCGCAGCACCAACATGCTATGGCGCATGCGACTGACGCGACAGTGCTCGGCGATTTCGCCAATGCGAGCTTCGATTATTTCGGGATACATTCGCGCTTCTTTCACAAGGACGACAAGTTTCTCGTCGAAACCGATGGGCCTGATGGAAAGCTTGCGACTTTTGAAGTCAAATATACCTTCGGCATCGACCCGCTGCAGCAATATCTCGTGGAATTTCCCGATGGACGGCTCCAGGCTTTGTCGATCGCGTGGGATACGCGGCCGGAAGAGAAGGGCGGCCAGCGCTGGTTCCATCTCTATCCAGACGAAGGGATCCGACATGACGATGTTCTGCATTGGACCAAGTTGAATCAGAACTGGAACTTCATGTGCGCCGAATGCCATTCGACAGATGTGCACAAGAATTATGACGCTGTGCATGATCGCTTTGCCACGCATTTTGCCGAGATCAGCGTCGGTTGCGAGGCGTGCCATGGCCAGGGCTCTCGCCATGTTACCTGGGCGCGAGAAAAGCAAAGCTGGTGGCCGTTTGCAAAACAGAATGACCCGACCAAAGGGTTTCTGGTGAGCTTTGACGAGCGAGCTGGCGTGACGTGGTCACCCGATCCCGCGACTGGTCTACCTCGCCGGAGCGCTGCACCTGCGACCTTGCGCAAGGAAGTTGAGACCTGCGGCCTCTGTCACGCGCGACGCAGCGCATTTTCTGAAGACTGGGTGCCTGGCCGATGGCTTTCTGACACGCATGGGGTCTCCCTGCTTAGCCGTGGCCTCTTTGAGGCCGACGGGCAGATGCGTGATGAGGTTTATAATTATGGGGCGTTCAAGCAGAGCAAGATGTTCGCGGCGGGCGTCACATGCAGCGATTGTCATGAGCCGCATGGCGCGAAACTCCGGATTCCTGGCAACGGCGTCTGCCTGCAATGTCATGCCACTGACCGATATGAAACCGTGGCGCATCATCATCATCATTATGACGGGGCAACGCCCGCGCTTGCCTGCACATCATGTCATATGCCACAGCGAACCTATATGGTCATCGACCAGCGGCATGATCACAGTTTCCGAATTCCGAGACCGGATCTGTCCGCAAAGCTCGGCACGCCGAACGCTTGCAATGGTTGTCATACTGGTAAACCGCCCGAATGGGCAGCGTCGGCGATCGAGCAATGGTATGGACCCGACCGCAAAGGGTTCCAAAATTATGCTGCTGCTTTCCATTCCTCATGGACTGACATGCCGGATGCGGCAGTCCGGCTTGCTGCCGTCGCCGGAGATCGTGGTGCACCGGCCCTTGCCCGAGCGAGTGCTTTGACCGAGCTTGGTGGACACGTCACGCCATCGAATTTTGTCCTGGCCAGAAATGGCCTCAGCGATCCAGATCCGACAGTGCGGATTGCGGCGCTCGATATGCTGCAAGGCCTGCCCGGACTTCAAATCTGGCCTCTCGTTTCAACGCTTCTTTCCGATGAGAGCTTGGGTGTGCGGATAAGGGCCGCCGCACTGCTGGCCTCGGTGCCGACGGCGAGCCAGCCGCCTGCCGACCGCGAGCGTTTCGAGCGCGCTGCTGCTGAATTCATTGCCGCACAGCGTTTGAATGACGATCGGCCCGAGGCTCGCAGCATGCTCGCCAGCTTCCTTGTCCAGCGCAATCGCTTTCCTGAAGCGGAAATCGAATATAGGGCTGCTTTGCACCTCAGCGCAGCCTATACGACGGCAGCAATCAATCTCGCCGACCTTTATCGGCATCTTGGGCGCGAAACTGCAGGAGAGGCGGTGCTGCGGGAAGCCATTGCAGCCTCGCCGAAGGATGCAGGCGTTCATCATGCGCTGGGGCTGACGCTGGTACGCCTGAAGCGCCAGAATGAGGCGCTCACCGAGCTTCGTCAGGCGGCGGAACTTGCCCCCGATCAAGCCCGATTTGCCTATGTCTATGCGGTCGCATTGCATGGGATGGATCGCGGCGATGAAGCGCTCGGCACTGTCAAGACAGCTTTGGCGCGGCATCCCAATGACCATGGACTTTTGTCAGCGGCGGTCACTTTCTCTCGAAACGCCGGAGACATTCCAATGGCGCTTCGCTATGCCGAGCAACTTGCGCAATTGTCTCCGGAGGATCGCGATCTCGCCTCTCTCGTTATGGCATTGAGACAGCAGCTCAACGCGCCCATAAAATGATTCATCTTCTGTCTGTCTATGTCTATGCGCCGCATGTGTCGTGTGCATGAGGACGTCGTGTTCGCGCGGAGCACCGGGATATCGCCTCTCTGTGCAAGGTCTTCAAGCTGCGCAGAGAGGCACGTCTTTGTGGGGGGATAGCCCATCAAGGCTTGTTTAGCATGGTCCAACGCTCAAAAAGAACAAAGTGAGAACTTGCCTTGCGTGCATCCCTCGGTTAGGCCTGCCGTATGGCCAAAACTCCCGCCGCTCCCATTGCTCCGCCGCCAACAGGCGGCACCGATCTTGTCAATCTGCGCGAAGCGCTCGAAGAGCGCTATCTCGCTTACGCGCTTTCGACCATCACCGGGCGCGCGCTACCTGACGCGCGCGACGGCTTGAAGCCTGTTCATCGCCGCATTCTTTACGGCATGCAGATCCTACGGCTCGATCCGGGCACGGCTTTCAAAAAATGCGCGAAAATCGTCGGTGACGTGATGGGTTCCTTCCATCCGCATGGCGATCAGGCGATCTATGACGCCTTGGTGCGGCTCGCACAGGATTTCTCCTCGCGTTATCCCCTTGTCGATGGCCAGGGTAACTTCGGCAATATCGATGGTGATTCGGCTGCCGCTTATCGCTATACCGAAGCGCGCATGACGGAAATCGCTCGGCTTCTGCTCGAGGGGATCGACGAAGATGCGATCGATTTTCGCGAAAATTATTCGGGCGATCAGAAAGAGCCGATCGTCTTGCCGGCCGCTCTCCCCAATCTCCTTGCCAATGGCGCGCAAGGCATTGCGGTCGGCATGGCGACCTCGATCCCGCCGCATAATCTCTCCGAGCTTTGCGACGCGGCGCTCTATCTCATTTCGCATAGAGACGCGACAAGCGATCAATTGCTGACTTTCGTGCGCGGGCCGGATTTCCCGACCGGCGGCATATTGGTCGATTCGCCTGAATCGATCGCCGAGACCTATCGCACCGGGCGCGGCGCCTTTCGCTTGCGCGCCCGCTGGGAGCGGGAGGAGGGCACACGCGGCACCTATGTGATCGTCGTGACTGAAATCCCCTATATGGTGCAGAAGTCGCGGCTCATCGAAAAGCTGGCCGAACTGCTCAACGACAAGAAATTGCCGCTCGTCGGTGACATACGCGATGAATCGGCCGAAGATGTCCGCATCGTTATTGAACCCAAAAGCCGGGCGGTCGAGCCCGAGCTTTTGATGGAATCTCTGTTCAAGCTCACCGAGCTCGAAACGCGATTCCCTGTCAATATGAATGTGCTTGTCGATGGTGTCGTGCCGCGCGTCGTCTCCTTGGACGAGGCTCTGCGGCAATGGCTCGATCATCGGCGCGAGGTTCTGTTACGCCGCTCGCGCCATCGCCTGGCCGAGATTGAACGCCGGCTTGAAGTCCTGGCTGGCATGCTGATCGTCTTCCTCAATCTCGATGAAGTCATCCGCATCATCCGTGAGGAGGATGAACCCAAAGAGGTTTTGAAGGCCACGTTCACGCTGAGCGACATACAGGCCAATTACATTCTCGACACGCGTCTGCGCAGCCTGCGCCGCTTGGAAGAAATGGAACTGCGGCGTGAATATGAAAATCTAGAAAAGGAAAAGAGCGAGATCGAGGGTCTGCTGGCCAGCGAAAGCAAGCAGTGGAAAGAGATTTCCTCTCAAATCCGCGACCTGAAGAAACGTTATGGCGAGGCCACGCCGCTTGGACGGCGGCGCACAACATTCGGAAACGTGCCGGATGTCGGCGCAGTGGATGTCGCCACGGCCCTGATCGAGCGCGAGCCTGTCACCATTGTCGTTTCCGAAAAGGGATGGATACGCGCCCTCAAAGGCCATGTTGCCGATCTTTCGACCCTTACATTCAAGGGCGATGATCAGCTTGCCTTTCAGTTCTTTGCCGAGACGACGTCCAAAATCCTGTTGTTTGCGAGCGATGGCAAGGTTTTTACGCTGGAAGCTTCGAAACTGCCCGGTGGACGCGGACATGGCGAGCCTTTGCGTCTGATGGTCGATCTTGGCGAGGGCGAGGAGGTGACCTCCATTATCCCCTATGAGACCGGCGCCAAACTGTTGCTGACCGCGTCCGATGGGCGTGGTTTCATCGTCGGCCAGGATGATCTGATCGGTACGACCCGCAAGGGCAAGCAGGTCCTCAATTGTGACGCTCCGGCGAAACTGAGCCATATAGTGCCGGCAGCGGGCGATCATCTTGCGATTATCGGCGAGAACCGGAAATTACTGATTTTCCCGCTGGTACAAATAGCGGAAATGACGCGTGGCAAGGGTGTGCGCCTGCAGAAATACAAGGATGGCGGCGTGAGCGATGCCAAGGTCATTTTCATCGACGCTGGCCTTTCGTGGCAAGACGCCGCCGGCCGCAGTTTTCATCTTGCCAAAGCCGATTTGGCCGACTGGATCGGTCAGCGCGGTGAGGCCGGTCGCCTGCCACCGCGCGGTTTTCCAAAAAACAATCGATTTACAGGGTGAAGGGACAGCGTTCAGGCTGAATGAGCCGAAGGATGACTATCCCTCGACGGTATTTCCCACCTCCCATTTGGGAGGTGGGAGCAGATGATCCTTTTTTGAGGACGGGCTCTCTCATAAAGGGATACACATTTTCCTATTGTACATTCACCAGGCTTTGACCGCTGCGAAACAAGACATAGGCGGCCACGCTGAAGATCAGCAGCGAGAACGCTTTGTTGAGAGCCCCCTTGTAGCGGGAGAGGAAATAGGCGGCTTTGACGCCCAAAAAGCCCCCCATGATGCCGCCCAATATGAACTCTAGGGCAATGCGCCAGTCGATGAGGCCCGAGACGGCATAATTGATGGCCGTTGTCAGGCCGAAGGTGCCGACCGCAAGCAGCGAAGTGGCAACCGCGTTGATCATCGGCATGCCGGTCGCCAACACGAGTCCTGGAACAACGAGGACGCCGCCACCAATGCCGAAAAAGCCAGCGGCCAGGCCAACGGCGAGAGCGGCGAGGATGATTGTCGAAAAACGTGTATCCGCATCGGCATCCATCTTTTCGGCATGGATCGGCCGCAGCATGGTGAGACCGATGCCGACCATGGCGAAGCCGAAAAGAAAAATGATTTTGTCGCCATTGAGCGATTTGCCGAGCGTCGAGCCAATGAAAGCGCCGATTGTGCCGATCAGAGCGAAGAGAACGGCCGCGCGCCAACGAATGCGGCCGGAGCCGATCTGGCTGAAAAAGCTGACATAGGCATTGACTGAAACAGCAACGGCGCCGGTTCCGATGGCGACATGGGCGGGAGCGAGGCCGACGAGATAAAGCAGCAAAGGCGTGGCCAGAACCGACCCGCCGCCACCGACGACACCAAGCGAGAATCCAGACAGGGCCCCGGACAAAAGGGCAAGCGTGTCCCTTAGCATGATCATGCTCTCTCAGGGCTCAAAGGAAAGTTGGTGAAGGGGATCGAGTTTTTTTACGAAGGGGGTGGCTCGACCCGCGCGAACATGGCGGCGGCGGTGCCAGTAAGCCTTTGTTCCTTCATGAAAGCCTCATGTTTGAGCGGGATCTCGCCCTGCAAAATGCCCGGCAGGGCATGCAGCAAGGCGAGAAGGCGCTTGTCGCCGAGGCGGTAGAAAACCTGTTTTGCTTCGCGCCGGGACTCGACGAAGCCTGCGTCCCGGAGTTCAGCCAATTGCTGCGACAAGGTCGGCTGTTTGATGCCGAGCATGGTTTCGAGATCGCCGACGGGATGCTCGCCGAGCGCCAGTGCTGCGACGATCTGCAGGCGATTGGGGTTGGAGAGACTTTTGAAAAGCTCGCTCGCCACCTCGGCCTGAGATCGTGACAAAGAGGAAAGGTCCATAACATTCCTCCCGATTTACCAAACCGCGCCGGGGAAGGCTCCGATCGGAATTTTCAAATAATGCCTTTGATTGTCTTCAGGTGGCGGCAATTGACCCGCATTGATATTCACCTGAAGCGCAGGCAGGAGCAGGTGTGGCAGGGGCAGGCCGCTGTCACGTTTATGGCGCAGGGCAATGAAATCGCTTTCAGTTTTCCCTGTCACGTGAATATTGTGGCGTTTCTGCTCGCCAATCGTGCTTTCCCAGCTCGCCTGGCGTCCCACCGGTGGATAATCATGTCCTGTAAAGACACGGGTCTCGTCTGGCAGTGTGAGAAGCGTTTGGATCGATTGCCAGAGCAAGGCGGCGTTGCCGCCGGGAAAATCGGCGCGGGCCGTGCCGGAATCCGGCATGAACAGGGTATCATGCACAAAGACGGCATTGCCGATCAGATAAGTGATCGAGGCCGGTGTATGACCTGGCGATAAAATGACATTTACCTCGAGATTGCCGATCTGAAACGAGTCGCCCGACTTGAACAATCTGTCCCATTGCGAACCGTCAGCGGGAAAGTCCGGCCAATTGTAAATGTCTCTCCACAAAGACTGAACAGCCGTGACATGATCGCCAATACCCATGGGGGCGCCGGTCTGTGTCTTGAGATAGAAGGAGGCCGAGAAATGATCAGCATGCGGATGTGTATCGAGAATCCAGGCGACCTGTAGCCCCTGTTTGCGGATGTAATCGAGGATCGCATCAGCGTTTCTGGTGGCGATCGAACCGGATTTTTCGTCGAAGTCCAAGACCGGATCGATAATGGCGCAGGCGCGCGTGACGGGACAGACAACGACATATTGAATGCTGCCGGTCGCAGAATCATAAAAGGCTTCGACGAGTGGTTTATCGGCTGAAGCAGGAAGTGTGTCGTGTAAGGCGAGGGGAGTGTGCATGATGGCCTCTCACAGCTTGCGAAGACGATAATACCAATCGGTACCGAGTTCTTGGTCCCGTTCATGATCGAGCGCGGCATTGTCAGCGCCAATCGCTTCGACATCGAGCGGTGGGGTCTCGATGACCGGATCACCCGGGTGCCATCCCTCGGGCGTGGAAACAGCGGCGCTATCTGAAACCTGCAAGGCCTCGACGACGCGCAGGATCTCCTCGACAGAGCGGCCAATGCTCATGGGGTACCAAAGGATGAGACGGATCACCCCATCGGGATCGATGATGAACGAGGCCCTGACCGTGGAACTGTCGGCAGCATCGGCATGGATCATTCCATAGGCGCTGGCGATCGCCATGGATGGGTCCTCGATCACGGGGAATGGGATTTCAACGCCGAAGCGCTGCTTGATCGAACGGACCCAGGCGATATGGGAGAACAGGCTGTCGACGGAAAGTCCAAGAAGATCACAGTCCAAGGCTTGGAAGCGTTGATAAGCTTTGGCAAATGCGATGAATTCGCTCGTGCAGACAGGCGTGAAATCGGCGGGATGCGAGAACAGGACGAGCCAGCGGCCACGATAATGAGCCAGGGCCCGTTCGCCCATTGTGGTGCGCGCGACGAAGAGCGGGGCCTGGCTGCCGAGAAGCAGCGGCTGCGCGGTGCGGCGGTCTTGGGGTTTCTCTAATGATTTCTCTCGGATCGTCTCGCTCAAGGAAAACTCTTTCTCTCGATGGGCGACGCCTGTGCCTACTCATTTTTAAGGGCAGGCCTAAAGGATCTTGCCGCTTTCAATTAACAATTAAATATTCTATTATATGAAAATTAGCAAGTATTATTTCATGCGTCATCGGCATGGAAAAGTCAGATGGAAAAGCCAGACCGGTCAGGAGTGATTATGGACAACGCATCGCAAAGCCCCGCTGGGCTTGAAACATCCGAGCCCGCTCTTCGTTGCCAAATTCTCATCATTGGGGGCGGGGCTGGTGGAATCAGCGTGGCGGCTTCGCTGAAACGCCGGCGGCCGGAACTCGATATTGCTCTTGTCGAGCCCTCAGAGCGCCATTTTTATCAGCCTGGTTGGACCCTTGTCGGCGCCGGGGTCATGTCCTCCGCTGCAACAGAACGGCAGGAGGCGGGGCTCATTCCCAAGGGTGTGCGCTGGCTCAAGACAGCCGCTTCGGCTTTTCTACCGGAGACGAACCGGGTGCGGCTCGCCGACGGGCGCGTCGTGGTTTACGATTATCTTGTGGCTTGTCCCGGTCTCAAACTGGATTGGGCCAAGATCGAGGGCCTGACGCAAACGCTCGGCCGCAATGGCGTGTGCAGCAATTACAGCTTTGAGACCGCGCCCTATACCCATGAATGCGTGAAGACGTTCTCCGGTGGCACGGCTGTGTTCACGCAGCCGCCGATGCCGATCAAATGCGCGGGCGCTCCGCAAAAGGCCCTCTATCTGACGGCGGATTATCTGCGCCGGCATAATCGTCTTGCAGGTGCCAATCTGGAATTCTGTCTTGCGGGCGATGTCTTGTTCGGCGTGCCATTCTTCGTGCCGCCGCTGCAAAAAAAGGTAGACGAATATGGTATTAAGCTGAATTTCAAACACAATCTTATCGCGGTCGATGGCGCCAGCAAGAAGGCGACCTTCGCCGTGGTGGACAAGGACGGAAAGAGCACGGAAAAAACCATCGCCTTCGACATGCTGCATGTCGTGCCGCCGCAAGCTCCCATTGACGCCGTGCGCGATAGCGCACTTGTCAATGCGGCTGGCTGGATCGATGTCGATCCCGGCACCCTGCGGCATACGCGTTTTGCCAATATTTTTGGGATAGGGGATGCGCTTGGCACGACCAATGCCAAAACGGCTGCCGCCGTGCGTATGCAAGTGCCTGTCGTCACCGCTAATCTTTTGGCGTTGCTCGAGGGCAAGTCATTGCCGAAAACCTATGATGGCTATGGGGCCTGTCCGCTCACTGTTGCCTATGGCAAGATCGTCCTGGCGGAATTTCTCTATGGCGGCAAGGTCGCGCCGAGCTTTCCCTTCGATCCGCGTGTGCCGAGCCGTTTTGCCTGGTTTCTCAAGACCACAATCATGCCGCTTCTCTATTGGCACCAAATGCTGAATGGTTACGAGCTCGACATTGGCCATCACGAGAAACAATTTCTCGCATGATGTTTTATAACAAGGAAATTCCCTCAAGAAACGGTTCTTGAGGGAATTGCTTGATCGATTGATCATATCTCCAGATAATCATGGACAACCTTGCCATAAGGCAGAGTCATATCGGCAAGGAGATGGATGCCGCCACGGGTGCGCAAGACGGGAAGATCGGCAACGGGCGCATTGACATGGGGAATGAGATGCAGACGTGCCGGACCTTGCCAAGCGCCCTTGAAGGCAATGTCGGTCATCGCGAATTTCACGAGCTGCGCGATCTTGGGCTTGCCATCGACATCGGGGATCAGCTTGAGACAGACTTGATCTTTGCCAAGGGCGCGCAAGGCTGTTGCTTCGTCAAGGGTCTGTTGCTTATAGACCATCGTGCCTAAAGCGACACGTTCGTTGGCGTAATAGAGGGTCCCCGTCAATGTGTCCGTTACGAGTTCGAGCTTGGGTTGGGCATGTTTCTTCGGAAAACCCCAAATCTCCCGTCCGGCGGCGATCGGCGCTTCATCGTCGAGATACATTTGAACGGTGAAGCTGACAGGCTGTCCATCCAGCAGGCAGGGGATTACAGTGCCGGTCTCGGTATAATCGCCGAAGCCGGAGCTGTCTGGCATGCGCATCCATTCGTAAGTGATTACATTACTGGCCGGTACGAGCGGTTCCGGGACAGCAGCTCTAATGGCATCCGGATCGCTTTCATAGCTGATGATCATATATTCACGGTTGATGAACCGATAGGGACCTTTGGGATAGCTGGGGCCAAAGGCGGGCATCGAGGCAGCGGTCAGGATTTCATCGCGATTCATGGGTGTCACTCTCGGGCATGACTTTCGCGGAATGGGTTCAAAGTGAGAGGCGGTCCTCTGACAACCGCCCCTTATACTTGACTCATTTTACATTTCGGACACGGAGGCGAGGTTAGGCCGCCGCGTCAACCAGGACGATTTCAGCATCCTCCAAGGCCTTGACGCGCAAGGTCTCGATTTTGCTGATGGCAGCGCCGTCCCGAGCACTAACGCGCGTGCCCTCGATTTCCACCGCGCCCACAGCGGGCACCAGATAGGCGAAACGTTCAGACCCAAGCGGATAATCGATCTCCTGGCCGGCTTTCAGGGTCGCCCCGAGCACACGGGCATCCGCGTGGATCGGAAGAGCCTCGGCGTCATTCTCGTAGCCGGAAGCCAGCGTCACCAAACGTCCCGCACGATCCCCCTTGGGAAAGGGCCGCGAGCCCCAGCGCGGGGCGAAACCGCGTTCACTTGGCATGATCCAGAGCTGGAAAATCTGGGTCGGCTCCGTCTCGCGATTATATTCGCTGTGCAGGATTCCGGTGCCGGCCGACATGACCTGCACGTCGCCCGCCTCCGTCCGGCCCTTATTGCCGAGACTATCTTCATGCGTGATGGCGCCCTTGCGGACATAGGTAATGATTTCCATGTCGCGATGCGGATGCGGAGGAAAGCCTGTATTGGGCGCGATCGTGTCATCGTTCCACACACGCAATTCTCCCCAATGGACGCGTGCCGGATCATAATAATCAGCGAAGGAAAAATGATGTTTGGCTTTGAGCCAACCGTGATCAGCGCCGCCGAGGCTTGCAAAGGATCTGATGTCAATCATTTTGGATCTCCCGCACGTTTCGATCGTCTTTTCGTGAAACATGCTCTTGGTTTTTCCTGAACCAAGAGATAGAGCAGAGGTGGCGTTTCTAAAATAGAAATGGTGGAAACCTATCGATGCCGAATTTGACATGACGCGTTTGCCGGATCTCGAAGCCTGGGCCGTTTTCGCCAAAGTGGTGGAAACCGGTTCCTTTGCCCGCGCGGCGGAAGAACTTCAGCTTTCCAAACCCACGGTCTCGAAGGCGATCACGCGCCTCGAGGACCGTATCGGCGCGCCGCTTCTGCACCGCAGTTCGCGGCAGCTTTCATTGACCGAGACAGGTCGAGGGGCGCTTGATCATGCCAATCGAATCCTGGCGGAGGGTGAAGCGGCGGAGGCCGAGGCACGGGAGCAGACGGTGCGTCCGCGAGGGCTCGTGCGGCTTGCGGCGCCAATGACGTTCGGCATCACCCATCTGGCGCCGGTCCTGCCGGCTTTTCTCGCCCTCTATCCAGAAGTGGAGATCAATGTCGATTTCAGCGATGCGCTGATCGATCTGATCGGTGGCGGTTATGATGTGGCTTTGCGCATCGCGTCGCTGTCGGATTCTTCCTTGCGGGCGCGCCGCCTTTGCACGATTAATCCGCTGGGTTATCGCGTCGCCCGCCTATCTCGATCAGCATGGCCGTCCGAAACATCCGCGTGATCTCGAACGCCATCAGACTTTTGCCTATACAAACACATCCGGCCTGTGGCGATTACGCCACCCGACTGAGGGCGACTATATGGTGACGCCACCCGCGCGTCTTTCTGCCAATAATGGAGAAGCCTTTTTGCCAGTCCTGCTGGCGGGGCTCGGCATGGCCCTTTTGCCGGAATTCATGGTCTGGCGGGAATTGGCGGACGGTCGTCTGGAGCAGGTTCTGCCGGAATGGCATGTGGCGCCCGTCGCCATTCATCTCGTGACCCCACCGGGTCTCTTGCGCCCGGCGCGGGTGACGGTTTTGTTGGATTATCTCGCCAAATGTTTCGCGACCGCGCCCTGGGCGAAGCCACTGCCCTCGGATGGCAAGGTCGAATCCTTGCCCTGAGGGGTTTTTAAGGAGATTGCCGCGCGATGAGATCGACATCGACGCCGACTTCCAGCGCGACCCATTGGCCCGAGGCCCAGGTGCCCTGACCGACACCGAAAGCGGTGCGGACGAGTTCAAGATGGCCCTTGGCGTGAGCGGCATCGCCCGTAATGTCTAGCGCGAAGGGCAGGGTCGCTTCATGGCTGATGCCACGCAGAGTCAACGTACCCAGCGCTTCAAAATTATTGCCGTTTATAGGCCGAAAACTTTTGATCTCGAAGGTCGCCTTGGGAAAGGTCTTGGTATTGAACCAATCGCCGCCAGGAAGAGCCTCGTCGCGCTGCCGATCGCCGGTCGTGGCGCTCGCCATATCTATGGTGATCAGGGCATGCCCCGTTTCGGGATGGTCGGGATCGAAATGGATGCTGCCATCGTAACGGGTAAAATGGCCTTGAAACTTTGTTCCGGTCTGGGTGCCGGAAAAGCCGAGTGTGCTATGGGCCTTGTCTATGGTCCAATCCGCCGCATCGGCATGCGTGACGGGAGCAAGGAGCACGATCCCCAAAAGGGCGCGGCGGAGAGAAGGGGTAACAGCGAACATGGTGAAACCTATTGCCTGACCTTGCGTCAGCGCGGCAGCATCCGCTGCAAGATCCGATCATGAAGGATGAAATGATGCCGCAGCGCCGCACCTGCATGCAGGACGATGATGGCGAGAAGCGCCCAGGCACTCCAATGATGCAGCAGTTTGAGAGTGGCTTCCGCTGGCGCTTTGTCCCCGAGCGTTGAAAGGATTGGCAGATGGGGCCATGGCAGGACGCCGTAGAGCACGGTCGGAATGCCGAGGATGGAGGCCGAAACAAGCGCCCAACCACTGATCGGCAGGATCAATTGCAGGCCATAGAGCAACCCATGAACCCATTCAGCGGCGCCCCGCTCGAAGGGTGGCATGCTCTTCGGCAGCGCTGGCGGCTTGTGCGTCAACCGCCAAAGGAGACGCAACACGATAGCCAGAAGAACCGTGATGCCGATCGATTTGTGAAGCTGATAGAGCTGGAACAGACGTAAAGGCGGCAGCGCGACATGATCCATGACGAGGCCCATCACGATCAAGATCAAGATGCCGAGCGCGATCATCCAGTGAAGGATGATCGCGACCGCCGTATAACGACTCTGATCCGGGACGGACAGGCCGGACATGACGGGTTCAGTCCTGATGTTCGAAGGCGCCGGCGATTTTCAACTGCACCTGATCGCCGATCAGCGGCAGATAGGTTTTGACATCGTAATCGCTGCGCTTGATCGTGCCAGTGGCCTCGAAACCGACTGTATATTTCTTGTCGAGCGGATTGATACCGGCGGCGATGAAATGCACTGCCAGGACGGTGGGCTTGGTGACACCATGCAAGGTGAGTGTGCCTGTGACAGTCGCTGTATTCTTGCCGGTCAATTCCACTTTGGTGGAAGTGAAAGTGGCATTGGCGAATTGCGCCGCATCGAACCATTGCGCGCTCTTCAATTCATCCGTCAGCTTGGCGCTGGTCGTCTGCACGGATGCGATCGGAATGGTGACATTCAATTTCGAGGCGGAGGGCTTTTTCGGATCGAGCTCCAGCGTACCGCTGACATCGGAAAAGACACCGGAATAATTGGTGAAGCCGAGATGCAGAACGGAAAAGCCGACCTGTGTATGCCCCGGTTCGACGACATAGGTGCCGCCCTTGACTTCAGAGGGCGTCGTGATCATTTGCGCCGCCGCAGGTGAAAGCGCGAGGCCATAAGCCAAAAAGGCCGATTTGAAGGAAAGGGCAAAAAGAAAAGAAGATTTCATCAGAGGTGACTCGTTTGGAAGAAGAAAAGAAGAGGTTGGATCAGGCGTTCAGCTTCTGGGCGATTTCCGCCACATGCCGGCCGAGGAATTTCGCGCCTTCTTGTTCATTGGCGCTGACCGCGCGCGATCCGTCGCCATTGGCGATCGTCGTCGCGCCATAGGGTGAGCCGCCGGTGATTTCGTTCATATTCATCTGGCCGGCAAAACTATAAGGAAGGCCGGCGACGACCATGCCGTGATGGATCAGGTTCGTGAGCAAGGAATAGAGCGTGGTTTCCTGGCCGCCATGCTGCACAGCGGTCGAGGTAAAGGCTGCGCCCACCTTGCCAATCAGGGCACCCTTCAGCCACAGACCGCCGGTCATATCCCAGAAATTAGCCATTTGCGCGGGCAGGCGTCCGAAGCGGGTCGGGGCGCCGATGATGATCGCGTCATAATTGACGAGGTCTTCGGGCGTCGCGATGGGTGCGCCTTGGTCAAGCTTGAAGAAATGCGCTTTGGCGACCGGCTCCGGCACCAGCTCCGGCACGCGTTTCACATCGGCCTCAGCGCCCGCCGCCCGCGCGCCTTCTGCGACGGCTTCCGCCATCGTCTCGATATGGCCATAGGAAGAATAATAAAGAACGAGAACTTTTGGCATCATGGTCTCCTGCCGCGGGCCGAATATTTTCGGCTTGAGGCTGGCCAGTCGAGGGGATCTCGCGCTGTCGCGTGTCCCGCTCGATTGGCCGTCGAGGAGAAAGTTACCCGTGAAGCCTAAGCGATAAAATGTAAATGATAGAAATCTACTGGTTCTGATTCTTGATTTGACGGGCGCGCCGAGGCATTGGGGATCGGTGTTGGCCGCTTCAGGCTTTCATGAAATTTGCTATAAATGTCCTGCCCTGGATGGGCTGCGCCAGCAGGAACCCGTGATGACCGTCAATCAATTGATCGAATTGCTGCAGTCGATGCCGGCCGAGGCTGTGGTCCTCCTCGAAGGTGATGGTGCCTTCGCGCGTGTGGCCGGAGTCAATCTCGAGAAGAGCGTGACTCTCGGCTTGCCGGATGAGGTGATCCTCTTCACTGACGCTGAGGAATAATCAGCCTGTCGCGCTAAATCGCTCCGTTCCCGGATTTTTCGACTTGGATCTTCGGGTGGAAGCGGGACCTTCAGGGACCGGTGATCAGCTTGGCCGCATCCTCGCGCAATTTCGCTCGGCTCGTCTCTTCGAGATAGAGCATGTGGCCGCCTGGATAGACCGACAAACGCAGGCGATCAGGATCGCCCATGGGTGCGACTTGGTCGAGCAGAAGTTTCGAGGCGAAATAGGGCGTTACAATATCGCTCAATCCATGGATGACCAGCACGCGCAGGCGCGGATCGAGCGCCATCACATGTTTGAGGTCGCTTAAGGATTCCGCCTGGGCATGGGCATGGCCCCGATCCGGGTTCCAATTCCATTGCCGATTGACATTGTCGTTGAGAATTTCATAGCGAGCCTCGATCGGCCAGTTCAAGCGATGCGCGATGAGATCCGCCATGGCGCTGGCGAGAGGTGCGCGCAAAGCGTCCAGGATTGGATCGGCATAATCGCTCGAGGCCTGATGGGGATCAGGATCATAGCCGAGAATGCGTGCGTCATAGAGGCTTGCGACTTTGCCTTCATCGCGCTTGCGCTCACGTGAGAGCGTCGCAAGATCGATACGGCCGCCGAGCCGACGCACCAGAGTGGGATCGAGCTTGGTGAATGCGGAAACCTTGGCCGCCAGCCGGTCGAGCGCGGCGGGATCGCGTTCGCCGCGCAGGAGATCGACGAGATAGGGGCCGCTTGCATAGGCTTCCACATCGGCGAGATCGGCTCGGCTCGCGCCTCCATCGAGTCCGCGCGCGGTGGCGGTGAGCGATGGCAGTCGCGCGACCGCGATGAGGGGATTATTGGCGCCCTCGAACCAACTGAAATCGAGGACAGGCGAGATCATGATGAGGCCCGAAACGCCGATGCCTTCTGTTTCTTGCAGGCGACGGGCGAGTTTGGGCGCGCGAAATCCACCATAACTCTCACCGACGATGAATTTCGGACTGGCGAGACGATCATGCTCGGCCAGCCATTTGCGAATGGCGACGCTCAAGGCGCTGATGTCGCCATTGACGGAAAAAAAGCTCCGCCGGGCTTCGTCATCCTTGCCGTAAAGCCGGCTGTAGCCGGTGCCGGGCGGATCGAAAAAGACGAGATCGGCGAAATCGAGCCAGGTCTCGGCATTGGGCACGAGCATGGGCGGTTGTGAGGGCGCAAGAAGAGGAGCGTC